>CAKSCN010000055.1 GCA_934444485.1 uncultured Eubacteriales bacterium | reverse complement strand
CGGATACTACCAGACGTTCGGTCAGCAGATTTTCGATACGGACCTCATGAAACAGGTTATATGCATCGACCCCGAGTCCGGAAAGTGGGTTGACGCAAACGGAAACATCGTTTGATTATAATGCCCGTCCCCATAAAAGCGGAGACGGGCGCTATATTTTGTGTGCGGAGATTTTGTTACAAATAAGAAAAGACACGGCTGTAAATGGGTGATAGAATATACTTGAGCTTACAGATTGAGAGGCGTTTTATATGTGGATGATTTTCGCCTTTGCTTCGGCGTTTTTTGCCGGTATCACGGCTATTCTTTCCAAGGTCGGCGTTAAGAATATAAACTCAAATCTTGCGACTGCCGTGCGCACTACGGTGGTTTTCATGTTTGCGTGGCTTCTTGCCGCTGTCAGAGGTACGCTCTGCGGTATTGCCGATATAAATGCGAAAACGGCGGTGTTCCTTGTGCTGTCGGGACTTGCGACCGGGGCGTCGTGGCTCTGCTATTTCAAGGCACTGCAAAGCGGAGACGCCAATAAGGTCGCTCCGATAGATAAATCGAGTACCGTCATGTCAATGCTTCTTGCGGCAATCTGTCTCGGAGAGGGGATTACTCCCATAAAGGCGGTGTGCATGTTTCTCATCGCTCTCGGAACCTACCTCATGATAGACGTACATAAGCCGTCCGAAAAGAATGGCGGCGAAGATAAGAATTACGGCTGGATAGTCTGGGCGCTTTTATCCGCAGTGTTTGCTGCGGCAACCTCAATTCTTGCCAAGATAGGCATCGCCGGTATAGACTCCGACCTCGGCACTGCGATACGCACAACAGTCGTTCTTGTGATGGCGTGGATTGTCGTGGCGGCTTCCGGCGGAATGTCCGACATGGGCAAGATAAAGGGCAAAAATCTCTTCTTTCTCACTATATCCGGTGCTGCGACGGGACTTTCGTGGTTCGCTTATTACAGAGCGCTCCAAACGGGACCGGCAAGCGTAGTTGTGCCGATAGATAAGCTCAGCATACTCGTGACCGTGGCGTTTTCACGCATCGTACTCGGCGAAAAGCTCACCAAAAGAGCCGCCGTCGGACTTGCCGCTCTTGTTTTCGGCACGCTTCTTCTCGTGCTGCGCGCGGCGTAAAAGAATAACATTTTGCGTAAAGAGTAATATAATGAGTACGGAACAATCATTTTGAGGAGGAAATTATGGCTTCCGATATTTTTGACTACCTCTACTGGCGCGGCGATTTAAGCTTCGACGACAGCGAATCCAACGAGCTTGACGGTGCTATTTTAGCAAGGCTTTCGTATCTGCCGTTTGAGAAAACCGACCTGTTCGCCGACGAAAATTCGACGGTCACGATAGCCGAGGCGGCAAAAACCATGCTTGCAATGCCGGATATCGGCAATCTTGTGCTTCAAAAGGAGGACGTTCGGCTTTTGGCGTCGCTTTTGCGCAGTCCGAGATACGAAAACGCCGTGCTTTCAAACTTCGTGAATAAGATTGACGAAGAGACACAGACGCAGTTTTCCGCAGTGACGGTGCGTTTTCGTGACGGGGAGTCTTATATTTCGTTCCGTGGGACGGACAACACGCTCGTCGGCTGGAAAGAGGACTTAAACATGAGCTTTGGTGAAGTGACGGCACAAAAACTTGCGGCGAAGTACATAAACGTCGTCGGTAAGGGCGGTGATGAGCTTACCGTCGGAGGACATTCAAAGGGCGGAAACCTTGCGGTGTATGCGTCGGCGTTTGCGGATGAGGACGTGCAGAACAGAATAAAGACCGTTTACAACTACGACGGTCCGGGCTTCGGCGACGAGGTTCTTGCGTCCGAGGGATACAAAACGATACGTGACAGAGTGAGAACCTTTGTGCCGCAGTCATCGGTTGTGGGAATGCTTCTCGGTCACGAGGAAAAGTACACCATAGTTTACAGCGCATACGTCGGAATAATGCAGCACGATATATATTCCTGGAGCGTGAGACGGACGGGCTTTTCCTACGTCGAAGAGGTGGACGAGGGAAGCAAATTCGTTGACAAAACGCTGAAAACGTGGATTGCCTCCATGACGAAGGAACAGCGTGAAAAGCTTGTTGACGCTCTTTACGGCATCGTTTTGGAAACCGACGCAAGCACTGTCCGTGAGATAGGCGAGAACCCTGTGGAGAGCGCACTCAAGGTGCTTCGCTCCGTGAAAGACCTCGACGAAACCACACGTGAGGCGGTCGGACGTGCGCTGCTGCTTCTCTTAAAAAGTACGAAAAACAGCTTCCTCAGTGCGGAACGTGACTGATAAAACGAAAGGTAACAAAGTGAATGCTTGAACTTATAACAAAGGATAACGGATTTGACGAAGTTTATGCGATAATGGACGAAAGCTTTCCCGAAACAGAGTACAGACCGTATGAGGAGCAGAAAGCACTGTTTTGCGACCCGGCATATAAAATTTACGTAAAGTGCGGTGAAAACGGTGCAACCGTCGGTTTTCTTGCGGCGTGGGACTTTGACGAGGTGCTTTTCATCGAACACTTTGCCGTGTCGCCGAAAAAGAGAAACGGCGGCGTCGGAAGCGATATGCTGCGTGAGCTTGCCTCAATGACGCATAAGCCGATGTGCCTCGAGGTTGAGCCGCCGGAGGACGACCTCACGAAAAGGAGAGTTGCGTTCTACGAAAGAAACGGTTTTGTACTCAATCACTACCCCTACATACAGCCGTCGGTGTCGAAAGGGCGTCCGTCTGTTCCGCTTCTCATTATGACCTACGGCAGGGCAATAGAAGAGGCGGAGTACCTCGGAATGAAAAAGGTCGTGTACGAGAGGGTCTATAAGTGCGTGAGCGATTTGTGAATATGCGGCGGTGTTGATTCATCGCCGTTTTGCTTTTATTCGGACGATATTTCTTGACAAATGCGGAAGCTTGTGGTATACTTACAATGTATAACCATGCTGGCAATGCGTGAAAAATCAACCGAGAAAGGAAAAAGAAAAATGGCAATAAGATTTATAGAAGACAAAAAACTTTTCAGACTCGACGCAGGCGACACGACGTACATAATGCAGATAGGAGAGGCAGACTTCCTCAAACACGTATACTACGGCGCACACATAAGCGACGACGACACGGCGTACCTTGTCTCCTACATCGGCGAGCCGTTCCACCCCAACCCCATAGAGGCAGGACTTACACGCCGCTTCTCCCTCGACGCACAGCCGCAGGAGTACTCCGTAAACGGCGTCGGCGACTTCAGAATATCCGCACTCTCGATAAGAGACAAGACCGGGTGCAGTGCTACAAAGATTATATACAAGGGCTACAGAATAATCGACGGTAAGCCCGAGCTTGACGGTATGCCGTCCACATATCTTAACGACGATTCCGAGGCAAAGACGCTTGAGATTGACCTTGAGGACCGTGACAGTGGTGCGGTTGTTACTCTCGTGTACACTGCCTTTGAAAAAATCGGCGTCATCACAAGACACGCAAGAATAAAGAACTGCGGCGATGCTTCCTTTAATATCGAGAGTGCGCACAGCTTGTGCCTCGATTTCTACGGCGACGACTTCGAGCTTATCCACATCTACGGCAAATGGGCGGCTGAACGCTTTGTCGAGAGAGTGCCGCTCACGCACGCAATAACCGAGGTTTCCTCGAAGAAGGGTTCGTCCGGACACAACCACAACCCCTTTGCGGCAATAGTGAAGCACGACACCACCGAGGATTCCGGCGACGCCTACGGAATAAGCCTTGTGTACAGCGGAAGCTTTGCGATAACCGCTGAGGTTCAGCATGAGGACACAACAAGAATACTTGCCGGCATAAATCCGCACGACTTCATCTGGAAGCTTGACCCCGGTGGGTGCTTCACAACTCCCGAAGCGGTTCTTGTCTACACAAACAAGGGTATCGGCGAGATGTCCCGTATCTACCACAGACTCTACAACAAGAACCTCTGCCGCGGCTATTGGAGAGACAACAAGCGCCCGATACTCATAAACAACTGGGAGGCGACCTACTTCGATTTCAACGAGGATAAGCTATACGAAATAGCGAAAGGCGCGGCGGCTCTCGGAATAGAGATGCTTGTTATGGATGACGGTTGGTTCTCCGGACGTGAGGGCGAGTTCGGCGGTCTCGGAGACTGGGAGGTAAACACAAAGCTTCTCCCGAACGGCATAAAGGGTCTTGCTGAGAGAATAAACTCCCTCGGAATGAAGCTCGGCGTGTGGTTCGAGCCGGAGATGGTTTCCTCGAACTCCAAGGTGTATATGGAGCATCCCGACTGGGTTATCCACGCAGGAGAGCGTTCAAGGACTCTTGACAGAAATCAGATGGTTCTCGACCTTTCGAGAAAAGAGGTCGTGGATTTTGTCTATAACAGAATAGCCTCCATTCTCGACAGTGCGAATGTCGAATACATAAAGTGGGACTTCAACCGCAATCTCACCGAGATCGGTTCCGCCGCACTTCCGCCCGAAAAGCAGGGTGAAGCGGAGCACAGATACATTCTCGGACTTTATGCGCTCCTCGACAGACTCATGAAGAATTACCCCAAGCTTCTCCTTGAGGGCTGTTCCGGCGGAGGCGGACGTTTCGACCCGGCAATGCTCTGTTACAGTCCGCAGATTTGGACGAGCGACGACACCGATCCTCTCGAAAGATGCAAGATACAGTACGGCACGTCATACGTTTACCCGGCGTCTGCAATGAGCGCACACGTTTCGGCAAGCCCGTGCCATCAGACTCACCGTGCGTCGAGCTTCGTGACAAGAGGAAACGTCGCAATGGCAGGTTCTTTCGGATACGAGCTTGACCTCAATAAGCTCTGCGACGAGGAAAAGGAAGAGGTAAAGAGACAGGTTGCAAGATATCATGAGTTCTACAATTGCATCCATTACGGCGATTTCTACAGACTCGTTTCTCCCTTCGATAAGAAAGGCTACTGCGCATGGAACTATGTCTCCGAGAATAAGGACGAGGCTATACTTACCTTTGTCATCGACCGTGACAAGATAGGCTCACGCTACTACGTCAAGCTCAAGGGACTCTGCCCCGATAAGAAATACCGTGACACCGAGACGGGAAGAGTGTACTTCGGAGACACGCTCATGAACGCAGGTCTCAACCTTACGAACAAAGCTGTCGGCGACCTCTCGAGCAAGCTTGTTCATTTCGTCGAAGAAAAATAAAGAACGGTGAGAAAGGAAGTACCGTAAAATGATAATCAATAAGACTGCCGCAAAAACGGCGGCGGTACTGCTTGCGGTGATTCTCACGTTTTCGCTCACTTCATGCAGTATTCCCGACGGAATTGCAAGGTTTATACCGTGGCTTGCGTCCGAAAATGCGGAGGAAGTCGTTGACGACACGCTGAACGGCTATGTCATTATCCGCTCGGACAGCGCCGACACCGACGTTCTCGATATCTCAAAGGAGATAAAGGACGCCTTTGCCGACCTCGGCTATAACGACGCCGAAATAAAAACCGACTTCGCCGGAAAGGACAATCCCCCTGCAAAGGAGATACTCGTCGGCACGACAAACAGAGACGGAAACATCGACGTTTCGGATTTTAAGGACGGCGACTACGAAATAAAGGGCGCAGGTCACAAGATATACATCGCCGCAAAAACCCCTTCGGCACTCAAAGCGGCGGCGGAGTATTTCATAAAAGAATTTCTTCCGAAGCTTTCGGACGGAACGCTTAAATGCGAGGACGTCGCTTACAGGTACGAACACGAATACCCGATAAAGACTGCGTTCGTCGGTCAGGCGCCGCTTGCAGAATGCGCCGTCGTCGTCGGAGACGAGGTGACTCTCACCGAAAGAAATGCCATAGCGGACCTTACGGATAAAATCTACGACCTCACAGGAACGAGACTTCCGATAATTTCCGAGGGCGACGAAAAGGTCGGTTCGGCGAGAGGGCTTATCGTTTTCGGCGGAAAGTCTGACGACGCTTCGAATCTCCTTGCTATAGCTCCCGCAAACGGTTACGCACTCAGAAATTTCGGCGATAAGCTTGTCGCTGTGTCAAACGTGCGCTACGGCATACTGAAAGCTGTCGGCGTTGTATACGACGCATTTTTTGCACCCGAGAGAGTCGAGAGCTATGAGAACGGCAGATGCGACCTCGTTTTTGCCGGCGACGTTAAGGGTGAGTTCGACTACGAAACTTACCTCACCGAGAACGCAAAAGCTCCCGATACCTCACTCCCGTCAAAGACAGAGATACGGGGCATGACGACCGACAACCTCACAAATCCCATAGGCATGGACAATTCCTCGCCTCGGTTTGAGTGGTACTACGCATCTCCTGCCGATGTCAGAGGCGAGAAACAGCTCTCCTACAGAATAGGCGTTGCCACCTCGCCCGACTTTCTTGCAAGCGGCGACTATAACGTCTGGGATTCCGGAGTCGTTGAGTCGGCGGACAACTTTGCCGTTATGCCGCTTGTTGAAGCGGAGGTTGACGCAGAGGATGAAAACGTTCCCAAAACTCCCGTGCTTGTCGGCAGACTCGCAAAGTCGAGCAGATATTATTGGCAGGTTACGGCGAATACCGCAAAGTCCGGCGAAGTGAAGAGCAAAGTCGCGTACTTTGAAACGGGACTCATGGACGGCGGTATGTCGGATGCGGTGTGGATCTGCGAGGACGAATACTATTGCGGCGATACGGTCGGCAGGGTGGAGGCGAAGTTTACTCTCGGCAAAAACGCCGCAGGTGTGTCGTTCGGCTTCAACGAGAACGAGGACTTCTACTATATGTGGCAGTTCAACACCTCGAACAAGGGCTATGCCGTGCTTCGTCCGCACATTTACAACGCAGGCTCATGGAGCTATCTTCCCGAGGTGTCGCTCAAGGATATGTTCCCTGCGGCGGAGGACGCCTCAAAGGCACCCGTCACAATGAGCATCAAGATAAACGACGGCATTATCACAACCTACATAAACGACAAGCTTGTCTCCACAAACAACGTCGATCCTTTCCCGATAGGCAAGGTGCGTGAAAGACTTTCCGGCGGAGAAAGCGCAGAGTTTGAGTATATCCGCATACTTGACGAATCCGGCGGAGTACTCTACGACGGTGAAAAGGGCGGCGTTCCGATGTACAGATACGACTTCATGACCGAGAAGAGCGTCGTCGGAGCAAGACTCTATGCCTCGGCACTCGGCGCATACGAGGTTTACCTCAACGGCAAAAAGCTCGGCGATTCGCTTCTTTCTCCCGGAAGAACGGCGTACAACGAAAAGATTTACTATCAGACCTACGACGTAACAAGCCTTATCACAGAGAAGAACGCCATAGCGGCGATTGTCGGCGACGGCTGGTACAATTCCTCCATAGTCGGCGGCTCTTACGGCGACAAAAACGCATTTATCGCAAAGCTTGTGCTCATTTACGAGGACGGCAGCGAGGAAAGCATTGTCACGGGCGACGGCTGGAAGTACTCGAGTGCAGGGCCTGTCGTCAGTGCGGACTTCTACGACGGTGAGCGGTACGACGCAAGACTCGAAAAGAGTGATATGTCTCTCTACGGCGGCTGTTCCGATTGGCAGAACGCAAAGGTCTGCACCTCTCCCGACCTTCTCATGCAGGGTACGTTTACTCCCGGTACGCTTACTGCGGAGGCAACTGAGCCTGTGAGAAAAATAACGGCCTACCGTCCGATTGCCGTCACAAACCCCGAAGAGGGCGTGTATGTCTGCGACTTCGGTCAGAACATGGCGGGCACCGTATCGGTCAAGATGAACGGCGAGAGCGGAAAGAGCGTGACGTTTACCTACGGTGAGTACCTTAACTCCGAAACCGGCAAACCCGAGACGGGCTATATGCTCGGTCACAACGGCACCGACACCTATATCTTCCGTGGCGACGCCGGCGGCGAGACTTTTTCTCCCACGCTTGTTTATCACGGCTTCCGCTACCTCATGATAGAGGGACTTTCCGAGAAAGTTAAGGAAGACGATGTCACAGCATATATGATATCGAACGACACGAAGAGAACCGGAAGCTTTGAAAGCTCGGACGCACTTCTCAACCGCTACTATGAGAATACGCTCATGTCGCAGAGAAGCAACTTTGTATCGAATCTCACCGACTGCCCGACACGTGAAAAGAACGGATGGACGGGAGATGCGCAGATTTTCGCAAAAACAGCGGCGTTCAATTCCGATGTCAGAAGTATTTACGGTAATTTCCTCGAAATGATGCGTTCGAGTATGTCGGACGGCGGCGCAGTCCCCGAGATAATTCCATCGAGAGGCACGTCGAACACGACAAAAACCCCGGCAGGCTGGTCGGACGCCATAGTCACGATACCGTATGAGCTTTATATGCAGTACGGAAACCGTGATATCCTTGTACAGAATTACGACTCCATGAAGGCTTGGATTTCGTATCTTCTGAAGTATAAGCTTGACCCCGAGAACGGCGACTACGTCAGAAAAGACGGTAACTACGGCGACCATCTTGCATACAATAACGGTAAAGAGAACTTCGGCTACAGCGAAAAGGAATACGGCGGAAACGGCAAAGACGTTGTGAAGCGTGAAACTTCGTATTCCGAAATTGCGACGGCATACACCGCTTATTCGTGTTCTCTTATCTCGGAAGTCGCCGAAATTCTCGGAAATACCGACGATGCGGCATACTACAGTGAGCTTTCCGGAAAGTTTGCCGACGCTTGGCGCAAAAACTTCCTCGAAGAGGACGGCGTCACCTCGAAAGCAAATTCTCAGACCTCCTACGTTATGGGTCTTTACTTCGACCTCTACGAAACTCCCGAAAAGAAGAGCGCTGCTGCGGATAAGCTCTGCGCACTCATCGAAAGCTCGGACGGCTGTCAGACTGTGGGCTTCATCGGTATAAGCTACATTCTCGACGCACTTTCCGACAACGGCAAAACCGACGCCGCATATAAGCTTCTTCGCAACACGAAAGCACCGTCGCTCCTTTACCCCGTGACCATGGACGCAACGACGACGTGGGAGAGCTATACAGGCGGTTCGCACAACCACTACGTACAGGGTTCTCCCGTGCGCTGGCTCTACACGGATATACTCGGCATAGACCACGATCGTGTTCACACGAACGCCGGTTACAAACATTTTGACCTTTCTCCGAAGCCCGAAAGCCTTGAGTATGCAAACGGCGAATATGTCTCGGCGAACGGCGTAATAAAGAGCGCGTGGAAGAAGACCGAGAAAGGCTACACCTACGAATGCACCGTGCCTGCAAACACCTCGGCAACGCTTACTCTCCCGATATCCGGTAATGCCGTTGTGAGCGAGAGCGGAAATAAGGTCGAAAGCGGCGTTTCGGGATTGAGCGTCGTATCGAAGGACTCGGGAAAAATCGTCCTCGAGCTTGAATCCGGAGTATACTCCTTTATCGCGGAGAATATCGGCGCATAATCGAATTACATTTTTGCAACGGAGTACATTTATCATGCAGCAAAACTACAACAAGACGATAGCAGCCTGCTTTGTGAGCTATATTATTCAGGCTGTCGTCAACACCTTCGCACCTCTATTGTTCGTTACGTTTCAGCAGTCCTACGGAATACCGCTCAGCTTTATCACGGCACTTATCACACTGAATTTTCTCATTCAGCTCTGCCTTGATTTTGCCTCGGCTTTCTTTATCGATAAAATAGGCTACCGAGCTTCGCTTCTCATCGCCCACGCCTTTGCGGCTCTCGGACTTATTCTTCTGACGGTTCTCCCGGAAATGCCCGGTATGCCGCCCTTTGCCGGAATACTCATCTCGGTTTTCTTCTACGCAATAGGAGGAGGACTTATCGAGGTTGTAGTGAGCCCCGTCGTTGAGGCGTGTCCCAATGACCACAAGGACAGAACCATGAGCCTGCTTCACTCATTCTATTGCTGGGGAAGCGTGGCGGTTGCTGTCGTGTCAACGGCTTTCTTTGCGGTTTTCGGCATTCACAACTGGAAGATTCTCTCGCTTATATGGGCGATTCTCCCGATAGTCAACGGCATAGTATTCATAAAGCTTCCGCTGTGCGAGCTTGTACCGGAGGGTGAAAAGAAGCTCACGCTCGGCGAATTGTTCAAGAACCGTGTGTTCATTATACTGCTTCTCGTTATCACCTGCTCCGGTGCCTGCGAGCTTGCCGTCGGACAGTGGGCAAGCGCCTTTGTCGAGAGCGCACTCGGAATATCGAAGTCCTTCGGAGACCTCGTGGGTCCCGCACTCTTTGCGGTTCTCATGGGCATTTCAAGAGTCATTTACGGCAAATACGGCGACAAAATGGATCTCGAAAAGACGATGCTCTACAGCAGTATACTCTGCATCATCGGCTACCTCACCGTGTCGCTTTCTTCGTCGGCGGTTGTTTCCCTTATCGGAGTTGCTGTCTGCGGCTTCTCGGTCGGCATACTCTGGCCCGGTACCTACAGCACTGCGTCTGCGTCTATAAAGGGCGGCGGAAACACGATGTTCTCTTTCCTCGCTCTCGGAGGCGACCTTGGCTGTGCAAGCGGTCCGACACTTGTGGGAATTGCCGCTTCGGCGTTCGGAGACAATCTCAAAACGGGTATTCTTACGGCGACGATTTTCCCGGTTGTGCTGACGGTGCTTATGCTTATGAAGCTCGGCATGAGAAAAAAGACAAAGCAATAAAAAATGCGGAGGGCGTGTTTCGGTTCGCTCTCCGTTTTTACTTTGCAATATCTATGTAGTCATGTATTATGTAATAGGTCTTTGCCTTTGTTTCGGCGGTTCCTCTCGAAAAGACAAAATGCTCCTCAAGCTTTATCGAAAATGCCGCAAGCCTTTCACGGAGAACCGACGTCGATTCAATGTCACGCTGTGATACCGCTCCTCCGTCGGGGTGATTGTGAGCGGCAAAAACGGTGTGCGCTCCGAGGTAGGCGGCGTTTTCGATTATTTCGCCTGACGACACCGATATTTCTGCCGACGCTTCTCCTCGCACCGCAAATACCTTGCTTAAGTTATTCTTTTCGTCCGCAAAGACATACGCAAACGATTCGCTCGAAAGTGCGCTTATCCTGCCGGAAAGAAGATGCTCGGCATTTTTAGCGGGATTTGAGCTTGTCTTCCTTGCGGTGCCGCTTCCGCTCAGGGCACGAACGACGGTGCTGTGAGCAAGACTCAGCCTTACTGCGGTGTCAAAGCCGACCCCGGGAATATTTTCGAGTGCGGCAACCGGAGCGGCAAGCACACGCTCGGGAGAACCGAACTTTGAAAGAAGGGCCTTTGCCGTGTCGGCGTCGGGTTCTTTGTTTACGAGAATGAAAAACAGCCGCACAAGCTCTTCCGACGAAAGAGAGGAAATGTCGGAATTTCTGCCGAGTACATCCTCAGCGGTTGCCTCGGAATGCTTGGAGGGGGTGATGAGCGATTCTGAGAGAAGAGCAATATAGCGAAGAAACTCATCTGTCGAAAGTTCGGACGGCGAACATTTTCCGTTTGCGGCGTCCTCTGCGGTAAAGTTCTTACCGACGTCCAACATACTCACTCCTTTTTCGGCGCAGCAGCTTGCTTCCATTCGCAGATTGTTTTCAAAAAACGGAAGAAAAATACGCCGCACTGTGATAGAATTATGCGTACAGTATAGCACTTATGAGGAATTTTGTCAACACAAATCGAACGGAGTGGGATTATGTTTAACGCCGAGATAATATTTGCCGGCGGCGAAAAAGAGAGCTACTACAAGGAAGCGGCGAACGAATACATAAAGCGTCTCGGGGCGTACTGCGATTTTCACGAAAAGGTCGTGAAGGATGAAAGACTTTCGGATTCTCCCTCAGACGCCGAAATTTCAGCCGCTCTCGCAAAAGAGGGAGCGAAAATCATGGGTGCGGTCTCGCCGAGGAACTATAAGGTCGCAATGTGCATCGAGGGCAAACAGATGTCCTCCGAAGAGCTGGCGCACCTTGTCGGCGAGCTTCCCATGATGGGATATTCGGGCATTTCGTTTATAATCGGAAGCTCGGAGGGGCTGTCGGACGAGGTAAAACGCTCGTGCAATCTGCGGCTTTCGATGTCGAAGATGACCTTTCCGCACAGACTTGCGAGGGTTATGCTTCTCGAACAGCTGTACCGTGCTTTCAATATCGCTTCGGGCGGTAAATACCATAAATAACAAGGAGCGGATAACCCATGGAAAACGAAATATTTGTAAGAGAATATACCGACGCCGACATCGACGGTATGCGTGCGGCTTGGAACGAAGTTGTGTGCGACGGAATAGCCTTCCCGCAGGAAAACGAGCTTTCGCACGATGAGGCGGCAAAGTTTTTCGCAGAGCAGACCTATTGCGGAGCTGCTGTGCAGAAGTGTGGCGACGGCACGGAAAAGGTTCTCGGAATGTACATACTTCACCCCAACAACATCGGCAGATGCGGTCACATATGCAACGCAAGCTATGCCGTTTCGTCGGATAGCAGGGGAAAGCACGTCGGAGAGAAGCTTGTGCGTGACTGCGTTAAGGTTGCGGGTGAAAAGGGCTTCCGTGTGCTTCAGTTTAACGCCGTTGTTGCGACAAACACTGCGGCAAGAAAGCTTTACGAAAAGATCGGCTTTACTCAGCTCGGAACTATACACGGCGGCTTCAGAAACGACGACGGCACGTATTCCGATATATGCCCATACTACATAACGCTCCGACTCGGAAAGGAAGAAAAATGATTTTTGACGGTACGCTCATGGTAAGCGACATGGACGGCACTCTTCTCTCGGAGGACAGCACCGTGTCAAAAAGAAACATCGACGCAATAGAGTACTTCAAGGCGAACGGCGGACTCTTTGCGTTTGCGTCGGGCAGAAACCCCGATAATCTCTCGATGTACGGAGACAGGATAAAGCCGAATGCGCCGTGCATCTGCTACAACGGCGGCATGATATACGACTTCTCGAAAAGCGGAGACGACGCCGTCGTATTTTCGGAGTGCCTGCCGGAGAGGGCGAGAGATTTCGCAAAGCTCGTGGCAGAGCGTTTTCCGAGCGGAAGCGTTATCCCGGAAACGATGAATGTCATGAATATCTATAACCCCGAAAGCCTTGCGGCAAAGCTTCTTTTGTCGATAGTTGCGTGCAAGAGCAACTATATTTCCGGCTTCTCGGAAAATGACGTCCCGTCACCGTGGATAAAGCTCGACTTTTGGTCGGATACCGAGGAGGAGTCGGCGAAGCTTTTTGATTATCTTGCCTCTCTTGAGCTTCCCGACGGAATGAGAGTGCTTCGCACCTACAGACTCTCCGTCGAGATACTGTCGGCAAGAACCGACAAGGGCTTTGCTCTCGAAGAACTGCGCCGTCACCTCGGAGTAAAAAGAGTGTGCGCTCTCGGCGACAACGAAAACGACGCTCTTATGCTCGAAAAATCCGATATTTCGTATGCTCCCTCAAATGCCTACGACTGCGCAAAGCGTGCCGCCGACAAGGTGATTCCGCACAGCTGCAACGATGATTTTGTCGCATACGCCGTCGAAGAGCTTGAGAGGACGCTGAAAGGCGGCAAACGATGAAGGAAAACGAAAGCCTCTTCGAGCTTATATATTCGATTGTGGAACAGATCCCATGCGGCAAGGTCGCAACCTACGGAATGATAGCCGCAATGACGGGAAACCCCAGAAGAAGCAGAATTGTCGGATATGCGCTCCACGTAAATCCACGCCCCGGAGTTGTGCCATGCCACAGGGTGGTTAATCGTTTTGGAAAACCTGCTCCGGCGTTTGCGTTCGGCGGCGAGGACGTTCAGCGGAAAATGCTCGAAAGCGAGGGAGTGGAGTTCGACGAAAACGGAAACGTAAACTTGAAAAAATGTCTTTGGCACGTCGGACAAAATTAACTTGACAATATCTGTGAAATATGATATCATCTCCATGGAACGATAAATCTCACACTCAAAGGAGGATGAATTATGTTTAAGGAAAGAATAAAAATCGGAGAGGTCGTAAAGAAAATCGAGGACAAGGATATGCCTGAGAAATTCACAATGGACGGCTCTCTTTCTCCTGTCAAGAATCCCGACGGAAGCATCACCTATTTTGCGACCGATCTCGGTGCTTTGCCGTACTACAGAATGTATAAGGGTACGGAAACCTCGCCGTTTGATTCGTTCGAGGGTGAGTTTTTCTGGGATTACAACTGCTACCCCGA
>CAKSCN010000054.1 GCA_934444485.1 uncultured Eubacteriales bacterium | reverse complement strand
TCCGGAGTTGACACGGTCAACTCGAGAGTAAATTGCTTCGCAATTTCTCTGGCGGCTTTGCCGCCTCCAATACACCAAGGAGAAAGTGCTAATTTCAAGCTTCGCACTGCCCCAAAACCCCCTCTTCGCCGAATTTTGCAGTCGAGCCGTGCGAGGCGTAAAATCGGTGAACGGTACAAGCTACAAATTACAGTCCCTCAAAATTTACGCCTACAAAAATCTAAGTCGGTCACTTGAATATATGGTGACCGACTTTCGTACTATCTCGGATACGCACCGCCCCAAAGCTCCCCTTCGACCGAGACCTCGTCGAGGTTGAACGGAATATCCTCCGATACGCACGGTCTTGCTCATCTAAGTCGGCGGCTTGCGTTTATGGACGCCGACTTCGGTACAGCCTTCAAATTACTATAGGATAAAGTTCTTTGGTTCTTTCTTTCAAGAAAGAACGTGTCGCAGACGCCTCCGCGGCGAGCGGCTCCCGTAACTCCCGTAAGCTGCCGTTACTTCTCCTCGTCGTTCTCTTCGGGAGGTAGGACGGTGACCACGGAGTTCATGAGGCGGTGGTCCTTAATTTCGAGGACCTTGACGTGCAGGCCGTCGGAGTCAAGCTCAAAGGTCGTGCCGTCATCGGGGATAGAGCCGTAATTTGCAAATACAAAGCCGCCGAACGTCTCGTAGTCCTCGTCCTCCGGGAACTTTATGCCGAGCGCCTCCTCGACCTCTTCGATGTCCGCCGTGCCGGTTATGCGCCATGTGCCGTCCTCGAGCTTCTCGATATCCTCGTTCGCACCGCCGTCCTCACCGTCGGCGTCAAGGTCGCCCACTATCGCCTGTATGAGGTCGTATATCGTGATGACTCCGCTCACTCCGCCGTATTCGTCAACAACAACCGCAAACGTGTTTCCGTTCGACTTCATATTCTTGAACAGAACGTCCGCCTTAACGCTTCCCGGAATGAAGTACGCCGGCGCAACGGCATTCTTCATCACGTTCTCACGGCTCTTGTCTGTGAGCCTAAAGTACTTTCTCGCATTGAGTACGCCCACAACGTCGTCTATGTTCTCGTCGCAAACCGGGTACATACTGTGCTCGCTGTCGTGAATTATCTCGTCCCACTTTTCCGGGGGATCCTCCGTCCAGAGAAGCGTGAGATTCGTCCTGTGCGTGCAAAGCTCCTCTATCGGCAGATCGTCAAACTCGAATACGTTCTGTATAAGCTCCTTTTCGTCCTCGTCAATCGCACCCTTTTCGCTTCCGGCGTCCACCATCATGCGTATTCCCTCTTCGGTCACCTGCTCGCCGCAGTTCTCGGGGTCAATGCCCATAATGCGGAGTATTCCGTTTGAAATTGCCGTAACAACCGACACAAACGGAGAGAACACCGCCGCAAAAAAGCATACCGGTCCCGAAAGCGCAAGAGCAGCCGCCTCGGCATTCTGCACCACCGCACGGCGGGGTACTATCTCACCGAGAATGAGCGTCAGAAACGCAAGTATAACCGTAATTACAAGTGCGGATACGGTGCGCAGAACCGGCGTACCGGACTCGGACAAGCCGAGGCTTACAAGGAAATCGACGGCGTATTCCGAAAAATTCAGAGCGGCAAACGCACTTCCGATAAATCCCGTGAGCGTAAGCAGCGCCTGAATAGTGTCGAGAAATCTGTTGGGCTTCGACGTGAGCTTTACAAGCCTTGCGGCACGTTTGTCTCCGTCAGCGGCAAGCTTTGCGAGTCTTGCGTCGTTTACCGTAATAATCGCCGCCTCGGCACTTGCGAAAAATGCGTTGAGCGCAATGAGAGCAATCTGTAAAACAATAAGTCGGGTAATCAAAATTATATCAGTTCCTTTCGTTCACTTCGTTTGTTCGTTCGTTTGTATGCTTCCGCACCGTGTCGGCGCCGCAAAAAAGCAAAAAGAGACACACCCTGCACTATCGCTCTTCAAAGGCGCAGGTTATGTCTCGTTATGTACATATTATTTATGTTATATATGAGGTATACGCAAACGGCTACACCGGGACAGGGAACGTATGCAAACGCTCCGGCTTTACATCGGTTTGTTGTATCGTCTTCGTCGCTTTCCATCGCTTCGTCATTCTCCGATTAACTGTAAGATTTTCGCCGAGCCGACTGCCGACGAATATACACTGTAACGTATTATACTACACTTTCGCCGTTTTGTCAATAGGTTTCTGTAAAATTTTGAGAAATATCGGATTGAAAGCAACTGCGGCAAACTAAAACGCCGTTTACGATTACTTTCTCATTGTCCACATACCGTTTGTGAAGTCGGGGATTGCAACCGGTGCGCCGTCAATTCTCCGGTGACTTGAGTCCCTCTGTGTATTTTTCAAGCTGAAGCTCACTCGGCTTGTAGTCGGGATGGGAACAGCAGGGAATTGTCGGCTCTCTGCCGTCCGTGTAATAAAAAGGCGTGGCAAAATCGTTTTCATATTTCTTTCTGTCCTCTTCGCACCGAAAATCGGGAACATCATAGGGTATGCCGCCGTTCAGGATGCTTCTGTGCGCAAGGATCGCAACCGACGCCATTTTGGTCGCAAAATATACATCGAACGGCACCCTCTCTTCACCGCGGCAGGCGGCAAGGAAACGGCGCATTACGTAAAAGTCGCCGCCGCCATGACCGGACTTTTCTATAAGCTCTTTATCGCTGTCGCAAAGCTCGGGCTTGTAGAAGCTGTCCGCCTCGGCATTCTCCGGCTTCTCCCACGAATTATAGCGAAGCATTATCTTCCCCTCGGTGCCGCGGAGATTTTCCACCGTTCCTTTTTCACAGCAGAGTCTGTACGAGTTTTCGTGACCGCCGAAAGAGGCGTGACCCGTGACTTTGAAAACCGAACCGTCGTTGTTCGTGCAGGTGATTATCGCCGCACGGTCTCCGACGTAAGATGCCGTCGGCGCATCGGCGGGCGGAGGATCAAATATTGCCATAGCCGATACTCTGACAGGTTCGGCGCCGGTTGCGTACATTATGGGTGCGAGTGAATGCGTTATGTAGTACGTTCTCGGAAGATGATTTCTCCAGTGCTTTTCCGTAGGTCTGAGAGAGCGGTTTATGCTGTCGTCGTAAAAATCGCTCGGATGATTGTATTCACCCTCGGCATACAAAGCCTTTCCGAGTGTGCCGCCGTCATAGACGCGCTTCATTTCCTGATTGAACAGCATGAACGGATAGTTTTCCGCAAGCATGAAAAAGGCGCGGCTCTTTTCTGCGGCGCGTACGAGAGCGACTCCCTCAGCCATGGTGGAATTTGATGTGCATTCGCAAAGCACGTTTATGTTCTTCTCGAGACAACGTATTGCATAGTCTGCATGTTCATGAAAATAATTGCAGAGGAAAACGGCCTCCATGGGGTGTTTGATAAACTTGTCAAAATCCGTGTATTCAGCGGCGGTTCCACCGAGTTTCTTTGACGCTTCCCCGAGTTTTTTTACATCCGAATCGCAAATTGCGACAATGTTTCCGTTGTTTGCGAGGATATTGTCTATGTAATACCCTCCTCTGCCAAGACCGAAAATACCGATTCGTACCTGTTTCATAAATAATACCTCCCAAAATTTATTCGGCAAAGAACATTATTGCAAGCGCCGCAAAAGAGACGGCAACCGATACAAGCTCACGCTTTTTCGGCTTTGACGGCGTGAAAAATCCCAAGAGCGTCGAGAATATCACAGTGCCGCCGGTGATAAACGGATACTGCACCGACGCCGGCAAAACCGCAAGCGACAAGAGAAGCAAAAGATTTGCGAGCTTTTCGAGAATACCTTTTGCACACACCGCAAAAGCCGCTGCGGCACTTATCGGACGCAAGCTCTTCCTCATCCCGGCAATGAGTGCCGCCGGAAGAATAAAGCCGACTGCTGCGCATAGGAAAGAGTATTCCGGTGCGGAAACCTTATCGAAATCCGACGCCTGATATATTTTGGCAAGAACGCCTGCCATGCCGTTTAGGACGAATATTCCGAGGCAATAACCGACGCCTGATTTTTTGTCCGAAAAGTCGGTCGATATGAAAAGTGCGGCTATTATGAATACGATGCACAGGATTTTCTCCGCCGTCACCCTCTCGTCAAAGAAGGCAATTCCGACGACGCACGGCAGAACCATGCCTCCCGTCATCATATACAGCGAGTACACGGACAGATTCACCTTTCCGAGAGCCTTCAGACCGCAATAAGAAACGGCGCCGCAGTTTATCGCAGTAATCACCGCCATAATCAGTGAAAACGGCGTGCTTCCGAACGAAAATCCGCTTGCGGCAGACAGGATTATCATTCCGGTCAAAGCTCCCCCGGCAGACGAAACAAGCATTGCCGTAAGGTCATCTCCGTAGGCTTTGCGGAACATATCCGTGAAAAAGAACTGCACGGCAAACATAAATGCGCTGAGCGTTATTATGCCGTAATACAACCTATCACCTCCCCGACGCATTTAATATTATCACACTTTGCCGCCGAAAAAAATAGAAAATGTCAACCAAAACCTTTAAATTTTCCGTTTTTGCCTTGAAAAACGGTGCGCAGTGTGATAGAATGAACCGGGGGTGACAAATATGAAAAAAGCGGGGAACATATGCAAATTCGCAAGTGCTCCGACTGCGGACGGGTGGCCTTCGCAACTCGGCGTCACGAATTTCGTTTATGAAACGGAGCTTGACGGAAATATTGAGATAAAGCTTCCTGCGAAAAACGCCATGTACCTTGCCGTATGCGGCGAGGGAAGGCTTCGCACGGAGTACTGTGAGAAAAAGCTGTCGGCAGGGACTCTGTTTTTCACGTTTTCAGGAGGCTCGTATACAATAGAAAACAGGAAGGATTTCCGCTATATGTACATAACCTTCGGCGGAGAGCGTGCGGCAAAACTGCTTGACAGATTCGACATATCGCAGATAAACTGCGTATTCGAGGGATACGAAAGTCTTATTTGCTTCTGGAAAAATTCCCTCGAAAAGGCGATACCGCAAAATTTCGATCTTCTTGCCGAAAGCGTTCTGCTTTATTCTTTTTCGGCAATGGAGGACACCTACGTAAGCGGCGAAAGGCATCTTATAAACGATATTATCAAATACCTCGAGGACAATTTTTCCGACCGCACCCTATCGCTCGAATCGCTCTCTGACGAAATGAATTACAGTTCGAAATACATTTCGAGAATTTTCCGCAAAAACGTCGGAGTGACCTTTACGGAGTATCTTTGCGGCATGAGAATGCGCCACGCAATGCTTTTGATTGACAGCGGCATAACGTCCGTGCAGAATGCCGCACTTCTTTCGGGCTACTCCGATCCGTTTTACTTTTCCACGGTTTTTAAAAAAACCGTCGGCATTTCTCCGAGTGAATATATCGGCAAAAAGAAAAAAACAACGTCCGAAAACAAATGACGGACGGGCAAAAAAGGTCTTCACCCCAAAAGCACATGACTTTTGAGGTGAATGATTTTGATATACGCTTTTTAATCTTACTTTCTCATCGTCCACATACCGTTTGTGAAGTCGGGAATTGCAACGGGTGCGCCGCCGAGAGCTATCGACTGCTCGGAAAGAGCGGTTATACACATCCATGCTGCGGCGTCGTAAACGTCTATTTCAAAGGGCTTGTCCTCCAAAATTGCGTCGAAGAAGCGGTCGAACTCAAGCCAGTCCATGCCGTCGTGCGAACCCTGAACGCCGCTCTCCTTGTATGCTTTCCAGATAGGGTGCTCATACTTTTCGGAGTACTTTTCGGCGTTGCCCCAGTTTTTGCGCCAGCCGGAATGCTCGCCGCCGTCGAGGAATACAGAGTCGGTCGCCTCCTCGTACATTCCCTTTGTGCCTCTGACGGTAAAGCCTCGGCTGTAGTAACGGGGAAGAGTCGTATCGAGGGAGAGAGTTATCGTTTCACCGCCGGCGCACTTGATTATGGTCGAGACGATATCGCCCTGATTGAAGTGCGTGCCGACAAGCTCTTCGTCATCGGACTTTTTCTGCATGATGTACTCGTGAAGTCCCCTCGCTTTCGACGCCATCGAGACAAGGGATACCATTCTGTTTCCTCTGTTTATGCCGAGAACCTTGGCAATGGGTCCAAGCTCGTGAGTCGGATAGTTCTCGCAGTTGCGGTTTATGTAGTTGCGGAGTCTGTAGTGACGCCTCTCTTTGCCGAACGCAACCTCTTCCCGAAGGTCGTGCATATAGCCGCCGGCGCAGTGGACAACCTCTCCGAGAACGCCGAGTTCAACCATGTTTCTCACCATAAGCTCGCGTCTGCCGTAGCAACAGTTCTCAAGGAGCATGAGCGGCACGCCGGTTCTTTCGACGCACTTGACAAGCTCGAAGCACTGCTCGACGGTGTACGCTCCGCCGACCTCCATGCCGACCTTTTTGCCTGCCTCAAGAGCGGCGATTGCAATCGGAATATGCGACTCCCACGCACTCGCTATGACCACGGCGTCAACGTCGTCACGGGTTACAATGTCTCTGTAGTCGCCGCTTGCGAAGGGCTTTACGCCCGACTTTTCCTCAACAAGCTTTGCGCCCTCTTCGGTTCTGTCGGAGTAGACGTCGCACACTGCCGTGACCTGTGCCTTGGGGTTTTGGAGTACGATATCATTCAAAAGTCCCCTGCCTCTTGGGCCGAGACCCACAAATCCTATTCTTACCTTATCCATACCGTAATCGTCCTTTCTGTGTTGGTTTTTTACTACACCGATATTTTATCACGGACGATTTTGCATGTCTATCTCTTTGTGTCTATTATTTATTCGTTTTAGGACAGAGGTGGGATGAAAAGCTCTGCTTTTCAGTGATATGTGTTCCTTGCGGAACACGTGAAAGGTTTTGCTTACGCAAAACGTAAATACGCTTTCAGCGTATGGAATATCTCGCTTCGCTCGATGTGAAATGTGCCTGCGGCACGTTAAGGTGGAAAAGCTTCGCTTTTCAAAGTTATGTTCGACCTGCGGTCGAGTGAAGTGCAAGCTGCGCTTGCGTGAAGTGACGGCTTCCGCCGTCGTGATGTTTGTGCTTCGCACAAGTTTACGTGGAAAAGCTCCTGAAGTCGCTTTTCCACCCCAATTCTCCATTCTCCACTCTCCATTCTCAATTTCAAAGCGACTTTAGGAGCTTTGAATCACGCACAAACGCTGTGTAGAGAGTTGACCACGTCAACTCCACAATCGTCAATTTTTCAAAGCGTCTTCGGCGTTTTTCCGCATTTCAATGAAAAAAGCACCTACAAAAGTAAGTGCTTTCATTTTGGTGCGCCCGAAGAGACTTGAACTCCCACGTCATTGACACCAGATCCTAAGTCTGGCGCGTCTGCCAATTTCGCCACGGGCGCATATTTATAATAATGCAGAATGCAGGGTGCAAAGTGCAGAATTATTCGCTTGAATTTGCGGATTTAGGATTGTTTTCGGTTTCGGAAGCGCTTTCGATGTCCGCACGCTTTGACGTCAACCGCCGACTCTCAAGCCGAAGCCGCCGCAACGTCCGACCTCTTCTGCCGCAAATTCCGCACGGTAAAAACTCTGAGCGTGAGCGTTCCGCTTGAGCTTCGCCGACGAAAACGACCGTCCAACAAAACTATTCTTTATTTTACCACACTTTTTCGCAAAATGCAAGGGCTTGAGCGGGTTTTTTTACAAAAATTTCAGACGTGGAAAAAACATCTTAAATAATTGAGAATTGAGAGTGGGGAGTTGACGAGGTCAACTCGAGAGGAAATGTACGCTTCGCTGAGTGCTTCGCACTCACATTTCTCTCCGCTTCCTACATGGCGTTTGCGCATGATTCAAAGCTCCTAAAGTCGCTTTGGAGTTGAGAATGGAGAGTGGAGAATGAGAATTGGGGTTGAAAAGCTACGCTTTTCTTCATTGATTAATTATATGGTGCTTGCCGTTTGTCGGTTTTCTACGGTACGATATACATAACCGTGCGTGCGGTTCTTGCGGCGGGAGATTACGCTAGCGTAGTCTGCGTTCCGCTCGCCCTACGATGTGACGTCGCAAGCGACTTTCAGGCGTCGCAACAAAGTTGCTTTCGCGAAGAAAATGCTTCGCAAGCTCGCATTTTTTCCACATACCATGGAGAAAGTGCTAACATCGAGCTTCGCACTCTCCAAAAAGCTTGATTTTTCCATAATTCCCCAAAAGCGAATGCCAACTCCCGAGTTTCGCACACCTCAAAAAGCTCATCTTTCCGTAATTTGTCGTCGAACGGAGTGAGGTACAAATTCCGGGAACGGGAGAAGTTCGGATTAAGTCCCCACAAAATCTGATGCCAAAAAAATCACGACCCGGCGCTTGCGTATATGGCGTCGGGTCGCCGTACTATCTCGGATAAGATGT
This sequence comes from uncultured Eubacteriales bacterium, assembly GCA_934444485.1. Classification (GTDB taxonomy): domain Bacteria; phylum Bacillota; class Clostridia; order Oscillospirales; family CAG-382; genus CAKSUT01. The sequence goes on along the minus strand of CAKSCN010000054.1, from coordinate 5,890 downwards.
GTCCGTTTCTGCGGCGGGAGATTACGCTAGCGCAGTCTGCGTTCACCCGCCCTACAAGGCGACGCCGCAAGCGGCTTTCAGGCGTCGCAACAAAGTTGCTTTCAGGCGACGCAACAAAGTTGCTTTCGCGAAGAAAATGCTTCGCAAACTCACATTTTTTCCACATACCATGGAGCGTAGGTATAACCCATAAAAGTTCCCCCTGCAAAACGAAGTTTTGCTTTTAAAATTCTTTGGTTCTTTCTTTTAAGAAAGAACGCCCCTGCGGCGAGCAGCCCCCGTAATCGTCAATCGTCAATTGTCAATCGTCAATTGTTTTGCGCCCCCGTAAGCTCCCGTAATCGTCAATCGTCAATTGTTACTTTACTCTCCCAAATATGCGCTCTTGACCTTAGGGTCGTTTGCGAGTTCGTCGGCGTCGCCTTCGAGGGTAATCGAGCCGGTCTCGAGGACGTAGGCACGGTCGGCGATGGCGAGAGCCTTCTTTGCGTTCTGCTCAACGAGAAGAACCGTCTTGCCGAGTTCGCGGATCTTGACGATTATGTCGAATATCTCCGTAACGAAAAGCGGAGAAAGTCCCATCGACGGCTCGTCCATGAGGATTATGTCAGGGTCAGACATGAGCGCACGTCCCATTGCAAGCATCTGCTGTTCGCCGCCCGAAAGCGTTCCTGCTATCTGATCCTTTCTCTCGAGAAGTCGGGGAAAGTGTTCGTATACCGACTGCAAAGTCTTTTCGATTTCCGCCTTGCCGTCGTTTCTCGTGTACGCACCGAGCATGAGGTTCTTGTAAACCGTCAGCTCCTGAAATATGCGTCTGCCCTCCGGCACGTGCGCCATTCCGAGAGATACTATCTTGTGCGCCGGTATCTTCGTAAGCTCGTGTCCGTCGTACAGAATCGAACCGCTCTTTGCAGGTACGAGTCCCGTTATCGTGTGGAGAATAGTCGTCTTTCCGGCACCGTTAGCGCCGATAAGCGCCACTACCTCGCCTCTGTTTACCTTAAGCGATACGCCCTTGAGCGCACGTATCACGCCGTAATATACCTCGAGATTCTCTACGTCGAGAAGCGGCAGAGTGTTGTTTGTCATTGTAATCCCCCTCCCTTATTCTCCGAGATATGCCGTGATGACTTCCGGCGAATTGAGTACGACCGACGGAGTTCCGCTCATAAGCTCTTTGCCGAAGTTGAGAACCGTCAGCTCCTCGCATATGCCCGAAACAAGCTTCATATCATGCTCGATAAGAAGGATTGTCATGTCGAAATGATCCTTGATGAAACGTATCGTCTCCATAAGCTCCGCCGTCTCGTTGGGGTTCATGCCGGCGGCAGGCTCGTCGAGAAGAAGAAGCTTCGGATTCGTCGCAAGCGCACGTGCTATCTCAAGCTTTCGCTGCTTGCCGTAGGAAAGGTTGCACGCAAGGAGATTTCTCTCGTTCTCGAGTCCGAATATCGCAAGAAGCTCCTTCGCACGCTCACGCATCTTCGTCTCGGTCTCGTAGTGTACCGGCAGACGGAACATACTTGCAAACGGATTGCACTTGTATTCCGGCTGATTGTGGAGACCGACCATTACGTTGCGCACGACCGTCATGTTGTTGAACAGCCTGATGTTCTGGAAAGTACGCGCGATTCCCTTGTGGTTTATCGCCTCCTGACCTTTGCCCGTGAGATTTTCACCGTCGAGGTAGAATTTGCCCGTCGTCGGCTGATATACTCCCGTGAGAAGGTTGAATATCGTGGTCTTTCCGGCACCGTTCGGTCCTATGAGTCCGTAAAGCTGATTCTTCTTTATCGTCATGTTTACGTCCTGAACCGCCTTGAGTCCGCCGAAGGAGATACCGAGGTTCTCGGTTTTAAGCATGATTCTTTCTTCCATCACTTATTCTCCTTTCCGCCCGACTTCGGTCCGTCCGGCTTGTCCGGAGTGAACGCCTCGTTCGGCTTGAGTTCGGTCGTAAGTATTTCGTCCATCTTTATCTTCGTAGGCACTCTGTCCCATGCGGCGTCGTCGTCACGGCGTGCGGAGGGGTCGAATTTCTTTCTTCTGAAAAGGTTCGAGAGGCTGTACTTTTCCCTGAAGTCCCTGAGTGCGGGCGCATTGCCGAAGATAACTATAACAATGAGGATTATTGCGTAGATGAGGAATTTGAGTGCGGCGAGGTTGCCCGAAAGCTGCTTCTGAAGGAAGAAGTTTATTACGGGGATAAGCGTTGCCGCAATAATAGAACCCGTGATGTTGCCCATACCGCCGAGTACGACCATAACGAGTATCTCTATCGAGTAGTTGTACGAGAAGAAGGTGTAAAGCACAGGGGTTGCGTAGTGAGCGTAGATAACGCCGGCAACTCCGGCAAAGAATGCCGATACCACAAAAGCAAGGAGCTTGTAGAACGTTACGTTGATGCCCATTGCCTTTGCGGCAATTTCGTTGTCGCGTATAGCGGTTATCGCGCGTCCGTGCTTGCTTCTCATGAGGTTCTGAATAACGGCAAGCATAACAAGCGCCGTTACGAGAGTGACTATAAAGAGCGTGGGGGCTTGACGTGTATCGTACTTTATCGAACCTGTCGAAAGACCCATGGCGCCGCCGAAAATCTTCTGGTTCTTGCAGATGTTTCTCACAATCTCACCGAACGCAAGGGTAACTATCGCAAGGTAGTCGCCTTTGAGTCTGAGTGACGGAAGTCCGATGATGAATCCGAAAACAGCGGCGATAAGTCCGCCGACGATCATCGAAATTACGAGAACCGCAAGCTTGTTCGGGAAAGCCTTGATGAGGTTCATGGCAAATATGCCGCCGATGTACGCGCCGATACACATAAAACCTGCGTGACCGAGACTCAGCTCACCGAGGAATCCGACAACGAGGTTGAGGGACACCGCAAGGATAATCGAGAAGCCTATCTGCGTCACGAGCGTTGCGTTCGAGGGCTTGAGGTTTCCCGTGAGAAGAAGCGCAGTAAATACTCCGAGGAGAAGAGCGACCAAAACATAATTTATGTAATACTTGAGCTTGAAGCCCTTTGCTATACTCTTGAAGTAGTTCATTATACCTTCTCCCTTCTCTTCTTGCCGAGAATACCCGTAGGCTTGACAAGGAGTATCAAAATAAGGAGCGAAAACTCAATCGAGGTGGTGTACGGCGAAACAGCCGGAATCGAGAGGCAAATCTTCTCGATTATGCCGAGAAGCACGCCGCCGAGCATTGCGCCCGGAATAGAACCGATACCGCCGATAACCGCCGCCGTGAACGCCTTGATACCGGGCATTGCGCCGAGAGTCGGCTCTGCGTTCGGAATCTGGAGAAGGTAGAACATACCTGCAAACGCCGCAAGTGCGGAACCTATGGCGAAGGTCGTGGTGATAATGCCGTTGACGTTAACGCCCATAAGCTGTGCCGCACCTCTGTCCTCCGAGGTTGCGAGCATCGCACTTCCGGTTTTGGTGAGGTTAATGAACAGCGTAAGCACTATCATGATGACCGCCGCCGCAATAAGGGTTACGACCGCAGAGGTGCGTATACCGTACTTTTCAAAGAAAGCGACAGGCGGAACATTCCAGCCGGGAACGGGCTGTGACTTTGAGCCGAACACAAGCTGCGCCACGCTCTGCAAAAGGTAGCTGACGCCGATTGCCGTAATAAGCACGGCAAGGGGAGACGCACCTCTGAGCGGTTTGTACGCCGCCTTTTCGATAAATATGCCGAGGAGCGTGCAGACGACGATTGAAGCGACGACCGCAACGCCGGGGTTCATAATTGTTGACATCGTCACGAGTATGGAATACGCTCCGACCATTATGATATCGCCGTGAGCGAAGTTAAGCATCTTCGCAATACCGTATACCATTGTGTAGCCGAGCGCAATGAGGGCGTATATACTGCCCAGACTGAGTCCGTCGATAAGAGTTATCATGGTAATGACTCTTCCTTTCCTTCAATGTGGAGGTTTTGCTTTTACGGAACTGCGCAGTAAACAACCGACGAAAGGGGACGGCGAGTCATTCCCTCTCCCGTCGGTCGTCTGCTGCGTCGAGGTTCTTTATGCGACAAGCGGCGGACATAAAACAGCCCGCCGTTGCCGTAACATTTCCCTTAATTTGTGCGCAGATGTCAGTTGAGCTCAACTATCTGAGGAGCCTTTGCGCAAGCGCCGGAAGCATCCCAAGTCATTGTACCGGTTGCGCCTACGAGCTTGAACGAAGGATCCGTGATTGCCTTCTTGACTGCGTCGCAGAGGGCAGAGGGTGCGATTGTTACATCGTTGATGCCTGCCGCCTTCATTGCCTCGAAGATAGCGTAAATTGCGTCGTAGCCGTCAGCTGCGAACTGGTCCGGAGTCTTGCCGTACTTCTCGGTGTAAGCCTTTACGAACCTTGCGGGAACCTCATCGGTGCTTGCAGCGTCGAAAGGTGTGATGTACATAATTGTGTTTGTAACGGTGTCGTCAACCTGATCTGCGATACCGTCGAGACCGTCGCATCCGAAGAGGAGAGCGTCGGAACCCTTAGCTACAGCCGCCTTTGCAACAAGACCTGCCTCGGTGTAGTAGAAGGGGAGGAAGATTACGTCGCAGTCCTTGAGAGCTTCAACCTGTGTGGAGAAGTCCTTCTTGTTCTCTGCGTCGAAGGTCTGAACCTTATACTCGAGACCGAGCTTTTCCATTTCGGCCTTGAAAGCGTCGTAAATACCGGAGGAGTAGGGGTCGCTTGTGTCGTAGATTGCGCCGATTGCTTCAAAGCCGTGTTCGTTGAAGTACTCAGCCGCAAGTGTACCCTGGTCGGGATCACCGAAGCAAACTCTGAAGGAGTTGTCGCCGGTTTCGATTACGTTTGCCGCAGAAGCGGAGGGAGTTATGAAGAAGAGGTTGTCCTGAGCCGCCTTCTCAGCGAAGGAAGCGCAAGAGCCGCTCGTTACCGAACCGATGGAAATCTGCATACCTGCCTCGTAAAGCATATCGTAACCGGTAGCCGCATCGGGAGCGCCTGCCTTGTCGTCCTTAATATCGAACTTAAACTTTACACCGTTAAGTCCGCCTGCGGCGTTGATCTCGTCAACAGCGAGCTGACAGCCCTGCTGAACGGAAATACCGTAGCTGGAAGCGTCGCCCGTAAGAGGACCCGTACCGCCGATAAAATACTCTGTGTTGCCGCTTGTGTAGCCGCCGTCGGTGTTACCGCCGTTTTCGGCATTGTTGCCGCTGCACGCAGCCATGCTCATAACTGAGATGAGGGCGCACATTGCAAGAGAAACGATTTTTGTTGCCTTTGTCATAAGAAAAACCCTCTTTCAAAAAATATTCAGAGCCGAGCGGATAATTTTTGTACTCCCTTTCGGCTATGATTCTATATTTTACACCCGTTTTCGGCGTTTGTCAAGAAGTCCCCGTTAATTTTGTATCATATAACAAAGCCTTAAAAACCGTCAAAGGTCTTTTTGCGCATTTTGACAGCGGTTTTCGGCGCATGGGCGATTACGTCACAATTATTTTGCCGAATACGGGAAATTTACGTAAAATTTGTAGTCTTCCGGACGGCGGATATTCGCATTTTTACCGCAAATTCGTCACTTTGAGTGTGTATACGTCCAAAAATCGATAAATAATTCGTTTTGTAAACTCTTTTTCCGAAAACTTTACGTTTACCCCGCCGTTTGGCGTGTGCGGCGGCGCAAAGAAAACAAAATTTTTCGCCGGTGGGAGGTGTTTTGCTTCGTGAAATGTGCAGTTTGCGCTTCGCATAAGCTGACGTGGGAAAGCGGAGCTTTCGCAGTGAAATATTTTGCTTGCGCAAAACGTGAAATACGCCTGCGGCGTGTGAAATATCTCACTTCGTTCGATGTGAAATGTTGCTTCGCAACGTTTGGGTTGAAAAGCTCCTAAAGTCGC
>CAKSCN010000053.1 GCA_934444485.1 uncultured Eubacteriales bacterium | reverse complement strand
AGCGTTGTATTTCCTGCGCCGGAAGGTCCCATTATAAACACAAATTCGCCGTCGTCTATAGTTATATTCAAGTCATTGAGGACATATTTTCTTCCGTCGTAGGTTTTCGATACATTTTCAAATTTTATCAATGTATACACCTCGACTTTCTTTTTTTCGATATATAAGTTAGGTTTATTATCAGAATGAAGGCGTCCGCACATCCGTACAGACATACATTGTGATTATACCACATTAGACGTTTCGTTGAAACAAAATTATGTGAATTGCACTGTTTGATTTTGTAAACTTTGGTGAAAGGTCGGAAAAGCCTATGTGATATTTTTGTGAAATCGCTTCTCAGCATGGGTTTACTGTATAAAAAAGCGACCCATACCGGGAGCGGCACGGATCGCAAAACCATATTCAAAGGTGTGTTTCACCGACGAGACTGCCGTCCTCTTCGACAAGTCGAAGCAGCGTGTGGTCAAACGAAAGCTCTGTGCGCATTTTTTTGAGTTCTGCCGCAGCACTCTCTCTGTCTTCACGGCGCACTCCCCTCTTTCTCGCACGGATAAGCAGGTTTTTCGGGGAATGTGCGATATCGATAAACTCGAGAAGCTCTGTTTTGTAGCCGCAGTACTCCAAAAGCTTTGCACGGACAGTATCGGTGACGAGTGCCGAGAGGCGTTCCTTTATTATGCCGTAACCGCACATTGCGGAAAGCTTATCGGCTTTTATCGAACCGTTCACCTCGTGCTGACAGCAGGGTACGGAAAAGATGTAGTCCGCTCCCCATTTTATCGAATTATAGAGTGCGTAGTCGGTTGCGGTATCGCAAGCATGGAGAGTTATCACGATATCGGGCTTGAAGTCTGCGCTGTAATCCTTTATATCGCCGCAGAAAAAGTGAAGCGACTCATAACCGTATTTTTCAGCCGCCTTGTTGCAATGCTTGATGACGTCGCTTTTCAAGTCGAGTCCGACAACATTCACCCTTTTTCCGAGGATTGCCGTAAAGTAGTGGTACAAAACGAACGTGAGATACGACTTTCCGCAGCCGAAATCGATGATGTTGAAGCACTCACGGCTGTCGTTTTTCACGGCGTCGCTCACAAGCTCTATGAAGCGGTTTATCTGCTTCCACTTATCGTACATTCTGTTTACGACCTTGCCGTCTGCGGTTATAACGCCGAGATCATGAAGAACGGGGATATACGTTCCCTCGGGGATTATGTAATTCTTCGTGCGGTTGTGGTCGAAAACAACTTTAACGGCGTCCCCGGCAATCAGCTTCTCCGTAAAGAGAACCTTGCCTTTCTTTGAAATTTTCAGTGCGACGCTTTTTCTCACGCCGTCACGGACAGTTTCTCCGTCAAGCTGGCGATAATCGGTTGTGAGAAGTTCATACAGCTTTTCGGGGAGTTTATCTGGTTCGAGGTTTTCGTGAAAGCACTGCTTATCGGTAAAGCACTCGAGCTGATACGCCTCTTTGCCGGAAACGGAAATCCGACGTGCGGTTATTTTATTGTACTTTGCGGCGGCGTTTCTCTTATTGCTCACCGTGAGCTTTGTCACTCCGTCAAACGACGGCGATTTCAGTATGTCACAAAGCTCGGCGTTGTAGGTTTTCGTTTCTGCGTCCATTTCACTTTTCCTTATTGTTGTTTTTCGGCGTACTTGAGTGCTTCAAAGAGTGCGTTCGACGATGCAAGCAGGCGTATATTGGTTCTGTCGTCGGCTCTGCCTCTTCCGAGAAGCAGTTTTTTCACGGTAATACCGTCCTTTGTTCCGACAGCAAGGTAAACGAGTCCGACCGGCTTTTCGTCGCTGCCGCCTCCGGGACCCGCAAGACCTGTTGTGCAGACTGCGACGTCCGCTCCGGAAAGGCGAAGAAGTCCCTCTGCCATTTCACGTGCCGTAGCTTCCGACACTGCGCCGTATTTTTCGAGAGTCTCGTGCTTCACGCCGAGTATCTTTTCTTTGGCTTCGTTGGCATACGTACAAACGCCGTAGCCGAACATTGCGGACGAACCGGGAATATCGGTGACTCTCTTTGAGATAAGTCCGCCGGTACAGGATTCTGCGCTTGCAAGAGCAAGTCCCTTTTCGGCAAAGGTTTTAACAACGGCATTTTCGAGTGAAACCGCATTTACGCCGTAGACAAAGTCTCCGATAATGTCCTTTATTTTTTCGACGACGGGTGCTATGAGCTTTTCAGCGCATTCCCTGTTTTCGGCTCTTGCGGTGACTCTCACACGCACCTCTCCGTCATTCACATACGGTGCGACGGTTGGATTGTCGCCGGAGGTCATTATATCACGGAGTTTTTCCTCGACCGACGATTCGCCCATTCCGAAGATATTGACGTTTTCCGAAACCAGCACCTCCGTCGAATTGCGAAGAAGGTACGGCAAAACCTCGCCGTCAAACATCGGCTTCATTTCCTTGGGCGGTCCGGGGAGCATTACGACGGTTTTTCCGTCGCTTTCTATGGCACAGCCCGGAGCAGTTCCGAAGTTGTTCTCAAACACGGTCGCTCCCTCGGGCATGAGAGCCTGCTTCATATTGTTCGGAGTCGGAACACGGTCGGTTCTCGCAAAGTACGCGAGTATTCTCTTTTCGGACTCTTCGTGACGGACAAGCTTTTTGCCCATAACCGAGCTTACCGTCTCCTTTGTCATATCGTCGTAGGTCGGACCGAGACCTCCTGTCATCACAACGACATCGCTTCTTCCGAGAGCGTCCGAAAGAGCTTCTCTGAGTCTTCCGTCATTGTCTCCCACAACTGTGTGATGATAAACGAATATTCCGTTTTCCGAAAGCTTCTTCGACAGATATGCGGCGTTTGTGTTGACTATATCGCCGATAAGAAGCTCCGTTCCTACGCAGAGTATTTCAGCTTTCATCAGTCGCTCATCTCCTCATCATCCCTGCCGAACGACGCCCACTTATGGTAGCGTGACTCAAGCGCTTCTTTTACGAGAGCGTCAACGTCAAGCTTCTGCTCCTCGGCGATTATATTTTCAAGTACAGGCTTTGTTGTGGGGTGTCTCGGCGTAAACACGGTGCAGCAATCCTCATACGGAAGTATCGAGGTTTCAAACGTGCCTATTCTGCGAGCGACCTTCACTATTTCCTCTTTGTCCATTGCGATAAGCGGACGGAACATCGGTATTCTTTCAAGGACATTGTTTGTGACGGCAATGGCTCCCATGGTCTGGCTTGCGACCTGCGCCAAGCTCTCGCCGGTGATTATCGCACCTGCCTTTGCACGCACGGCGATTTTCTCGGCAATTCTCATCATGAAGCGACGGAGAATGAGGGTAAAGTATTCCTCACGGCAGTTGCGCATTATTTCCTCCTGTATGTGCGTGAGGGAGACGATATTCACCATAATATCTCCGCAGTGAAGCGACATTATTCTCGCAAGGTCAATAACCTTATCCCTTGCCATTTCGCTCGTATACGGGTAGCTCTCGAAGTGAAGAGCTTCGATGTTCACGCCTCTTTTCGCCATGAGGTAACCGGCGACGGGGCTGTCTATGCCGCCGGACAACAGGAGAAGTCCCTTGCCGGAGGTTCCCTTAGGCATACCGCCCGCTCCCTCGACAGAACCGCTGTGAAGATATGCGCCGAAATCACGTATCTCGACTCTCACGGTCACATCGGGATTGTTTACGTCAACCTTAAGATGCGGATATGCCGAAAGTATCGCTCCGCCGCACTCTGCGCTTATCTCGGGAGACTTCAGAGGAAAGCTCTTGTCGGAACGCTTCGCTTCGACCTTGAAGGTTTTCGCCTTTTGAAGCACCTCCGAAAGGTAAAGCGGAAGCGCCTCTTCTATTACCTCCATATTTTTCTCAACGCACGCCGCACGGCAGACAGCGGCAATTCCGAATATTCTGCGTGCCGCCTCGAAAGCCTTGTCCATATCCTCGGATTCGGTGAGCGGAGAGATATATATTGTTGACTGCGCACGCTTCACCTCGAAATTTCCGACGTGCTTCATCTTTTCTTCGGCGTCCTTGAGAAGCTGATTCTCAAAGTATGACTTGTTGAGTCCTTTCAGTATCAGCTCTCCGTATTTTAAAAGTATTACTTCGTTGAACATCTGTATTTTCCTTTCAGCTTTGCTTTTTACGTTTACATTTCAACTCCGTCGTCGGGGTCGCCGCTCGGCGTGTTTTCCTCTTCCTTTCGTGCAAGGCAATTGTTTATGACGGAATTAAGCGCGCAGACAAACTCGCCGTTCGGCTCAAAGGTGAGAAGTGCGTTCTTTCCGTTGAACTCGAAAAGATACACGAACGGATTGCGCAGACGCATTGTCTTGCAGTAGTTGAACATTATATCGGGCTTAGGGAGTGTACTCTTCTTTTCGTTGTACTCACTCTTGCTCATTACCTCGGCAAGGGAATACGAAAGGTCGAGCGAACCGAGAGGCACAATCTTCCTTCCGACGATTTTGTCTATGCAGAGGTTTCTGTCGTCAAAGGCGTATTTGTACTCCGAAAGTATGTATTTTACGTAAACCTGCACGGCGCAAACCGCAAATATAACCGCCGCAAGCTGGGGAATCCACGGAGAAATGCGCCCGTTTGCGAACATTGCCGCACTCACCGCCGTCAGTGCCAAAAACAGCGTAAAAGCCGCAAGCGCCGGTCTTTTGTCGCCTTTGGGGCTGTATTTCATTCGCACAGTGCCGCTCTCCTTTCAAGTGCTTTCGCAAGAGTTTCCGCAACGCTTCCTGCCATGCACCAAAAGCCGAGGTCGTTCGGGTGGCAGCCGTCGAAGGTGCAAATTGCCGGGTCAACGCCGTCTTTTCGGAACAAGGTTTCACCGTCGATAAAGTACACGTTGCGGTCGCCTTTTGAAAGTGCGTTTGAGTATGTGGTGTAGATTATGTTTCTGCGGAGTGCGCCGTCTCTTTCAACGCAGAGATAATCGGGTTTTGAAATGAATATAACCGGCAAAGTCGGAAATTTCTCACGAAGCTCACGGAAAAACGGCTCATGCGTGTTGCGCAAAAACTCGGGGTCGGGAGCGTTGTGGTCATAGTCGTACACAAACGCCGACATATCAAGAGTTTTGATGTAATCGAGAACCGGCTTCTGCGCACGGCAGTTTCCGGAAAAACCGAGGTTGATGTAGTCGCAGTCGAGCATATGCGACACCTGCGCTTCGTAGGTTGAAGCAGGTCTTGACGCACGTATTCCCTGGGTTATTGACGAGCCGAAGAAAACGACCGGCTTTGCGACGGAATACGGCTTCGGAGGGAGAATCGAGGCGTTCTCGGCGACGCCTATTTTGAGCATCTTCGTTTCGCAGTAGTGAGGGAAAAGTATCTCGATTTCTTTTTTGCCGCCCATGAGCGTTACATACTTTCCGCAGTAAAGAGAGGCTTTGCGTTCACGGTAGGTTAAAGACTCTCCGTCCGAGGTCATTGGCGAATCGCAGGGGATGTTGTTTCTCATTGCGTGGTAGCTCTGCATATATCCGTCGGCATACTTCACACGCACGTCAAAGCCGTACTTTTCCTCGAATGCGCCGACAGCGGCTGTCTTGCCGAGTACCGCAAGGCGGTTTGAATCCGTGATGAAACGGACACGCATTCCTGTCGAAATGTGTCTTAAATCGTCAACGCCGTCGCCGCACACGCAGTCATGCGGAAGTCTTATGAAGTCCTTTGCATACACGCCGTTTTCCACACGTGTGCCGTAGAGCTTTATCGGCTCGTCCGTGCAATCGGCAAAGCGCAGACCGTCGGGACAGCCGTCTATCTTTTCCTTTATGCTTTCGTATGTCATATTTTCCATATTGTTCCTTCCTTTCGGGTAAAAAGCCACGTTATGAGTATAACACATTGCCGCCGTGTTTTCAAGTACAAATTGTTATATTTGAGTAAAGCGAAAAAAATCCCGGAAGCGGCACGAAACCGTCTCCGGGAGAACAAATCAAATTATCTGTCAGTCAACGTCCTTGCAAGCCGCATCGAACATATCGCAGATTTCCTTTGAGGGAGCTTTATCGGCAAGCGATACAACGAGAGCCGCAACAAATCCGCAGATGAAGCCGGGGATAATTTCGTATACTCCCGTGCTTGCGGAAAGGAATACAAGCCAAAGAACGTCAACGACCGCACCGACGAATACGCCGGCAACAGCGCCCTTGTATGTAAGACGCTTCCAGAAGAGCGAGAGAAGAATTACCGGTCCGAAGGACGAACCGAAGCCTGCCCAAGCGTTTTCAACCATGTTCATGATTGCCTGTGCGCCCTCAGCCTTACTGCTTGCGATAAAGAAAGCGACAACGGAAATGATGAGAACGACTATCTGACCCACAAGCTGTATCTCCTTATCGGAGGCGTTCTTTCTGAACACGGGCTTATAGATGTCAACCGTGAACGAGGACGACGCAACGAGAAGCTGAGAGTCAGCCGTGGACATGGAAGCGGCGATAATAGCCGAAAGAAGAAGTCCTGCGATGAACGACGGGAACACACGTCTTGCGAGAGCGATGAATATGAGCTTCTGGTTTCCTGCGGCGAGAAGCTCCTCGCCTATACCGACGGTCATTCTGCCGAGGTATGCGATAACTATAGTTGCCGCAAGGGAAAGTATTACCCAGATTATAGCGACGGTTGCACTCTTTTTAATCATGGAGGGCTTTTCTATGGACATAAATCTTACGATTATGTGAGGCATACCGAAGTAGCCGAGTCCCCAGCCGAGACCGGAGATGATTTCCTGCCACGATGCGCTGAAGAAGTTTGCGGTAAACGCACACTCAGAACCGTCGGGAGCGATAACCGTCTTTGTGAGAAGTGTTGGGTCAAGCTCGAGGACATTCGCAACGCAGATCGGCACTGCAAGGATTGCGACAAGCATGAGAAGTCCCTGGAAGAAGTCTGTCCAGCAAACAGCGTTGAAGCCGCCGAGGAAAGTGTAAACGATAATGATAAGCGCAAAGATTATCATTGCCACGGAGGAATCAAGGCTCGGGAAGAGAGTCGTGAACACCGACGTTCCGGCAACGAATGCCGACGCAACATAGATTGTGAAGAACACGAGGAATATAATCGCACTGATTACCTGAAGCGTGCGGCTCTTGGTGAGGAAGCGGTTGGAAAGGTACTGCGGCACTGTTATCGAGTCGCCCGCAACCTTTGAGAAGCATCTGAGGCGCTTTGCCACGAATATCCAGTTAAGCGCCGTACCGATTGCAAGACCGATACCGATCCACGCCTTGCCGAAGCCGAATGCAAGTATGCTTCCGGGAAGTCCCATAAGAAGCCATGCGCTCATGTCGGACGCCTGTGCGCTCATTGCCGTTACCCACGGACCCATTTTTCTTCCGCCGAGGAAGTATTCCTTTTCACCGGTGCTGTTCTTCGACTTCACGAAGAAGTAGACGCCGATGGCTACCATTGCGACAAAGTATATTACAACCGCCGCAACCTCCGCATAATTTACCATAATATGACCTCATTTCCTAAAAAATTCCCCTATATAATACCACGTCGCAAAGCAAAACGCAATACAGAACGAAGTATAGACGATATTCGGAACGTATACGTAAAAATATGCTGAATTTTCAAGCTATATCAAGAAAAATTGTGTGTACCGATTATAGACCGCAGAATAGACTTCATCAAATGTTTACAATTATGTTTTTGAACAAAAGGCATTTGTATTCACATTTTGTCAATATTTGGTGCCCTTAATCGGCTTTTATGCGTGAAAGAGTCATATTGAGCGTCTTTTCGGAATATGCCGTGAGGGAGTATTCGCCGTTGCAGATACACCAGTCGTAAAGAAGCGCTCGTTCAAGCATGGCATAAAGCTTGACGATATCGTTTACGGTAAACGCCGTCGAAAGCTCCCCCTTCTCCTGCCCCTCCGCAACTATCTTTCGTATCAGGCGGTAGTACAGACGGTTGTAGTCCATGAGGTATCTGTCGGTCGCCGAAACAAGTTGCAACGAATATAGCTTTGCGAGAAGATCGAGGGCGATGCGGTTCTCTATCATGCCGAACACGCCTTTATTAAGGTAGATAAGCTTATCGAAAGCGTTCATGTCCTCGGGAATTGTGACCTTCAGCTCCTCGTACTTTTCGTCGAACAGCACCGAAAGAGACGACATGAGAAGCGAGTCCTTGCCGTTGAAGTAGTGGTAGAACGACCCTTTCGACGTTCCCGACTCACGCACAATCTGCTCGACCGTTGTGTCGTCGTAGCCGTTTTCGTAAAACAGCCGCCATGCCGCATCTATTATCGCTCTCATTACGGGTGAAGATTTCTTCATATTTATGTACCGCCCTTTCTGCCTGCCGGCATTTTGATTTTATCACTTTTTTGCGTACAAATCAAGCATATTTCCATTTGTTACATCGAATTTACATTTACGCTCAGCCGTATTCAAACTATGCGGTTATACTGGAGTGGTAAAAGGTCTTGCGGAACGAAAGGATACATACATTTTATGGAAAGAATAATTGTTGAAAATCTAAAAACCGAGGTCAGGTACAGCTGCGACGTTCTTGTCTGCGGCGGCGGATTTGCCGGAATTGCGGCGGCTGTGGCGGCGGCTCGGTGCGGCTCAAAGGTCATACTTCTCGAAAAGCAGTTCATGCTCGGCGGTCTCGGTACAGCGGGGCTTGTGACGATGTATCTTCCCATTTGCGACGGCGAGGGACACCAGGCAAGCTACGGTCTTGCCGAAGAGCTTCTGAGGCTGTCGGTAAAATACGGCGGAGAGGGACGCTATCCCAAGGAATGGCTTGAGATCGGTACGGAGGAGGAACGCAAAAAGTACCGTTTCGAGCTTCGCTACAATGCGCAGATGTTTGCGATTCTTGCGGAGAGATTTCTTCTCGAAAACGGTGTGAAGATACTTTACGGCACGTCGGTCTGCGCCGCAGAGGTAAAGGACGGAAAGATAAGCGCAGTTTCCTGCGACAACAAGTCGGGGAGGTTTGCGGTCGAGGCAAAGAGCTTCGTTGACTGCACGGGTGATGCGGATCTTTGCCGCTATGCCGGAGCGGACACGGCTGTTTTTGAACAGAAAAATGTTCTTGCGGCGTGGTACTACTTCTTGAGCGGCGGCAATTTCGACCTCAAGATGCTCGGCTTTGCTGACAAGCCCGATAAGTACAAGACTCCCGAAGAGAGAAGCGTCGACACGAAGAGGTACGAGGGTCTCGACGGCGAGGAGCTTTCAGACATGATGTGCGACTCTCACGCAAAGATACTCGAGGACATTCTCACACGCCGTGAAAAGGGCGAAAAGGACATTGTCCCCACAACTATTGCTACGATTCCTCAGATAAGAATGACACGCCGCATTGCCGGCGAATACACGCAGAACGACACCGAGATACGTGTGCATTACGACGATTCCGTCGGCGTTTTCTCGGACTGGAGAAAGAGAGGTCCCGTTTACGAGCTTCCTTTCCGCACGCTCTACGGCAAAAAGATAAAGAACCTCATATGCGCCGGACGCTGTATTTCCGTAACCGACGCCATGTGGGACATAACGAGAGTAATCCCCGTCTGCGCAGTAACGGGAGAAGCCGCAGGCACTGCCGCCGCTCTTTCGGACGATTTTGCTTCGCTTGATGTGAGTGTTCTTCGTGAAAAGCTCCGTGCCGTCGGCGTGAAAACCGATATCGACTTTTGAGCAAAAACAAGTTTTGAAGCAGTTGTTAATTCGGCACTTTGCCTATTGACAAAACGTCGAAAAGATGGTACAATATGCGTGTCGGGAAAAAACGCTTTTCGGCGTGTTCCCGTATTGAATAGGTCTTTTGTAACTGACGGATACGGATTCCGGGGCGGTGAGCCTGTCACGGTTATCCTGCGGACTACCGCAATGGAGCAAGAGACTCATTATGCCGACCGTCTGGGCAGTCTTATCCGAAGTAAAGGGTAGGACTGCCTTTTTTGCGTTCACAAAAAGGAGGAAGCATATGAAAAAAGCAGCTGTAATTATGGGAAGCGACAGTGATCTCGCCGTTGTGGAGAAGGCTGTGGCGACGCTTGCGGAATACGGCGTTCCCTACGAGGTACACGTATTTTCGGCGCACAGGACGCCGGACGAGGCACGCTATTTTGCCGTAAGTGCAAGAAGCCGGGGATTCGGCGTGATAATTGCCGCCGCAGGAATGGCGGCTCACCTTGCGGGAGCGATTGCCGCAAACACCACTCTCCCCGTTATAGGAATACCGATAAAAGCAAAATATCTCGACGGCATTGACGCATTGCTGTCCACCGTACAGATGCCCTCCGGAATACCTGTGGCAACTGTTGCGATAGACGGCGCTGTCAATGCCGCCTTGCTTTCGATAGAGATTCTCGCAGTGAGCGACGATACTCTTGCGGCAAAGCTCGACGAGGCAAGGAAAAAGGGTGCGGAAAAAGTTCTCGAAAAGAACCGTGAGATCGAAGAGAAATTTTCGGTCAATAACACAAAGTAAAAAACTCAAACATAAACGTCAACAAACAAATCGGAGGTAAAAAACATGGAAAAGCGCGAACAGCTCTACGAAGGAA
This sequence comes from uncultured Eubacteriales bacterium, assembly GCA_934444485.1. Taxonomy (GTDB): domain Bacteria; phylum Bacillota; class Clostridia; order Oscillospirales; family CAG-382; genus CAKSUT01. The sequence goes on along the minus strand of CAKSCN010000053.1, from coordinate 3,719 downwards.
AAGCAAAAAAGGTATACGCAACCGACGACAAAAATCTCGTCATTGTCTCCTACAAGGATGACGCAACGGCTTTCAACGGCATCAAGAAAGGCACAATTTCCGGCAAGGGCGTCGTCAACAACAAGATGTCGAACTTTCTCATGCAGCTTCTCGAAAAGGGCGGCATTCCCACGCATTTCGTAGAAGAACTGAACGACCGCGACACTGTCGTAAAGAAGGTTTCCATAGTTCCTCTCGAAGTGATAATAAGAAACATTTCCGCCGGCTCCTTTGCGAAGAGATACGGAGTTGACGAGGGCATTGTTTTCGCAGAGCCGACTATAGAATTTTCGTACAAGAACGACGATCTCGGCGATCCGCTTATAAACTCTTATCACGCTTTAGCACTCGGACTTGCGACCAAGGAAGAGATAGAGACAATAAAGTCGATGTCGTTTAAGATAAACGCACTTCTCAAAGAGTATTTCGCAAAGCTCGGCGTTACGCTTGTTGACTTCAAGCTTGAATTTGGAAGACTCTCCGACGGCACGATAGTTCTTGCGGACGAAATATCCCCCGACACCTGCCGTTTCTGGGACAGCACCACCGGCGAAAAGCTTGACAAGGACAGATTCAGAAGAGACCTCGGCGGCGTTGAAGAGGCTTACAACGAAATGATGAAGAGAGTTTTCGGCAACTGATATTTTGGAGGAAGAATGGGTAATTTAAGAGAAGAATGCGGCGTATTCGGCGTTTTTTCAAGAGAGACGGCAGACGTCGCAAGCACCGCCTACTACGGTCTTTTCGCACTTCAGCACAGAGGTCAGGAATCGTGCGGCATTGTGGTAAACGACGACGGTGTGTTCCACGGCTACAAGGACACGGGGCTTGTGAACGACGTTTTCACTCATGACGTCATCGAACGTCTCGGCGAGGGAAACATTGCGGTCGGACACGTCCGTTACGGCACGACAGGTTCAAACGACCGCAGCAACGCTCAGCCTATCGTGGTAAATCACATAAAGGGCAAGATGGCGCTTGCGCACAACGGAAATCTCGTAAACTCGGGTGAGCTTCGCCGTGAGCTTGAGCTTGAGGGCTCTATTTTCCACACCACGAGCGACACCGAGGTCATATCGTACATAATCACCAAAGAACGGCTATCCGCACCGTCTATAGAGCAGGCGGTCAACAAAGCAATGACACGTCTCAAAGGCGCATATTCGCTTGTTATAATGTCGCCGTCAAAGCTTATTGCGGTTCGTGACGAGAGCGGCTTCAGACCTCTCTGCTACGGCAAAACCGACGACGGCAGGTATATCGTCGCCTCCGAAAGCTGTGCGCTCGATGCGGTGGGTGCGGAATTTATCCGTGACATAAAGCCGGGTGAAATCGTGGTATTTGACAAGGACGGCGTTCGCTCGATTGAAGATCACTGCGAGAAAAAACCTTGCTCACTCTGCGTTTTCGAGTACATCTACTTTGCACGTCCCGACTCGGTTATCGACGGTGCGTCGGTTCACGGTGCAAGACTCCGTGCCGGTGCGTACCTTGCGCTCGAGCATCCGGTGCAGGCGGACGTTGTAATAGGCGTGCCGGACTCCGGACTCGATGCGGCTCTGGGCTACTCGAAGCAGTCGGGCATTCCCTACGAGATAGGCTTCATAAAGAACAAATACATCGGCAGAACGTTTATCGCTCCCGGTCAGAAGAGCCGTGAGGACAAGGTGAAGATAAAGCTCAACCCCATTTCCGAGACGGTACGGGGAAAGCGTGTGGTAATGATAGACGACTCGATTGTAAGAGGAACGACAAGTGCGAGGATTGTAAAGCTCTTGAGAGAAGCCGGTGCGAAGGAGATACATATGCGTGTGTCGGCGCCGCCTTTCCTCAATCCCTGCTACTACGGCACGGACATAGATTCGAGAGAAAATCTCATTGCGTGTCATCACACGGTTGACGAGATAGCGAAGCTCATAGGAGTGGATTCTCTCGGTTACTTAAGCGTTGAGAGCGTAAAGAAGATTGCAAAGGGAGTAAACGGAACAGGCTACTGCACAGCGTGCTTTGACGGCGAATATCCGACGGAAACTCCGCAGATAACCTCAAAGAACCGTTTTGAAACAAAAATATCCGAGAACAAGGAGAAAGACAGATGAACAATTCACAGTCGAAATCTTATGCCGAAGCCGGAGTTGACATAACTGCCGGATACCGTGCGGTCGAACTCATGAAGTCGCACATTGCGAAGACGATGACTCCCGGTGCGCTCTGCGGAATAGGCGGCTTCGGAGGACTTTTTGAGCTTGATATGACGGGTATTACAAAGCCCATTCTCGTAAGCGGAACGGACGGAGTCGGAACGAAGCTCAAGCTCGCTTTTATCATGGATAAGCACGACACCGTGGGTATAGACTGCGTTGCCATGTGCGTAAACGACATAATCTGCTGCGGTGCGAAGCCGCTTTTCTTCCTCGACTACATTGCGTGCGGAAAGAATGTTCCCGAAAAGATTGCCTCGATAGTTTCCGGCGTTGCCGACGGCTGCGTTATGGCAGGATGTTCTCTCATAGGCGGAGAAACTGCCGAAATGCCCGGCTTCTACCCTGTCGATGAATACGACCTTGCAGGCTTCTCTGTCGGCGTAGTTGACAAATCGAAGGTGCTTGACTCGAGCAAGGTAAAGGCAGGAGATGCCGTTATCGCACTTCCGTCAAGCGGCGTTCACTCAAACGGCTTTTCCCTTGTGAGAAAGGTATTCAACATCGGAAGTGCGGACATCACCGTTCCCGTCTCCGAGTTCGGCGGAAAATCTCTCGGCGAGGTGCTTCTGACTCCGACGAAGATTTACGTAAAGCCGATGCTTTCGCTCTTCGAGAGCGGCATTACCGTAAAAGCGGTCTCCCACATCACCGGCGGCGGTTTCTACGAAAACATCCCGAGAAGCATACCCGACGGATTTGCGGTAAAGGTTGAAAAGGCGGCGGTAAAGACCCTCCCCGTTTTCGACATGATTGCAAAAGTCGGAAACATCCCCGAGAGAGATATGTACAACACTTTCAACATGGGCGTCGGAATGAGCGTTGTCGTTGCAAAAGAGGAAGCTGACAAGGCTCTTGAAATTCTCCGCTCTGCCGGAGAGAACGCATACATAATGGGCGAGGTTGCCGAGGGTGAAGGAGTCGTAATATGCTGAGTGCGAACAAGGCGGCGAAGATTGCCGTTCTCGTATCGGGCGGCGGCACGAATTTACAGGCGCTTATTGACGCACAGAAAAGCGGTACACTTCACAGCGGAAAAATTGTGCTTGTAATATCGAGCAAGCCCGGAGTTTACGCACTTGAACGTGCCGCAAAGGCAGGTATAGAAAGTGCTGTTGCCGACAAAAAGTCTCTCGGCGGGCAGGCAGCGTTTGAAGAGGAGATAGCACGTCTTCTCGAAGAACACGGAATTGAGCTTATTGTGCTTGCCGGCTTCATGAGCATTTTGAGTGCGGATTTTACGTCGAAGTACAACGGCAGAATAATAAACGTCCACCCCTCCCTGATACCGTCGTTCTGCGGCAAGGGGGCATACGGACTTCACGTTCACGAGATGGCTCTCGACTACGGTGTAAAGGTCACGGGTGCGACGGTTCACTATGTAAACGAGATTCCCGACGGCGGAAAGATAATACTTCAAAAAGCCGTATACGTCGAGGACGGCGACACACCCGAGATTCTTCAGAAAAGAGTAATGGA
>CAKSCN010000052.1 GCA_934444485.1 uncultured Eubacteriales bacterium | reverse complement strand
GTGGGTAATACTCCCCAAGGCGACGGAGCTTGTATCGGCGAAAATTGCGGCTGAGAGGAACAGAGACTGACAACAAACTAAAGGTGAAAGGAAAACGCAGATATGGAAAAGAGATGTATCTTTAAGGAACTGAGAGAAAATGTTTATCCCGGCAGAGGCATAATTCTCGGAAAATCCGAGGACGGCAAAAATGCGGTATGCGCTTACTTTATCATGGGCAGAAGCGAAAACAGCCGCAACAGGGTTTTCGTAAAAGACGGCGACGGCATACGCACCGAGGCTTTCGACGAATCCAAGCTCACCGATCCCTCTCTCATAATCTACGCTCCCGTTCGTGTTCTCGGCAACAAGACGATAGTCACAAACGGCGATCAGACCGACACGATATACGACCTCATGAACAATCAGCAGACCTTTGAGCAGGCACTGCGCACACGCACCTTTGAGCCTGACGCACCGAACTACACGCCGAGAATATCGGGCATCATAAAGGCGGAGTCGGGAAAGATGAACTACGCACTCTCAATTCTCAAGAGTGCCGACGGTGATCCGTCCTCGTGCGAAAGATTTACGTTTTCGTACAATTCTCCCCTTGACGGCGTCGGTCACTTCATCCACACCTACCGTGCCGACGGAAATCCCCTGCCATCGTTTGAGGGAGAGCCGAAGAAGATAAGCATTTCCGGCGGTATAGACGAATTCTGCGACGGTCTCTGGGAGTCTCTCAACGAGGACAACCGTGTTTCTCTCTTTGTGAGATACATATCCCTTGCCGACGGAAAAACCGAGACAAGAATCGTAAACAAGAATGTGCGGTAATTTACCGTAAAATCACAACCGAAGAAAGGATTATCGCATGAAAGAATTTGAACTTAAATACGGCTGCAACCCCAATCAGAAGCCGTCACGCATATACATGAAAAACGGTGCGGAGCTTCCCATTGAAATACTCTGCGGAAAGCCGGGCTACATAAACTTTCTCGACGCATTCAACAGCTATCAGCTCGTGCGTGAGATAAAGAACGCTCTCGGAGAATGCGCCGCAACCTCGTTCAAGCACGTAAGCCCCACCTCTGCGGCAATAGGAAAGCCGATGAGTGCAGAGCTTAAAAAGGCGTGCTTTGTTGACGACATTGAAGGTCTCGACGACTCCCCTCTCGCAACCGCCTACGCAAGGGCAAGAGGCACGGACAGAATGAGCTCCTTCGGCGACTGGATAGCTCTCTCGGACGTTTGCGACGTGACGACGGCAAAGATTATCGCACGTGAGGTATCCGACGGCATAATCGCTCCCGGCTACGCTCCCGAGGCACTCGAAATACTGAAGGGCAAGCGCAAGGGCTGCTACAACATAGTGAAGATAGACGAAAGCTACGTTCCCGATCCCATCGAGACGAAAGAGGTATTCGGAATCACGTTCGAGCAGGGACGCAACAATTTCAAAATCGACCGTGAGCTTCTTTCAAACGTCGTGACAAAGAACAAGGACATTCCCGAAAGTGCGGTAAAGGATCTCATAATCTCGCTCATCACTCTCAAATACACGCAGTCGAATTCCGTTTGCTTTGCGGCTGACGGACAGGCGATAGGAGTCGGTGCCGGTCAGCAGTCGAGAATACACTGCACGAGGCTTGCCGGAAACAAAGCTGACATCTGGCATCTGCGTCAGCACGAAAAGGTACTCACTCTTCCCTTCCGTGACGACGTAAAACGTCCCGACAGAGACAATGCTATAGACGTATACATTTCCGACGACTGCGACGACGTTCTGCGTGACGGCGAATGGCAGAAGGTATTTACCGTTCGTCCCGAGCCTTTCACACGTGAAGAAAAGCGTGCGTACCTCGACACAATAACCGGAGTCAGCCTCGGCAGCGACGCCTTCTTCCCGTTCGGCGACAACATAGAGCGTGCGAAAAAGAGCGGCGTATCCTACATTGCCGAGCCCGGCGGATCGATACGTGACGACAACGTCATTGAGGTGTGCGACAGATACGGCATTGCAATGGCGTTCACCGGCATGAGGCTGTTCCACCATTAAAGCTTTGCCGCTTACAACGAAAGGAACTGTGGTTATGGACAAGATAAAGGTTATGGTAATAGGTTCGGGTGGACGTGAGCACGCAATAGTCTCGGCGCTTGCAAAGTCCGAGCGCATCGGAAAGCTCTATGCTCTGCCCGGAAACGGCGGAATTGCCGATATTGCCGAGTGCGTTGACATCGGCGCTAAGGACATCGACGGCATAGTTAAATTCGCCTTTCAAAACGGTATTGACTTCGCCGTTGTCGCCCCCGACGACCCTCTTGTACTCGGCTGCGTCGATGAGCTTGAAAAGATAGGGGTAAAGTGCTTCGGTCCGAGAAAAAATGCGGCGATAATCGAAGGAAGCAAGGTTTTCTCGAAGAATCTCATGAAAAAGTACGGTATACCCACGGCGGCATACGAGGTATTCACCGATGCAAAGGACGCACTCAAATACATTGAAAGCTGTCCCGTACCGACGGTCATTAAGGCTGACGGCCTCGCTCTCGGAAAGGGCGTTATCATTGCGGCGACGAGAGACGAGGCTCGGGATGCGGTGAAGTCGATAATGGAGGACAAGGTCTTCGGTGCAAGCGGAAACAGCATTGTCATTGAGGAATTTCTCGAAGGTCCCGAGGTTTCGGTTCTCTCCTTTACCGACGGAAAAACCGTTATTCCCATGGTATCGTCGATGGATCACAAGAGGGCGCACGACGGCGACGAGGGACTCAATACGGGCGGCATGGGTACAATTGCGCCGAATCCGTACTACACAAAGGAAATCGCCGACGAGTGCATGAAGAAAATCTTTCTGCCGACCGTTGACGCCATGAACCGTGAGGGACGCACCTTCAAGGGCTGTCTTTACTTCGGACTTATGCTTACGAAGGGCGGACCTAAGGTTATAGAGTACAACTGCCGTTTTGGAGACCCTGAGACTCAGGTTGTGCTTCCTCTTCTTGAGAGCGATCTTTTCACAGTAATGGAAAAAACTGCGGACGGCACTCTCTCGGAGGACGATGTGAAATTCTCGGACGGTGCGGCGTGCTGTGTTGTTATGGCGTCGGCTGGATATCCGCAGAAGTATGATACCGGCTTTGAGATTACGTTTGCAAGCGGAAGAGACGGCGTATACGTTGCCGGGGCAAAGCTCTCCGACGGCAAGCTTCTCACCTCGGGCGGCAGAGTTCTCGGCGTCACACGCACGGGAAAGACTCTCGGCGAGGCGATAGATGCGGCATACCGTGCCGTGGGCGGGGTGTCGTTTGAAAACGCATATTACCGTCACGACATAGGCAAGAAGGCTCTTGCGGCTCTTCGATAACAAAAAACAACCACAACCGAAAATGATGGGAGAATAAAATGGTATACAGAGTATATTCGGAGAAAAAAAGCGGTCTTGACAACGAGGCAAAAAGCCTTTTGGGGGAGCTTTGCGGTTTTCTTTCGATAAAATCGCTTGAGGGCGTTCGCATACTTAACAGATATGACGTTGAAAACATCGGCGAAGAGCTGTTCGGTTACTGTGTGAAAACGGTATTCTCCGAACCACAGCTCGACAACGTATCATACGAAATCGAAGGTGTCGGAGAAGGCGACTTTGTCTTTGCTGTAGAATATCTTCCCGGACAGTTTGATCAGCGTGCAAGCTCGGCGGAGCAGTGCATTCAGCTCATATCAAAGGGCGATAAGCCGACGGTGAAGAGTGCAAAGGTGTACGTTCTTTCCGGAAAGCTCTCCGAAAGCGACCTTGCGGCGGTGAAGAAATACGTTATCAACCCCGTTGAGGCAAGAGAGGCGTCTCTCGAAAAGCCTGAGACTCTTGCAAATGTCTACAAGGCTCCCGAAAAGGTAAGGACTCTCACTGGCTTTACGGCTCTCGGCGACGATGAGCTTGACGGCGTGATAAAGGAATACGGTCTTGCCATGGACGGCGACGATCTTGCTTTCTTCCGTGATTATTTCAAGAGTGAAGACAGAGACCCCACCATAACCGAGCTTCGCATGGTTGACACCTATTGGTCGGATCACTGCCGCCACACGACATTTCTCACGTCGATAGAAAACGTCGAATTCTGCGACTCCATTCACGAAAAAGCATACCGTGACTATCTTGCGGCAAGAAAAGAACTCGGTCGTGAAAACAAGCCGATAACGCTCATGGACATTGCAACAATAGCGGCAAAGCTTCTCGGAAAAGAGGGAAAGCTCCCCGACCTTGACGAATCCGAAGAAATAAACGCCTGCACGGTAAAAATAAAGGCGGAATTTGAAGGTAAAAAAGAGGATTGGCTTCTCCTTTTCAAGAACGAGACGCACAACCATCCGACGGAAATTGAGCCGTTCGGCGGTGCGGCGACCTGTATCGGCGGTGCGATAAGAGACCCTCTCTCAGGTCGTGCTTACGTTTACTCGGCAATGCGTGTAACGGGTGCGGCAAATCCTCTCACACCGATATCCGAGACTATACCCGGAAAGCTTCCGCAGAGAAAACTTGTGACGACCGCCGCCGCCGGATACAGCTCCTACGGCAACCAGATCGGTCTTGCAACGGGACTTGTTGACGAAATATACCATGACGGTTATGTTGCGAAGAGACTCGAAATAGGTGCTGTTGTCGGCGCCGTTCCTACGGAAAACGTAAGACGTGAAGTGCCGTCTCCCGGCGACGTTGTAATTCTTTTAGGCGGCAGAACGGGACGTGACGGCTGCGGCGGCGCTACGGGTTCGTCGAAGTCGCACACGGTAAAATCACTTGACACCTGCGGTGCGGAGGTACAGAAAGGAAACGCTCCGGAGGAGAGAAAGCTTCAGAGGCTTTTCAGAAACAAAGAGGCAAGTCTTCTCATAAAGAGGTGCAACGACTTCGGTGCCGGCGGTGTATCGGTTGCGATAGGCGAGCTTGCGGATGGACTCGAAATAAACCTTGACGCAGTACCGAAAAAGTACGAGGGGCTTGACGGTACGGAGCTTGCGATAAGCGAATCGCAGGAAAGAATGGCGGTTGTCGTTGAGCCGAAGGATGCAAAGAGGTTCTGTGAGCTTGCGGACGCCGAAAACCTTGAAGCGACGGTCGTTGCGGTTGTGACGGAAAATCCATATCTTGTCATGCGCAAGGACGGCGACGTTATAGTAAACATTACCCGAGAATTCTTAAACTCCAACGGTGCGCCGAAGCACACGTCGGTATCTCCCGAGAAACCCCACGATTTCGGCAAGAGTCTCGGCGGAGACTTCGCCTCCCTTTACAAGGCGCTTGCGTGCGACCTCAACGTCTGCTCGAAGAGAGGTCTTTCCGAGAGGTTCGACTCGACAATCGGCGCCGGAAGCGTACTCATGCCCTTCGGCGGAAAGTACCAGCTCACACCGTCTCAGGTAATGGCAAACCTCATTTCCGACGAAAAGCGTTCAAGCTCAACCTGCTCCGTCATGGCATACGGCTACAATCCCTTTATCACCGAAAAGAGTCCGTACCACGGCGCATACCTTGCGGTGGTTGAGTCGGTATCGAAGCTTATTGCCGCAGGTGCTTCGTTTGAAAAGGTATATCTCACTTTCCAGGAGTACTTTGAAAAGCCCGGACACGCTCCCGAGAGATGGGGCAAGCCCTTTGCGGCGCTTTTGGGTGCGTTTGAAGCGCAGAAGGAACTCGGCATTGCGGCAATAGGCGGCAAGGATTCCATGAGCGGAAGTTTCGAGAAAATCGACGTTCCTCCGACTCTCGTTTCGTTTGCGATAACTACGGACGACGTGAAAAACATAATCTCGCCGGAATTTAAGGCGGCAGGACACAAGGTTATTCTTCTGAAGCCCGAGTACAATAAGTACGGACTTCCCGACACAGCTTCTCTCATGAGCGTTTACGAAAAGGTTACGTCGCTTGTGCGCTCCGGCGAGGCGGTTTCGGTTTACACTCCGACCTACGGCGGCATTGCCGAAGCGATACTCAAAATGTGCATGGGCAACATGGTTGGCTTCAGGTACGGCGATGCTCTGTCTCTCGACGGCATATTCGGCTACAGCTACGGCTCGTTTGTCATTGAGCTTTCATCCACCGCAGACGTTGCAAAGCTCGGCGCCGAGGCGGTAATCATAGGTGAAACGACGGAAAGCGAGAGCATTGATTTCGGCGGCGAATCCATACCGTTCGGCACTCTCTTTGCGGACTACGAAAACAAACTCGAGAGCGTTTATCCCGTGAATGCGCCGAAAGAAACGGACGCACGTGCTGAGGTATTCGCTTACGGCGGCAAATGCACTCTCTCCCCTGCCGTAAAGTGTGCGGCTCCGACCATGCTCATCCCCGTATTTCCCGGCACAAACTGCGAGTACGACACGGCAAAGGCGGCAGAAAGAGCGGGCTTCAGGGCGGATATATTCGTTATAAACAATCTCACGCCCTCCTCGGTTGCACGGTCGGTTGAACAGTTTGCCGAAAAAATCGGAAAGGCGCAGTCGGTATTTATTCCCGGCGGTTTCTCGGGCGGCGATGAGCCTGACGGTTCCGGCAAGTTTATTACGGCGTTCTTCAGGAATCCAGAGGTCAAGGCTGCGGTCACCGAGCTTCTCGAGAGGCGTGACGGTCTTATGGGCGGCATATGCAACGGCTTCCAGGCGCTCATAAAGCTGGGTCTTGTTCCTTACGGCAAAATTATCGACACGGACGAGAGCTGTCCGACTCTCACCTACAACGTGATAGGACGCCACCAGTCAAAGCTTGTGCGCACGGCGGTATGCTCGGTAAAGTCTCCGTGGATGAAGAAGACGGCTGTCGGTGAAATATACACGGCTCCCGTATCTCACGGCGAGGGACGTTTCCTTGCAGATGAAGTACTGATAAGAAAGCTTGCCGCAAACGGTCAGATACTCACGCAGTACGTCGATTTTGACGGCATCCCAACCTACGACATTTCGTTCAATCCGAACGGCTCGGCTTTGGCGGTCGAGGGTATCACCTCACCCGACGGCAGAGTTTTCGGCAAGATGGCGCACTCCGAAAGAGTCGCTCCGGGACTTTACAAAAACGTCCCCGGTAAATTCGACATTGGTCTTTTTGAAAGCGCATACGAATATTTTACAAAGTAACGGGAATTCAAGAGTCGGACTTTCACGGTTCGGCTCTTTTTTTCGTAGGTAAAAGAAAAAACGATAATTGTTTCATCGCCCGTGTTGCTTTGTTTACATATATGTGCTAAAATATAATGGCTGTAGTGTCGAATCGGCACGGAAACTGCAAAGGTTGAGAAAGGAGCGGTTCGGGTGAACAAGAGAAAAGGAAACGAAATTGCGGAATGCGAAATCTGCGCTTACTGTGAAAACAGCATAGTCATGCGCTTATGCGGAAGAGTTCTCTGCAAACGGGGCGGAAAGCTCCGGGAGGTATCCGACACTCATTCCTGCCGCAGTTTTAAGCTCGATATACTCAAGCTCAATCCCGTTCCGAGGAAGCGTTACAACCCCGATATTGATTTTTGACGACAGTACGGATTTTTAGGAAGGACTGGTTATAAATGACAGAATCCGCAAAGAAAATTTTTGAGACGGGTATAATCCCGGTTATCGTAATTGACGACGCAAAGGACGCCGTTCCGCTTGCAAAAGCTCTCTGCGAGGGCGGTCTTCCGGCAGCTGAGGTTACTTTCCGCACGGCGGCTGCGGCGGATGCGATAAGAATGATAAGAGAGGCGTTCCCGGATATGCTTCTCGGTGCCGGAACGGTACTCACAAAGGAACAGGCGGACACCGCAATGGAGTGCGGTGCGTCGTTTATAGTAAGCCCCGGACTCAATCCGAATATTGTGTCGCACTGTCTTGAGCTCGGTGTTGACGTTATCCCCGGATGTGCGACGCCGTCCGATATTGAAAGAGCGCTCGAACTCGGTCTTGACACGGTGAAGTTCTTCCCTGCCGAGGCAAACGGCGGAGTTGCAGCTCTCAAGGCAATTTCCGCTCCCTACAGAAACGTAAAGTTCATGCCCACGGGCGGTATCGGTCCGAAAAATGTTCTCGACTATCTCGCTCTCGACTGCGTTCTCGGCTGCGGCGGCTCGTTCATGGCAAGCACGAAAGACGTAAAGGAGGGCAACTTTGACGCAATAAGGAAGGCTTGCGCCGATGCGGTAAAGCTCATACACGGATTTACCGTAATGCACGTCGGAATAAACGCCGGAAATGCCGGCAACGCCGCTTCTATTGCGCAGAGCTTCTCACCGTTCGGCTTTGAGGTTTCGGACAACGACTCGATTTTCCTCGACAGAGGCATTGAGATAATGAAAGCTCCGTGGTACGGCGAAAAGGGTCACATTGCGGTCGGAACAAACAACATCAAGCGTGCCGAGGCATATCTCAAAACCAAGGGCGTGCGTTTCATCGAGGAAAGCAAAAATCCTGACGCAAAGGGCAACTACAAGGCGGTATACATAGACGGCGATTTCGGCGGTTTTGCCGTTCACCTTGTACAGAAATAAGACTATGACTTACAATGAATTTACCGACAGCGAAATACTCCTCGAGGCTTACTCGTACTTAAGCGAGGTAACGCCGCTCAAATTTGACTGCGGAAAGCTCTGCGGTGCGAAGTGCTGCGGTGCAAACGCAGGGCCTGACGGTGAGGAAAACATGGGTATGTGGCTTCTTCCCGGCGAAAGAGAGCTTCTCGAAGGCGAAGAGGGCTACACTTTCACAAAGAATGAGAGCGGCACTGACTGTCTTGTCTGTTCGGGAAAGTGCGACAGGGATTTCCGTCCGTTTGCGTGCAGGATATATCCGTATTACGCATCGTTAAAGCAGCTCCCCGAGGGGCGCATAATGATTAAAATAAAGCCCGATCCGAGGGCGTTCATCTCCTGCCCCATCGTTTCTCCGTATGCCGTTCGGATATACCGTCCGTCGGCAGGGTTTGTGAAGAGTGAGGTGAGAGCGACGAGACTTCTTTTATCGAGGCCCGCATTCAGAAGCGAGCTTTTGGAGATAAGCTCCTTTCTCGGCGAAATCGAGGACATGAGACAAAAGTTCTTTGACAACAATAAATAACATGGAAGAGGTACAAAATGAAAAGACACGAGGCACGTGAAATTGCACTTTGTCTGCTGTTTGACTACAGCTTTAACAAGGAAGAAGATACCGACGAAATAATGAATCTGTATCTCAAAAACATTCCCGAAAAGGGAAAGTCCGTACCTGCATCAGAGATTAAGGACGATCCTTACATTTCAACCGTTTTCTACGGTGCGGTAAGCAAAGCGGACGAGCTTGATTCATACATTGAAAGAGCGGCGCAGAACTGGAAGCCGGAAAGAATTTCGAGAATTTCCCGTGCGATACTCCGTCTTGCCATTTTCGAGATGCTTTACATGGACGATATTCCCGTTAAGGTTTCGGCGAACGAAGCTGTCGAGCTTGCAAAGACCTTTGACCACGAGAACGGCTACAGCTTTGTAAACGGCATTCTCGGAAACGTCGTTGCGTCACTCGCCGCAGAAGAGACAGCCGCCGAAAAGGAAGTATCCGAAGAAAATGAATAAGCTTTTTCTCGGAGTTGACACAAGCAACTACACGACAAGCCTCTGCCTTTGCGCCGAGGACGGTGGGATTGTTTCCGAGGTAAGGCAGCTTCTCCCGGTTGCCCAAAACGCTTGCGGACTCAGGCAGAGCGATGCGCTTTTCAACCATGTAAAGGCACTGCCGGAGCTTTCCGAGGCTTTGTTTTCCGGTGCATACGGGAAAGGTTATACGCAAAGCGACATTGCGGCAGTCGGATTTTCGGCACGTCCCCGTGACAAAGAAGGCTCGTATATGCCGTGCTTTCTTGCCGGGCAGAGCGTTGCGGTATCTCTTGCGGCGGCTCTCGGCGTGCCGTGCTTTGATTTTTCGCATCAGGCAGGTCACATAAGTGCGGCGGTGAACACGTGCGGTGCGGATTTCGGCGAAGAGTTCATCTCGTTTCACGTATCGGGCGGCACGACGGAAATACTTCTCACAAAAAGAAGCGGAGCGTCATTTTCATGCGATATAATCGGCGGCACTCTCGACCTCAATGCCGGTCAGGCAATAGACCGCACGGGTGTTGCGATGGGGCTTATGTTTCCGTGCGGACGTGAAATGGACGCACTTTCCCAAAGGTCGGAGCGCACATTTTCCGGTGCAGAGCTTAAGGTGTCGGTGAAGGACGCATACATCAATCTGTCGGGGCTTGAGAACATGGCGAAAAAGATGATTTCGTTCGGAGAAAGCCGTGAGGACATATCACGTTTTGTCTTTTCGTTTATCGCAAAGTCGCTTCGCAAAGCCTGCGTAAATGCACGTGAAAAGGTCGGAGAGCTTCCCGTTTGCTTTGCCGGCGGTGTCATGTCGAACACGCTTATACGTGCGGAGCTTTCATCTCTCGGAAATGTGTACTTTGCAAAGTCCGAGTACTCCTGCGACAATGCTTACGGCATATCGGTTCTCACAAAAAACGCTTACGGTCTTTCCGATAAAGGAGAAGTATGACTCTTACCGTATCACAGCTTAACGAATATATAAAAAGCTATATTGACGCAATACCTGCGTTTTTCAACATATGCGTCAAGGGGGAAATATCGAATTTCACCAATCACTACAAGAGCGGTCATTTCTACTTCACGTTAAAGGACAATGACTCTCTTATCAAAGCGGTGATGTTCCGAACCTACGCCGGAAATGTCCGTTTTGTTCCACAGAACGGCATGAAGGTCACGGCAAGGGGACGTGTTTCGGTCTTTGTGCGTGACGGAATTTATCAGCTCTACTGTGAAGAACTGATACCCGACGGCGTGGGTGATTTGTACCTTGCCTACGAACAGTTAAAGGAAAAGCTTGCCGGCGAGGGACTGTTTGACGACTCCGCAAAGAAGCCTATCCCCGAGTATCCGAGAAAAATCGGCATTGTCACCTCCCCCACGGGAGCGGCGATTCAGGATATGTTAAACATTCTGTCGAGGCGTTTCCCGGTATGCGAGGTTGAGCTTTATCCGGCACTCGTACAGGGCGAGGGTGCGCCAAAGGAGCTTATCGACGGTATACGGCACTTCGACGGCGATGCGGACGTTATAATTATCGGAAGAGGCGGAGGTTCGATTGAGGATCTTTGGGCATTCAACAGCGAAGCTCTCGCAAGGACGATATACAAGTGCAAAACGCCTGTAATATCAGCCGTGGGTCACGAAACGGACTTCACGATATGCGATTTTGTGAGTGATCTGCGTGCGCCTACGCCTTCTGCCGCCGCAGAGCTTGCCGTCCCCGACAGAGAGGAGCTTACCTTGCTTTTACAGGGTTACGGGCGCATAATGTCACGGGCGGTTTGCACAAAGGCTGCTATGTGCCGTGAAAAGCTGACGTCGGTTTCCGAAAGCCGCATATTTTCGTCTCCGTTTTCTTACACCGACGAAAAGAGAATGCTTCTCGACAGATACTGCGACGCTGTGTCAAAATCATTTGCCGGAAGGGTTGCCTCGGATAAAAGCAAGCTTGCCTCCGAGACCGCAAGGTTCACACGTGAGGTCGGCGTATACTGCGACGCAAGGAGAAAGTCTCTCTCGGCGGTCTGCGCACGTCTTGCCGCACTCAATCCGATGTCGGTTCTTGCAAGAGGATATGCCGCAGTGTTCGACGCCGAGGGAAAAGTCGTTACTTCGGTGAAGGCTGTTTCGGTCGGGGACGATTTGGAGCTTGATATGTCCGACGGAAAAATTGACGTAAAGGTAATGTCGGCGCACCACGACGGCGAAAAGCAATGCGAAAGGAATGAAAAATAATGCCGAGAACAAAGAAAGATAACTCCTCCGAGGGCATATCGTTTGAGGAGGCGATGAAGCGTCTTGCCGAGATATCGGAAAAGCTCGAAAAGGGCGACGCCGCACTCGACGAATCCCTCACCCTCTTTGAGGAGGGTACGGCGCTTATAAAGCTTTGCAACGAAAAGCTCGACGCCGCAGAGAAAAAGATAAAGGTACTCACCAAGGACTCTTCACAACAAGCGGAGGGTTGACCCTGCCGTGCCGAAAGGAAATATGCAAATGAGCAACACTACGATATCGGAAACGATGCTTCACTGCGCCGATCTCACCGAAAGCGGCATAGAGAGCTATTTTGAAAGCATTGAACGCAGTTCCCTCTGGAGCGAGGAACTTTCTCCGCTTTTACAGGCGATGAAATACAGCATTTTCGCCGGAGGAAAGCGCATTCGTCCGTTTCTCGCAATGCAGTTTGCGGCGATATGCGGAAAGAGCGGAAAGTCGGCACAAAACTATGCGGCGGCTCTTGAGATGGTACACACTTACTCTCTCATTCACGATGATTTACCGTGCATGGACAACGACGATCTGCGCAGAGGGCGTCCGACGAACCACAAGGTTTACGGCGAAGCGACGGCTCTTCTTGCCGGTGACTCTCTTCTGACGCACGCATTTGAAGTGATTGCCGACGCTCCCCTCACCTGCGAGCAGAACATGAAGGCGGTGAAGGTACTGTCGCACTGTGCCGGGGTTCTCGGAATGGCGGGCGGTCAGGAGATAGATCTCGACAGCGAGGGCAAGGAGATTTCCCGTGAGCTTCTTTACCGTCTGCACGCAAAAAAGACGGGTGCGATGATAAAGGCGTCGTGTCTTTTGGGCTGTATTGCGGCAGGGGTATTCGAGGATGACAGGCGCTATGCCGCCGCCGAAAAGTATGCGGAGGAAATAGGCATTGCGTTCCAGATTGTGGACGACATACTCGATGTGGTCGGAAGCGACGCAAAGCTCGGCAAGCACGTCGGAAGCGACAAGCGCTGCGGCAAAACAACATATGTCACGCTTTACGGCATTGACGGTGCAAGGTCTCTTGCGAAGAAGCACGTTGCGAATGCCAAGGACGCCCTTTTGGGAGTGTTCGACGAGCTGTCGGCGAAGAACCTCTGCGAAATAGCGCAGTTTATTGTAGAACGTGAAAACTGAAAATCAAACGTAATCGGCACAGAAAGGCACGGTCTGACGAATGAATCAACTCAACAGCATTGTGGACAACTACTACCTCGTTTCGGCATTTATTGCGTGGTTCTCCGCACAGCTCATAAAATTTCTCGCTCACATCTTCGTTCACAAGAAGATTGACTTCCGCAAGCTGACAAGCTCGGGCGGTATGCCGAGTTCCCATTCGTCGGCGGTATGCGGTCTTGCGGCGTCGGTCGCTTTCGTTTACGGGTTCGACTCGGTTTCGTTTGCGATATGCTTTGTGTTCGGCATAGTTGTTATGTACGATGCGGCAGGCGTTCGGCGTGAGACGGGAAAACAGGCACGCATACTCAACAGAATGATATCCGACATCATGGACAAAAAGCCGGTGTACTTTCCGAAGGAGCTTAAAGAGCTTGTCGGTCACACTCCGCTCGAGGTTCTCATGGGCGGCCTTTTGGGCGTTGCCGTGGCGGTTGCGATGTACTTTGTGTACAGGTGACGGGACGACGGCGCTTCGCTTTACGGCAGGAACTACCGCACACAGCAAGAGAGGAGACTCGCAGAGAGCCTCCCCTTTTTTATTGGTACTTATACCGATTATTCGCTTTGTCTCACCAACGGTATTCCGAGATTGCTACGGAAATTGTTGCCCAGTGACTTGCCTTTAGCTGTTCTTCTTCAATATCGGGATCACCGGCGATGTTAACTCCGGACTCTTTTAATTCGCAAGTCAAACTGATAACATCAGCCGGAGTAGACTCCCGATAGACGCCGATTCCGATATTTGGAAATGCGAAAGAATATCCGTTCTCGTCATCGATAATATTCCCGGAAGCGTGTTTCTCCAAAACTCGGTACAATTCGTCCGCATCCGCCTGAAAAGCCTGAATTCCATAGATAACAGGCTGAATTTTTCCGTCAAGACCGGCAAGAAATTCGATGAATTCAAGTTTTCCGTCTTCGGAAAAATCAAGGCGAAGTTCACTTTCAAAATAGTAATATGACTCCCCGACAATTTCCGGACGTCCGAGTATGGCTTCAACCTCTACCGTTGTACTGCCAAGCCGGACAGTTCCATTGCTCCACTGAATTCCTTGGAGCGGAAGTATGGTAAGCAGCAAGTATTACACTCCTTTATGGTTTAATATTTGTCCGAACAAGGCGTGTTAGCAACACCATGCTTATTTAATTTACTAACCATACTGTCTAAAATGTTTTTCCAGAAAAATCTAAACCACGTTTGATTGCCAAATATTCTTACAACAATAGGGCTAATTGCATAATAAGTTCTTATAAAGGCCCTGCCA
>CAKSCN010000051.1 GCA_934444485.1 uncultured Eubacteriales bacterium | reverse complement strand
GGTGCCGGTGGAGGGATACGACCGACAATACAGTCTTGAAATGAAGTCCCCCGTCGTTCTTCACTTTTCCCTCTTCTATTTGGAAAAGTCGAGTGGGAAATGAAGAGAAGAACGAAGAGGGAAGAGATAAGAGAACAAAAAAAGCCGCCAAGGGGTGCATTCCATAAAGCAGGTTTTACCTGCCGAAAAAACAATAGGAGTACGGGCATTTGTTCGTACTCCTTTTCACACGCCTTGCCCTGCAAGGTATAGTGTGTTACACCTTTTAGGTGTACTGTCGGGCGGTAATGAGCCTCCCTTGTGTAAAGGGAGGTGGCTTGCGAAGCAAGACGGAGAGTTTGTAAAAGCAAAAATTTCATCGAAAACAATCCCTCAGCCGCCTTCGGCGTCAGCTCCCTTTACACAAGGGAGCCTTTGGTTTGTGCGCTCTGAAAGTCTGTCTGTTTTTCCTGACAAGCACTGCTTTTGTGGACACAAAAGCGAAGCCCCGCGCGAGCAGAAGTTGGGTTATAATGTCATCAAAGCTTTAAAATCCTCTGTTTCCCTGATAGGATCAAAGCAACGGTTGTTATTCAAACACCGAATGAAATCATCAATATCGGTTATATCGGAATCTGTAACGGGATGCTCTTCTTCAACAAGTGAAAATAGCGGAGAAGTGAACTTTATTGTCTTTTGGTAATTTATTTTTGTCATTTCTTCCGCATGGTACCTTGCTTTTTTCAATTCTTCCAATACACGGTCATATTGCTGTGTTTTGCAGAAGCAAATGGCTTTGCTGATAGAATTATATTGCAGAGTATTGTGATAATACTGAAAATTACCGTCCGGAAACATAATATTCAGTATTTTTTCAACGGCATCATACACGTCAATTGAGTCTTGACCGAATTTTAGTTGGAAGAGAAAGCTATTTAATTTTGTATTTGTAAGGTGCTGACAATGCTTTTTCCTTTCTTCACCTTCTAAGCACCAACAAAGCAGCTCATCTCTTTTCTCCTCATCCTCTTTTAACATAGCGTATTGTTTGGCTTCGTCCTTTTTTTGATTACAGCTAAGTGCAAGAACGATTCCGAACAACGCTTTGGAATATAATTTTGAATCCTTGGTGTTATCCAAAACCAATTTATAATGTTTTGCTGAACTTTCAAGCAAACGCGTATATTCACTATTATCCAAGGTCGGCATAGCAACATAATACTCTGCCGATGCCAGCCATTCCACATACTCCATATTTCCCGGATATTCAGCAACCGCACGCAGGGCGATTTGATAATTCTTTTCTTTGTCGTCGTGTTCCCAATATTTGTGGAATGCTTCGTCAAACTCCGCTTTTCTCAAATCCTTTTGGTAGGTTTCCATTCCAAGCAGATAATCAGTGGTTACATTAAATAAATTGGCAAGCGGCGGCAATAAAGAAATGTCGGGCATAGCAACATCTGTTTCCCAACGGCTGATTGCCTGCGGAGAAATAGAAAGAAGTTCTGCAAGATTTTCTTGTGTCATATTTGCTTCTCGTCGAAGTGATTTTATCTTTTGTCCAAATGTCATATAAACAATTCTCCTGATTTTGTTACTTGACCGGTCTGTGATTATATTATACCAAGTTTTTGACGATTTGTCCACCTCTTAATAATCGAGAGGTTATAAACCAAAAATTGAGTTGGACATAAAAGCTTGGCGCACCTGCTTTATCGCAGGTACGCCAAAGGACGACTTTTCTTTTTGGTGCCGGTGGAGGGATACGACCGACAATACAGTCTTGAAATGAAGTCCCCCGTCGTTCTTCACTTTTCCCTCTTCTCTCTCATCTGGAAAAGTCGAGTGGGAAATGAAGAGAAGAGAGAAGAACGAAGAGGGAAGAGATAAGAGAACAAAAAAAGCCGCCCAAGACGACTTTTCTTTTTGGTGCCGGTGGTGGGACTTGCCTGTCTGCGGACAGGCGCTGGTGCGGTCGAACAGTCCACCGGACTGTTCTCTACACGCACCCTTCAAGTCCCTGCAAACATAAAAAATAACTACCATGTATCAAACCATACACGGTAGTTATTGGTGCCGGTGGTGGGACTTGAACCCACACGGTGTTGCCACCAACGGATTTTGAGTCCGCATCGTCTGCCATTCCGACACACCGGCTTATTCAGTTTGCGTGCATTTCACGTACACAACAGTGTTATTATATCACAGTGAAAGTAAAAAAGCAAGTAAAATATTACTTATACAGCACAAATTTAAACTTTATTTACAAAAGACACAAATACAATACACCGCAGACGACTGTCCCTGCTTAAGGAATGATGAAAAAATCCTCGTCGGTCGCTTGCTAACAATTTTCCATGAATGTGCTTGACAATTTTGTCGGTTTGTGTTAGACTTAGCACAGTTAATCAATGTGTTTTCGGAGGACGATATGAAAAAAACTTCTGCAATTGCGCTTATACTTGCGCTGATATTTATACTTTGCTCTTGCGCAGACGTCAAAAACGAGGGTGACACGGTCGTAAAAGACGGCGAAGAGATTGTAAAAAACGACGATGTTTCGGGAAACAATGAGACCGGCGGCACCCCGGAGTCCGACGATAAAACGGCAGACGAAAATGATGCCGTCAGCATAATAACCGACATCACGCTTCGTGCCGACGAGCATCCGGAGCTTGATCTTGGGTACGCCGAGGGCGAAAGGGTAATCAGGGATTTTGCACTTGACGGCGAGGGCAGTTTGTACCTCCTGCAAAGAGACGGCACTGTTTTGGTGTACGACAGCGTTGGAAGTTTTGAGAAAGAAATAGATTTAAGGCTCGGCGACAGCGGACTTACTGCGTTCGGAATTGCCTGTGGCGACGGTGCGATGTATCTTCTTGACGGTCACAACAATGCGGTGCTGACGGTGAAGAATGCGGAGGTGACAAATGTGTCAAGCCTTTCTTTTTCCGACGTCGGACTTGTGAAATACTATTACGAGGTGAGTGACGGCGTTCTTCTGATGTCGTTTTACGATATTGACGGCGCATACACTGCCGAGGTCGATGTGACGGGTGCAGAGGCTGCGATTGTCGGAGAAAAACTGCCGGGGTATCTTGTCGATAAGAATATGACGTACTCTCCCGAGGTGATTTACGGCGAAGGCGAAGAGGGAATGAAGGCGGTTAAGATTACGGTTTACAGCTCCGGAGAGGTTGCCGATGTATTCCGCATTGCCGCCGCCGAAGAGGGCAGAACGACCGTTGGATTTGCGATTTACGGTGCTTCGGACGGCAAGTATTACGGCACGCTCGGCGAGTTTGTTATTCACGGCGACGCTCCCTCGGACGAAGAATATGTACAGACGTCGGTTTGCATTGACACGAAAAACGGGAAAATCGAAAAAGGTGAGAGCGGTCTTTCGGGCGACGAAATTGTGAAGCTCACGGATAACGGCACGTACTGCATGAAGATTTCCGACGGCACATTGACGGTGAAGCCTGTCGGCGCATACTTTGACGACGATATGCCGGAAACCGACGAAAATATCATCGAAAGGTGATGTTCACGCAAAAGTACAAACCGACCTTCGGTTGCGCAAGGACGTTAAGGATTGTAGTTTTGAAAAGGAACAATGTATGAAAACCAGAAAAAAGCAGTACGGTGACAAAAATCTTGTTGGGCGAAACATTGAACGGCTGAGAAAAGAAAAGGGGATAAAGCAGAAGGACTTTATTGCGCAGATTCAGGTCATGGGCTGCGACATGAACCCCACAAGCTACTCAAAATTGGAGGGACAGGTGCGCAGTGCGACCGACAGAGAACTTTTCGTCGTTTCCAAAATCCTCGGTGTCCCCATGGAAAAGCTCTTTGAGGATGAGAACGACTGATATGCAAACACACTTACGCAGTTTTTCGGTGAAAAAATCATGCCCCCGGTTTTTGCCGAGGGCTGTTTATGTTTCTTGCCATGTTTAACTTTCGGAGTGTGTCAATCGAACAAATCTATACCCCGTTTTGCAAGAGCATTTTGGGCTTTTCTGTAATCGAGCGACTTGTTGTCCGTATTCTCCTTGACGCAGAGTGCCGCCGCAACGCCTGCCGCTTCACCGAGATTCATCGCCGTGTTCATGACTCTGTACGAAGCGTGCGCCCTGTGCGTTCCGCTGATGCACCGGCCGGCAGTGTAAAGGTTGCGGTTTTTTAACGGCACAATGCACCTGTACGGAATGTCGTAGGTTCCGATCTGTACCGGAATTGTGTCGCTTTCCGCCTGCCCGGCACCGTCCGGATTGTGTATGTCTATGCAAAAACCGGTTTTGTGTACGATGACGTCGTCGAAACGCTTTCCGGCAATGAGATCCTCTGCTGTGAGTACATATTGTCCGATAATCCTCCTCAATTCCCTCACGCCGACGATGTCCGAACTGCTCTTGAGGCGTATGTTCTCAAAGCCCTCGACATTGTTTTTCAGAAATTGCATCACAAGACCTATCTGTTTGCGAAGGACAATCTGCGCCTTTGCGTAGTCCTCCGGAAGAAGCGGATTCAGACGGTTGACCTGCGTCGCATTGATGAGCCTTTCGCCCTCGGCTCCGGTCGGATACATTCTCACAATGCTGATTTCGGGAGGAAGCTCACCTGTTTCGCAGGCGTTGCGGCAAAGCTCGAGAAAACTGCCCTTCTTTAGGAGCGTGTCGCTGTTCTCGGCATAGCACATTATCCTTTGCTTCGGATCGACGCCCGATACCGTGAACATGACGGAGTTCGGCTGAACAAGACCGTCGCTTCTGCCGTATTCGACCTTTTCTCCGGCGAGATAAGACACAACTCCGTCAGCGGAACGGTGGACTATAAGGACAGCTTCAGAAAAAACGGCACGGTTGAACTTTTGTATAAATCGATAACCGAAAACGACGGAGAACTGTGCAGTTACTTTTTCACCGACCTTTGCGTTCAGTACAAAGCGGAGCGCAGACTTTCGGAAAACAAATACTCGGAGGATGTTTCGGCGTTTATCGACTATGTGAAAAGCAATTATCGTGAGAAAATATCGGTTAAGAGCTTTGCCGACAGCATTTTCATGACGCACACGGGATTTCTCGTGAAGTTTAAGCGTGAAACCGGGGTCACGCCCGTTGAATATATTGGTACATTCAGACTCGGCACAGCGTCGCAGCTGCTCTTTGACAGCAACCTCACCGTAAGCAGTATAGCGGAGATGTGCGGTTACGAAAACCTCTACTATTTCAGCAATGCGTTCAAGAAAAAGTTCGGTCTGTCGCCGATGCGGTACAGAAAAAATAATGTGTGAGGGAAGTTCTGAGAGACTCGTAAAGTATGTGGAACATTCCGCACTGCAAGCTTACCCAACAGTAAAGGAGGGCTTGACGTTCGGTTACTCCTTATATAAATGAAGAAGCCAAACGCTTTGCTGAGTAGCGCTTGGCTGTGCAGGTTGTTCGGGTAGACAAACTGGAATTTAACCAATATCATTTTGCGTTTTTATACGAAAGCAGAATATGGCTTGGTGCAAACAATATTGCTGCGATAAGCAAAAGAATTGACCGGCTCATAATTCCACTAAACAAGAACAAAACTGAAGGAATAACAGATAGCGCCAGTGCTCTGAATATGCTGCTCTTCTTAAAGCAAATTATCCAAATTGCACAATACAACACTACTAATATTGTATCCACAATAAGGTATATGGCAAATGCTTCGTCAGCCCACCACCCGAACCATGTTCCAGGAATGTTAATTATCATAAAACCAAAGCAGCCAAACCTCCCTACCTGTTCTGCGCCCTCAATAAATTTATTGCTCCATTTGTTTTCAAAGCCCTCTTTGCATCTAATTGCAAAAATAATATTGGGTATCATAATGACTGCAATCATTATCAGTCCGAATATATTTAACCAGTCCATATGCTCCTCCATAAATTCCGATTTGTCGATATCCTATCATGCTGCAAATTTCCACCCATTTCAATCTCGGTCACGCAATCGGTGCGGAAGGACCGACGGCAGTCCTTTTGTATGATATTCCGCATTGCCGAGCGCTTTCGCCGTATCTTACCGCCATTATTCTTTTACCCAAACCCGCTTTTAATCAACTGACGGAAAGTGGAAAAGTAATAAGCAAACTCCCGCACTTATGCACGGGAGCTTAGATTGCAAAACACCAAAGCACAGACACGCAACGCTTAATATCAACGTTCAGCGCAGTTCGGATTTGGCTGCATTTGGCTGGGACGGCCGGATTCGAACCGGCGTGATGACGGAGTCAAAGTCCGTTGCCTTACCGCTTGGCGACATCCCAATGTTAAATTGTAGGTGAACCGCTATACGCAACACTGCCGTTCACAACACCTAATTTTACTATATCGTCACCGCTTTGTCAAGAAAACGGCGGCAATTTTTACACTTTGTTTACTCATGCCGCGCGCAGTCGCCGAAGTTTCAGGAGACTTTACGACGGAATACGTTCTCACATACTTTACCGCCGCCTATTGACAAAACACTCCGCAAGATATATAATGTAGGAAAATCGGTTTTGCGGCGTACAGGCGCACTTTTGCGTCCGGACTTTTTGCGTCAAGCCGAATGCGGAAGGATGAGGAACATATGGATAAAACACTTGCCGAAAAAATGAGAGCCTACGTTGCGGAACACAAAGAGGAGATTCTGGGCGACCTTACCTCTCTTGCGAAAATCCCCTCGGTGAGAGGAGAGAGTGAGAACGGCGCACCTTTCGGACGCAAATGTGCCGAGTGCCTCGAGGCGGCGGTAAAGCTGTATGATAAAAACGGCTTCCGAACTGTCACGGCGGGCGACAAAAGCTACGCTGTCGCTTCGGTCGGCGGTGCGGAAAAGAGAATAGGACTTTTCGCTCATCTCGATGTGGTTCCGCCCGACGGCGAGTGGCTGTATACCGACAATCCCTTTGAGCCGAAACATACGCACGGCTGTCTTGTCGGCAGAGGCGTCGAGGACAATAAATCCGGTGCGGTTTTGTCGCTGTACGCCGTTAAAATGCTTCGTGACCTCGACGTTGAGATAAAGAGCGGCGTTGACGTCTTTCTCGGCACAAACGAAGAGAGCGGCATGGCGGACATTGAGAAGTACATAAGCGAAAACAATCTTCCGAATGTTTCGATTATCCCCGACGGCGATTTTCCCGTAAGCATCGGCGAGAGAAGTATGAAACGGTTCCTTGCCGTGAGCAAAAACGCTTTTTCGGATATTGTTTCGTTTGACGGCGGTTCGGCATTCAATATCGTGCTGGGTGAGCTGAAAGTAAGAATAAGGTACTCCGAGACGCTGTACCGTGATGCGCTTGAGATATGCAAGACCTGCAATAATATCGGCGTGACTGCGGAAGGCGAATACATATGCGTAACGGCGCACGGACTTTCAAAGCACGCAGGTTTTCCCGAGGGCGGAGTCAATGCGGCTTTCGTGTTTGCCGACGCTTTTTGTAACTGCAAGTCGCTCTGCGAAAACGACAGGAAGCTTCTTTCCGGAATCGCCGCTCTCACGGGCAGATTCTACGGCGAGGGCTTCGGTGTCGGTCACGACGACCCATCTTTCGGACGCCTCACCTGCGTGAACGGCATATGCTCTCTCTCGGACGGCAGACCGTCGCTTTCGTTTGATGTGCGCTTCGGGGTTTCGCTTGACGGAGAAAAGCTCATGGAAGAAATACGCCGCTCTGCGGACCTGCACGGCTTTGTGATTTGTGATGTGAGCGGAACGGACGGCTTTGAGATTGAGAAGGATAATGCGTTTGCAAAAACTCTCGAAAAAGTGTACCGTGAATTTTCCGAGGACTTTACTCACAAACGCTGCGAGGACAGGGCGTTTTATTGCAGCGGCGGCACTTACGCACGAAAGCTCTGCCCGGCGGGAAGTATTGCTTTCAGCGTCGGAACGGTCGCCGGGTATGCGGACGACACGAAGCTTGCAATGCCTCAGGGTCACGGCGGTGCGCATCAGCCGGATGAAAAACTTCCGGTCGGAGCCTTTCTCGAGGCGGTATGCGTTGCCGCAATGATGATAGCGGAGTGCGACGGCATACTGTATTCGGACTGATACTGTAATTGCGTAAAAGGGGAAGCATATGGAGACTCTTATAGAATATGTTGAAATACTCGGTGCGGTTGCTTTCGCAATATCGGGCGCCGCAAAAGCGATAAAGAACGATATGGATCTTTTCGGAACGATAGTGCTTGCGGTGACGACGGTCATCGGCGGAGGAATGTTCCGTGATATAATGCTCGGTCACACGCCACCCTCGGCACTTTACGACCCGTTTACCTCGGCTGTTGCCGTGGCGGCGGCTGTTATCGTATTTCTTCCCGGCGTGCGCCATGCGATAATCACGAGACGCAGAGTGTATGACATCCTCATGCTCGTGACCGATTCCGCCGGACTCGGGATCTTCTCCGCCTGCGGAGTGCGGACAGTGCTTGAAATGGGATTTGACGATAATCTCTACCTTGTGATATTTGCGGCAGTGCTTCCGGCGGTCGGAGGCGGCGTACTGAGAGACCTTTTTGCCGGCGAAAGACCTTACATTTTCGTAAAGCACATATACGCCTGTGCAGCTATTGCCGGAGCGTTTCTCTGCTATTATCTCTGGGATGTGTTGGGGCATGAGAGCAGTATAATCGTAAGCTCCGCTTTTGTTTTCATTATCCGTATCTGCGCCGCACACTTCAGGTGGAGTCTGCCGAAGGTACACGGAGAGGTTATACAGTAAGGAGCGTATTGCTCTGCCGCAGTGAAGTTATTTTACAATTTTGCAAACATAAAGTGCCTAAAAGTTTAAATAATCGGAAAATGTATTGCAATGAGAACCGATGTGTGCTATAATGAAAAAGGATTATGGTTTGCTGTAAAGTAGATGCTTGATTAAAGAGAATGTACGGAACCAAAAGCAAACGTTAGGTTAGAGAGGGTAAGATGACGTCACTGAACAGACCCGGAGGAAACAAAAGCATAAGATTTATAATCGGAAAGAGCGTCACCGTGACGGTGGACCGTACCTATGTCGTCAGAGGCGAGGACGGAAAGCGGCACACCGTGAACTGCGGATACATCGGTCTTACCGACGGCAGAATTGAGCGTCAGGCGATAGTTATAGGAGTCGAGCAGGCTCTTGCAGAGTTTACGGGACATATTACCGCCGTAATACGCTCGAGAGACGACAGACGGGATATATGGATTGTGTCGCCTCCCGGTGCGGTATTTTATGAGCCGGGAATACGCACGCTTGTATCACGCTTTGTCAAGGTGAAAAATCCCGTATACGTATGCCTTTACGAAAAGAGCTGCGGTGCGGTTATGTTCTCGGAGGAGGACGGAGAAAGAAAGTTTATACTCATAAAAAATATGTCGGGACACATAGGCTTTCCGAAAGGTCACATGGAGTACGGAGAGACCGAGCGTGAAACGGCGATAAGAGAAATGTACGAGGAAACAGGAGTCAAGACCGATATTATCGAGGGCTTCTCGGAAGCGTACAACTACTCGGTTAATTCTTTCGTGAAGAAAACGGCGGTTTACTTTGTCGCACCGTTTAAGAAAAGCGATATAAGAATGAACATCATGGAAATTTCGGAGTACATACTCGTGAGCTTTGCCGAGGGGATGAAAATACTCGGTTACTCACACGACAGAACCGTTCTTGCAAAGGCAAACAGGTTCATCGAAAGCCTGAAAAGAGAAGCGCACGGCGGTTTGAAGTACTGACAGACTGCGAAATGCGCCATAATGTAAAATATAAGTGAACAGATTCACGCCGCACTTGACAACGGAATAACGGTATGGTAAAATAGAATACGATGATAGAGGTGCGTTTAGCAATCAGTAACTCTCGGCGATAATGTCCGGCGCAGGACAGTCGGGGTGAAAGGTGCGGACGCCGAGGCGGATTTCCTGCGTCGGAAGTTCGGCCGGTTTTGCGAAATAAGATTCGCACGACTGTCGCTTTGCGCGGAGAGCTATCTTGATAAATGTAAGTCCCGTTTATTTTGCGATAGGGGATCATTTTCAGGATAGCCGATTATATCGGCTTTATTTTTTTGCGTCGGAAAAACGCAAATGAGGGCGCCGCAAGGGTACCCTCGGAAAGGAAAAGCATTATGAAGAAACTTGTATTCACGGGAGTCGCAACGGCTCTTATCACTCCGCTCAACGAAAGCGGCATCGATTATGAGAAGATGGGAAGGCTTATCGACTGGCAGATAGATGAGGGTGTTGATGCGATAGTCGTCTGCGGAACGACCGGTGAGTCCGCAACCCTCAACGACACCGAGCATAAGGAAGCGATAAGATATGCGGTAGACCGTGTAAACGGCAGAATACCCGTTATCGCAGGCACGGGAAGCAACGACACCGCTTACGGCGTGAGCCTTGCAAAGGCGGCTTGCGAGCTTGGTGCGGACGCTCTTCTTGCCGTCACTCCTTACTACAACAAGGCTACCCAAAAGGGACTTATAGCGTCGTACAACAAGATGGCGGACGCCTCTACAAAGCCCCTCATTCTCTACAACGTTCCCTCGAGAACGGGTGTAAACATTGCCCCCAAGACCTACCTTGAGCTTTCCAAGCATGAGAACATAGTCGGCTTCAAGGAGGCAAACGGCGATATCTCGAAGATAGTCGAGACGATGTCTCTTGTCGGAGACAACCTCACCATGTATTCCGGAAACGACGACCAGATAGTTCCCCTTATGGCAATCGGCTGTAAGGGCGTTATCTCGGTTGTGTCCAATGTACTCCCCAAGAGAACGGGCGAAATTTTCAAGCGTTTCTTTGCCGGAGATATCGAGGGTGCTGCGAAGATTCAGTTTGAGCTTCACGATATAATCGACGCTCTCTTCTGCGAGGTAAACCCGATTCCGGTAAAGGCGGCGATGTCCGCACTCGGCTTCTGCGACAACTACCTGCGTCTGCCGCTCACTGAAATGGACGGGGACAAGAAGCAGATGATGTTCGAGATAATGAGAAAGCACGGACTCAAGTTCTGAGACGGCAAAAGTTTTATCGTAACGGAGTGTTAAAATGAGAGTAATTGTAAACGGTGCCGGCGGAAGAATGGGCAAGGAAGTAATGAAGCTTGTCGGCGACGGAATGAGAAATTCGGTTCTTGCGGCGGCGGTTGACGTAAACGTGCCGTCGTTTGAGAAATACCCTGTCTTTGAGCATATCGCGGACTTTACCGGAGAGGCGGACGTTATTATTGATTTTTCGTTCCACACCTCCTGCGGCGAGCTTTGCGACTATGCCGTAAAGCACGGCGTACCCATGGTCATAGCGACAACCGGTCACACTGACGAGGAAAAGAAGATAATCGAGGAAGCGTCGAAGTCGGTCGCCGTGTTCATGACGGCTAATTATTCCGTCGGAGTCGCACTTCTCTGCGAGCTTGCGGTAACTGCGGCGAAGAATCTGCCCGATGCCGATATAGAGATAGTGGAGAAGCACCACAACAGAAAGATGGACGCTCCCAGCGGCACGGCGCTTCTCATTGCCGACTGCATAAAGAAGGTGCGTGAGAGTGCGGAGTACGTCTTCGGACGTCACGGTCAGGGCAAGAGAAAGAAAGAGGAAATAGGCATTCATGCGCTGAGACTCGGCAATATTGTCGGCGAACATGAGGTAATAATTTCTACCGACAACGAAACGCTCACCTTAAAGCACGAAGCGAGAAGCCGTGCGCTGTTTGCCGAGGGTGCTGTTGCGGCGGCGGACTTTATCAAGGATAAGCCCTGCGGTATGTACGGAATGAGCGATATGATAGGCTGACAAAAGAGCATTTTTACGGTTTGGAAGAGGTGCTGAAAAGGTGAAGAGAATAGAGTTTACGAAGATGCACGGTATAGGCAACGACTATATCTACATCAACTGCTTTGAAAAAGAGCTTGAAAACCCGGGAAAGCTTTCGATAGAAATGTCTAAAAGACACTTTTCCGTCGGTGCGGACGGTATCGTCATGATATGCCGCTCGGAGATTGCCGATGCAAAGATGCGTATGTTCAATGCCGACGGCAGTGAGGGGAAAATGTGCGGAAACGCTATTCGCTGCGTCGGAAAGTATCTGTACGATAACGGCATGACCGAAAAGACAAAGCTCGATATCGAAACGTTAAGCGGCATAAAGCGCCTTGACCTCAACGTCGAAAACGGAAAGGTTGAATCTGTGAAGGTCGATATGGGAAAGGCGTCGCTTGTGCCGTCGGATATCCCGGTTCTCACGGATAAGGAACGCTTCGTCGATGAACCTCTCACAATATGCGACAAAGAGTACAGACTTACGGCGGTTTCCATGGGAAATCCTCACGTTGTGACCTACCTTGACGATATAAAGTCACTCGACCTTGAAAATATAGGACCGCACTTTGAAAACTGTCCGAGATTCCCCGAGAGGGTCAACACCGAGTTTGTGCGCATGATTGACGAAAAAACTCTCGATATGCGTGTCTGGGAGAGGGGAAGCGGCGAGACCTACGCCTGCGGTACGGGTGCGTGCGCAACGGTCGTGGCGTCGGTCGTAAACGGAATATGCAAAAAGAACACTCCCGTCACCGTAAGGCTTATAGGCGGCGAACTCACGATAACCGTGCTTGACGATATGTGCGTTATCATGGAGGGAACAGCCACAAAGGTTTACGACGGAGTATACGAGATACAGTAAAGCAAAGACAATCGGAATTAACGGAGGATAACGGCAATGGGCATTGTGACAAAAGTAAAAATCAACGAGAACTTCAAAAACCTTAAGGAAAGCTACCTCTTTTCGGAAACCGGCAGACGCATAAGAGAATACGCCGCCGCTCACCCCGATAAGAAGGTGATTAAGCTCAGTATCGGCGACGTCACGCTTCCTCTCACGGCGTCCGTCACAAAGGCGATGAAAGCTGCGGTTGAGGAAATGGGAAATAAGGCGACCTTCAGAGGCTACGCTCCCGAGTACGGCTACGACTTTTTGAGAGAAGCCGTTGCAAAGCACTATGAGACTTTCGGCGTGAAGCTTCCTCTCGACGATATATTCGTGTCCGACGGTGCAAAGAGCGATGTCGGCAACATAGTCGATATTTTCGGCGACAACACCGTTTACATTCCCGACCCCGTTTATCCCGTTTACATGGACAGCAATATAATGTCCGGCAGAAAGATAAAGTTTATCGACGCAAATGCCGACAACGGCTTTCTCCCGACTCCCGACGGAATTGCCGATGAAGGCGTTATAATTTACCTCTGTTCTCCCAACAACCCCACGGGTGCGGTTTATGACAGAGCGGGACTCAGGAAGTGGGTTGACTTTGCCAACGCAACAGGATCGGTTATTATCTTCGACTCGGCATATGA
Source organism: uncultured Eubacteriales bacterium (assembly GCA_934444485.1). Taxonomy (GTDB): domain Bacteria; phylum Bacillota; class Clostridia; order Oscillospirales; family CAG-382; genus CAKSUT01. The sequence goes on along the minus strand of CAKSCN010000051.1, from coordinate 1,134 downwards.
GGCGTATATAAGAGGCGACCTTCCTCATTCGATATACGAAATAGAGGGTGCGAGGACCTGTGCGATCGAGATATGCTCTCTCTCGAAAACCGCAGGCTTTACCGGCACGAGATGCGCATGGACGGTTGTCCCCTCCGAGATAGTCACCGCAGACGGCACGAAGCTCAACAAGCTTTGGATGAGACGTCAGGCGACCAAGTTCAACGGCGTCCCCTATGTCGTTCAGAGAGGTGCGGAGGCGGCACTTTCCGAAGAGGGTCAGCGTGAATGCGCCGAAATGGTCGATTACTACATGGGCAATGCAAAGCTCATTGCGGACGTTCTCCGTGAGAAGGGCATATGGTTCACCGGCGGCGTTTCCTCACCTTACATTTGGTTCAGATGCCCCGGAAATATGGATTCGTGGAAATTCTTCGATTACCTTCTCGATACGCTCCGGATTGCCGGAACTCCGGGCGCAGGCTTCGGAAACGGCGGCGAGGGATATTTCAGACTCACCTCGTTCGGAGACCGTGAGTCTACCACAGAAGCCGTAGAGAGAATAAGAAAAGGACTCAATTTCTGATACACCCACAGATAAACCGTCACTGAAAGGAAATCTCAATGATTTGCGAAAACCTCGGAATTAACGAAAAAGGACACCTCACCTTTGCAGGCTTCGACACGGTCGAGCTTGCCGAAAAGTACGGTACACCGCTCTACCTCCTTGATGAGGACAGAGTGAGAAAAATGTGCCGTATATACACAGGTGCGATAAAGAAGTATTTCGGCGGAGACTCACATCCGCTTTATGCAAGCAAAGCACTGTCCTTTGCCGGAATATATAAGATTGCGCTTGAGGAGAACATGGGAATAGATGTCGTTTCGGCAGGCGAGATACACACCGCCAAGGCGGCCGGCTACCCCCTCGAAAAGGCGTATTTCCACGGCAACGCCAAGAGCGACTATGAAATAGAGTACGCCATGGAAAACGGTGTCGGCTGTTTTGTAACCGACAATGCCGATGAGCTTGACCGTGTTGACGACTTTGCGAAGAAGCACGGAATAAAGCAGAAGATACTGTTAAGACTCACCCCCGGCATCGACCCCCATACCTTTGCGGCGGTAAATACGGGCAAGGTCGATTCCAAATTC
>CAKSCN010000050.1 GCA_934444485.1 uncultured Eubacteriales bacterium | reverse complement strand
GTCTTAAGCTCAGAAAGACCCCCAAGGAAGAGATCAAGAGACGTGTTGAAGAGGCCGCAAGAGTCCTCGACATCGCTCACCTTCTCGACAGAAAGCCGAAGGCTCTTTCCGGCGGTCAGAGACAGAGAGTTGCGCTCGGACGTGCTATCGTCCGTGAACCGAAGGTATTCCTTCTTGACGAACCGCTCTCCAACCTCGACGCAAAGCTCCGTGCTGCCATGAGAACAGAGCTTACAAAGCTCCACAACAAGCTCGGTACGACCTTCGTATACGTAACGCATGACCAGGTCGAGGCTATGACCATGGCTACACGTATCGTTGTTATGAAGGACGGTCTTATTCAGCAGGTTGACACTCCTCAGGTTCTTTACGATACGCCCTGCAATATGTTCGTTGCCGGCTTCATAGGCACACCTCAGATGAACTTCATCGGCGCTACGGTCGAGAAGAAGGACGACGGCGTTTACCTCGTAATCGGCGCAAACTCCTTCAAGCTTCCTCAGGAGAAGGCTTCCAAGCCCGAGCTTAAGGAATACTTCGGCAAGGAAGTTGTCGTAGGTCTCCGTCCCGAGTGCATTCACGACGAGCCCATGTACCTCTCCTCGCTTTCCGAGTGGGTAATCGACGCAAACGTAGACGTAACCGAAATGATGGGTGCGGAGACATATCTCTACCTCACAATCGGCGAGAACAACGTTATCGCAAGAGTTCCCTCCCGTTCGACCGCACAGCCCGGCGACAAGATAAGCGTTGCGTTTGAGATAAACCACGCTCACCTCTTCGACAAGGATACCGAAAAGTGCATCATTCACTGATTGCCCTCTGAGTACGGTTTGCTGATTGCATAATTTACTCCTCCCGTGACTTTTTGCCGTGGGAGGAGATTTTTTTAGTTGAGAATTGAGAGTGGGGAGTTGACGAGGTCAACTCGAGAGGAAATGTACGCTTCGCTGAGTGCTTGCGCACTCACATTTCTCTCCGCTTCCTACATGGCGTTTGTGCGTGATTCAAAGCTCCTGAAGCCACTTTTAAATTGAGAATTGAGAGTGGAAAATGGAGAATTAGGGTGGAAAAGCTTCGCTTTTCTTCAATAATTGTATGGTGCTGATTTATAGGCTGTACGATAAAGGGAGAGCGGATTTTTGCCGAGGGTGTTGGTGTTTGGGGTTGTGCGATTATTCCGAGGCTCCCTGACATTTTGTAGGGCGAGCGGAACGCAGACTTCGCTAGCGTAATCTCCCGCCGCAAGAACCCAACGCAGGGTTATGTATGTCGCACCGTAGAAAACTGACAAACGATAAGCACAAAAATTTCATCATTAACAAAACTACACAAGCAGGCACTTTTTTGATTGAGAATTGAGAATTGGGGGTAAGCTCCTAAAGTCGCTTTTATTCATTGATTGGGTGGTGCGAAATTAGAGCGTGTGCGACGGTTTGTCTCTTCTGCGCATGAAAATTTTACGGCAGGAGTGATTTTTGTTGAAAACTGCCTTTGACAAACGGTGCGGAATGAGATATAATATAGAGTGTTGAGTGGCACAGGGTGCGTAAGACCGAACAGATCTTACGTGCCTTTTTTTGTTTGCCTGCGGCTCGAATATTTATGTAAGACGGAGGTTTTTATGGAAAAAACGATTGACATTAAAAAAACGGTGAGTGCGGACGTCACACTCGCCACGGAAAAAGAGGGCAGACTTATAGCAAGATACGCCGTGCCGTGCGTAATTTCACTGCTCGTCGGCGCTCTTTACAACATCGTCGATCAGATCTACATCGGTCACAGCATCGGCTACCTCGGAAACGGCGCAACGAACGTTGTATTTCCGCTGACGGTAATCGCTCTCGCCGTTGCGACCATGATAGGCGACGGAACCTGTGCGCTTGCGAGTATGTGTCTCGGAAAGGTTGAGCGTGAATCGGCGTCCCGTGCGGTCGGCTGCGCAATAGAGCTTCTTGTGACCTCGAGCGTCGTCGTTACGGCGGTGTACGCTTTGTTCGGCGACGGGCTTCTTCACCTTTTCGGTGCGACCGAAGCGAATATTTCGTATGCGAAGGAATACTTCGGCGTGATAGTCCTCGGAATACCGGTCTATATGTTCGGACAAGGACTCAACGCCGTGATACGCTGCGACGGAAGTCCCCGTTTCGCAATGGCGGCGACCCTTGCCGGTGCTGTCGCAAACATAATTTTAGACCCAATCTTCATCTTTGATTTTGCTCTCGGTCTCGGAATGAAAGGTGCGGCGATAGCGACGGTAGCGGGACAGCTCATAACGGCACTTCTCAGCCTCATATACATTTGCCGCACGAAGCTTATCAAACTCAGCCGCACAAGTTTTTCGCCGAACGTCGGCACTGCCGGACGGATATTCGTACTCGGCACGACGAGCTTTCTCACGCAGGTTTCGATGGTAGTTGCCATGGCGGCAACGAACAACATGGCGGTAAAGTACGGCGCACTCTCGGTTTACGGTGCGGATATTCCGCTTGCGGTCATAGGCAACGTGTCAAAGGTGCTTCAGATAGTGCTGTCGGTAGTGATAGGAATAGCCGCCGGATGTATACCTGTAGTCGGATACAACCACGGTGCGCAAAACTACGGCAGAATGCGGAAGATAATGAAGCTTTTCTTCCTCTCGGAGGCGGTCGTGGGCTTTGCGGCACTCATTGTCGTGCAGCTTTTCCCGGAGACGGTGAACTCGATTTTCGGTCAGGAAAACGCACTGTATACCGAATTTGCCGTAAGAACGCTCAGAATCTACCTCTCGGTACTGCCGCTCACCTGCCTCAACAAGGCGGCGTTCATCTTTTTACAGTCGGTCGGTATGCCCGGATTTTCAAACGTCCTCTCGCTTGTACGTGAAATAATCCTCGGAGCGGGGCTTGCCTGCATACTTCCGATTTTCTTCGGACTCAACGGAATACTCGTCTCTCTGCCGGCGGCGGACCTTGTCACATTCATTGTCTGTGCGGCGGTGATATTGCGCTTTGCGAAAAAACTAAATGCAAAAGCCGACGAGGTAAGAGACTGAAGAATTGAAAGAGGAGTTGCGAAAGAGCTGCTTTCGAGTTATGTTCGACGGTGGGCTATAAGAATTGACAATTGACGATTACTGTTTAATGCTGAATTCATAATGCATAATGCATAATTGACGTTGAAAAGCTGCGCTTTTCTTCATTGGTTACATGGTGCTTACCGTTTGTCGGTTTTCTACGGTGCGGTATACATAACCTTACGTTTGGTTCTAAATTGACAGTCCCTCAGTCCGACGACTGCGTAACGACTGCGTCGTGACAGCTCCGGAGGTTGCCTTGCAACCGGTTACACAGGGGATGCCTCCGGAGTTGGCAGAGCCAACTCGAGAGTAAATTGCTTCGCAATTTCTCTGGCGACGTGGTCGCCTCCAATACACCATGGAGAGAATGCGAACCTCAAGCTCCGCACTTTCCAAAAAGCCCTATCTTTCCGTAATTTGTCGTCGAACGGAGTGAGGTACAAATTTCGGGAACGGTACAAACCTCAATTACAGTTCCTCAAAATTTACGCCCACAAAAATCTAAGTCGGTCACTTGCGCATATGATGCGCATATATGCGCCACCGACTTTCGTACTATCTCGGATAAGATGGGTCCTGCTCATCTAAGTCGGCGGCTTGCGTATATGGACGCCGACTTCGGTACTACCTCCAAATTACTATAGGATAAAGTCTTTTGGTTCTTTTCTTCAGAAAAGAACGCCTCTGCGGCGAGCAGCTCCCGTAACCCTCGTAAGCCCCTGCGGCGAGCAGCTTTCGTTCGTCACAGCGCAGCCTTGAGGATATCGAGGATATCGTCTTCTGAGAGAGGCGCCCAGGCTTTGTCGAGGCCCTCGTTTTCTGCTATGTGGTGCGCCATTTCGGCAAGACGGGACGAGTCTATGCCGACCTCACGAAGAGTCATCGGCATTCCGAACGATACGAATAAATCGTGTACCGCCGCTATCGTCTTCTCGGCAATCTCTCGGTTTGTGCCGCCGTCAATGCCGAAAATGTGTCTGCCGAACGACACAAAACGCTCCTCGGTCGCGTCGTTCAGTATGTGCTTCATCCAGTGCGGCGTGATTATCGCAAGTCCCTCGCCGTGAGTTATGTCGTAGTACGCACTCAGCGCATGCTCGATTCCGTGGCACGGCCAGCCCGACGGACTGTTGCCTATCGAGAGAATAAAGTTGCACGCAAGCGAACAGTCTACCATAAACTCGCCCCTTGCGGCGTAGTTGTCCGGCTCACGCAGTGCGATATGTGCATTCTCAATGAGGCTTCTTACCGCTGCCTCGCACATCCCGTCGGCAAGAGTGGTATGCTCTCCGCAGAAATACTGCTCGATTACGTGGTTTATTGCGTCCGCCGCACCTGCCGCAGTCTGCTTCTTCGATACCGAGAAGGTGTAACGAGGGTCAAGTATCGACGCCGTCGGATAAAGATGAGGGTCGAGATATCCGACCTTGTCGTTGGTCTCCGTGCGTGAAATTACGCTCGCACTGTCGTACTCCGAACCCGTCGCCGCAAGCGTCAGTATCGTAACAAGAGGAAGCGCACGCTCGGTCTTGACCTTGTACGTAATGAGATCCCACGGCTCGCCGTCGTAGAGCGCACCGGCGCATATAGCCTTTGAGCAGTCGAGAACGCTTCCGCCGCCGACCGCAAGCACGGCGTCTATTCCCTTTTCCTTGCATATCTTCACGCCGCCGAGTACGCTTGTTGTGTACTTCGGATTCGGCTCGATTCCCGAAAGCTCGTAAATTTCAAAATCAGGCAGAAGTCTCTTCACTTCATCGTAAAGTCCTATCTTCTTTATGCTTCCGCCGCCGTAGGTCAAAAGAATCTTCCTGCCGAGAGGACGAAGAATTTCCGGAAGACGCTCGATCGAGTTCTTGCCGAAAATGAGCTTTGTCGGTGTGTTGTAAATGAAATTCTGCATTGCCATAACGTTTCCTTCCTTTCAATATATGTGTCTTCGGGAGAGCCGGTGCGTGTTTTCTTTGCGCAGGTCTCCCGACCGACTCTATTATATAACATTTACTTCGCAAAAAATCAGACCGTATATGTAAATTTTTTGTTTACCGCAGGTGCATATTCGAGTCAACTTTGTTAAAAAGCGCAATTTTTCGGCAAAACATCGTTGAAAAATGCTTGAAAATGCGGCGGCTATCTGCTATAATAATGTCAGTACACAAATATGCGAAAGGAATGGTCATGTAAATGAAGCTTTCATTCAGACACTACGGCGACAGCGACCCGGTGAGCCTCGAGTACATCTCTCAGATACCGGGAATGCGCTCGGTTGTTTCCGCCGTTTACTCCGTGCCTCCGGGCGAAGTATGGCCCGAAGAGGCAATCCTCGACATCAGGCGCAAGTGCGAGGAAAAGGGACTCATTTTCGACATAGTCGAGTCTGTTCCCGTACACGAGGACATAAAGCTCGGCAAGCCGTCCCGTGACGGACTTATCGACGTTTACTGCGAGAACATCCGCCGTCTCGGCCGTGCCGGAGTAAAGGTCATCTGCTACAACTTTATGCCGGTATTCGACTGGCTGCGCTCACGTCTCGACTACAAAAATCCCGACGGCTCGACGTCGCTCATTTACCGTGAGGAGGACGTGCTTGCGATGGATCCCCGAAAGGGCGACCTCTCTCTTCCCGGCTGGGACGCAAGCTACACGAAGGAGTCTCTGGGCAAGCTGCTTGACGAGTACAACGGCTTTACCGAGGAGGACCTTTGGAGAAACTGTGAGTATTTTCTCAAAAAGATAATACCCGTCTGCGAGGAATACGACGTCAAAATGGCGATCCACCCGGACGATCCGCCGTGGGGCATATTCGGACTTCCGAGAATAATCACGTGCGAGAAGAACATTGAGCGTTTCTTAAAGCTTGTTGACTCTCCGTACAACGGACTCACATTCTGCACGGGGTCGCTCGGCGCAAATCCCGAAAACGACCTTATTGCTATGATAAAGCGGTTCGGCGGCGAGGGAAGAATTCACTTTATGCACGTAAGAAACATAAAGCTTGTGGGTGAGCGCGGCTTCAACGAAACGGCTCACAAGACCGAGTGCGGTTCTCTCGACATTTACGGAATCATGAAAGCGCTTCACGAGGTAGGCTTCGACGGATATCTCCGTCCCGACCACGGAAGAATGATCTGGGGAGAGACGGGTCGTCCCGGCTACGGACTTTTCGACAGAGCTCTCGGAGCGACGTATTTGGGCGGACTTTGGGAGGCAATCTGCAAGGACGCAGAGGGCAAGTGAGCGGAGCATGGAGACAGGACGTTTTACGAAAAATGACGAGGGCTTTGTCTGTGCGAACTGCGGCTTTGAGGTCATGCCCCTCGAGGTAACGAGCCGCAATCACTGCCCGAGGTGTCTGTGTTCGCTGCACGTGGATATTTTCCCGGGCGACCGTGCGAACGACTGCGGAGGAATACTCTCGCCGATAGGGTGCGAGCCCGACCCGAAGAAGGGCTATGTGATTATCCACAAGTGCCGCAAATGCGGAACAGTCTGCCGAAACAAGGCGGCTCTGCGCACCGCAAAGTCTAAGCTTCCCCCCGACCAGTACGACGACGAGTCCCTCCTCATTAAGCTCACAAGCTTCCATGGCTGACAGGCAAGGGATTACGGGAGTTACGGGGGTGTTCTTTTCTGAAGAAAAGAACCAAAAGAACGTAAGTGTGTGTTACTTTCTTGAAAGAAAGTAACCAAAGAACTTTGTCGATTTCAAAACTGCGTTTTGAAATGAAAAGTCTTTTGTTTAATTTGGGGATAATACCGCACGACATCGTCAAGGACTCCGTCGTGAAATGAGGAAAGACTCATCTAACCGAATACAGTACGGCGACCCGACGCCATATATTCAAGCGTCGGGTCGTGATTTTTTTGCATCAGACTTTGTGGGGCTGTAATTTGGGGCGTTTACCATTCCCGCAATTTGTACCTCACTTCGTTCGACGACAAATTGCGGAAAGATGAGGTTTTGGGGAAGTGCGATGCTTGAGATTAGCACTTTCTCCATGGTGTATTGGAGGCGGCAAAGCCGCCAGAGAAATTGCGAAGCAATTTACTCTCGAGTTGACCGTGTCAACTCCGGAGGCATCCCCTGTGTAACCGGTTGCAAGGCAACCTCCGGAGCTGTCACGACGCAGTCGTTACGCAGTCGTCGGACTGAGGGACTGTCAATTTAGAACCAAACGTAAGGTTACGTATACCGCACCGTAGAACCGCAACAAACGATAAGCACCATACAATCATTGAAGAAAAGCGAAGCTTTTCCACGTCAATTCTCCATTCTCCACTTTCAATTCTCAATTTCAAAGCGACTTTAGGAGCTTTTCCACGTTAATTATGCATTATGAATTCAGCATTAAACAGTAATCGTCAATTGTCAATTGTCAATCGTCAATTATTGAAAAGCGCAGCTTTCCGTCACCGCACAGCCTCGAATTTCGCACCATTTCAGTATACTCCCTCAACAGCTCAAGCGCCGGCTTACCCTTGAGAGTAAAGCCCTTGTTGCCTCTCGGGTCGGAGTCCATGTCGGGGCGGTCAACATTTTCGTCCCACTTCCACCAGCAGAACCCTCTCCACCACGGCTTGCCACTGAAGGTTTCAAAGAACGCCGTGAGGTAGTTTGCCTGCTCTTCGCCGTCGTAGACCGCACCCTCTCTCTGCCACGACCACGGTCTGATTGCCGCTCCGGTACTCGACGTACAGCCAAGCTCGCCGAAGAGGATGGGCTTGCCGTACATTGCGGCGATGTTGTCCACACGCTTTGCAAGCGGCGCAAACTTCTCTTTCATCTCGGCAACGGTAGTGTGCGGTTTGTCCGCCGCAGGGTAGTACGAGCTTATTGAGAGCATATCAAGATCGTAGAACCAGCAGTTTTTGTCGGAGAGCATTTTTTCAAAATTTACATGGGCGGCATGTATGGTATGGCAGGAGGTGACGGGACCGGAGTACACCTTTCTCACCTCGCTCACGACCTTCTTCCAATCGTCATTGAAGCCGACTATCCTGTCAAGATCGCTGTCGAGGCAGTACATTTCACAGCCGCATTTTTCGGCGATTGCCGCATAGTGGCGAGACCTTGCGATCATACTGCGAAACCACGCCTCTCTCGTACTCGGTCTGCCGCCGGGCATACGGTGCGAAAGGTCCGGTAACATCACAACCTCGGTTCTTCCGCAGCCGTCGTGACCCTCGAGCATGGGGCGCAGCTGCACCTTAATTCCGAGCTTGTGGAAATATTCTATCATCTCGACGACCTCGAGGTCTGACGGCGTGCATTCAAAGTCGATGAACTGACGGGTTGACATACAGTCCTCGACGAACACGGTCGGCACGAGCACGACCCACTTTATACCTGCGGCGGCTATGATATCCGCTTCCTCTTTTGCTTTTTCCGAGCCGAAGTAGCCCGCCTTTCCTCTGAAGCCGAAGGTCACAGATATCTGCTTTTCGTTTACTGCGTTTTTTGTAATCATGATGCATTCTCCTTTTATCGTTCCGAATCGAGTATTCCCTTGAGGTATCCTATTGCGAACAACCTTGCGAGAGCGTCATAGCCGTCGCCGTTTCCGTTTTCAAAGGGGAGCGTCGGCACGTGGTCAACTCTGACCGGAATATTTTCCGCCCCGTCGGGGCAATATTTTTTATACAGTCTTATCGCCGACGGCATATTTATCTCGCCGTTGTCGTGCCACGTTTCGGAGAAGTCGGTTTTCGTACCTCTCACGTTTCTGAAATGCACGAAGAAAATCTTATCGGCAAGTGTTTTCACGGCGTTCTCGAGGTCTTCGCCCATGAGTCGGCAGCACGCCTGACAGAACGTCACGCCGAGGTACGGCGAGTTTTTGTAATCGACCGCACGCCTGATATTTTCGAGGTTTGTGAAGATGCGTGCCGTGCTTCCGAGCTTTTCGAGTGGCGGGTCGTCGGGGTGAAGTGCGAGCTTTACTCCGTATTTTTCCGCATACGGAAGCGTGGCGTCGATGAAATAGCGGTAGTTTTCCCAAAGCTTATACGCACCGAGCGTGAAGCCGTCGTCACGAAAATCCGAAAGTCTGAAGCCGGTGACCGCCGAGCCGCCTCTTTCGGGGATCGACGTTGAGGTGCGTGTCCAGCCGAAGTGCGCCATGAAGTTGAAGCAGACGGTTGTGACGCCGACCTCGCCGAGGTTTTTTATGAGTATAATGAATTTTTCTATCGATTCGTCACGCTTTTCGTCGCCGAGCTTTATGTGGTCGTGGAGCGAATTGGGGAGCGGTTCAACGACAAGCGGCGTTATTCCGAAGCTCTTGAAGGAGTCGATGACGTCGGCAAGATGTGATTTATCGCAGACGTCGAATGCGGCGTCCTCGGGGAGTCTTACCGTTCCGTGAGAAACTCCGCAGGCGGAAGCGATATCCCATGTGAGGTCGTGTGCGGATTTGAAGTAGTCGGTGAGTATCATTTTTCTAATCCTTTATAAAATGATGTTGAAATATTAACCACGGTTTATTATAATCATATTGTATCACCGAAATTTGTCGGAGTCCACAACAATATTACGAAAAACCGATACTATCTTCCGAAAGCACTGCGAGGTGAGGATGCGTGACGACCGCCAAAATATACTCCGAGGGTTCGCTCATTCCCCTATTTACGTTATCCGACAGTGTGAAGTACCAAAAGGTCAATGCGTTTCGCATACACTGCCACCCGGAGATTGAGCTTGGGTACATCACGGGCGGTTCGGGGGACTACGTACTCGAATCGGAGAAATACGAAGCGGTTGCTGGGCGGATGTTTTTTGTTCGTCCGAACGAACAGCACTGTGTGCCGACGATACGCACGCCGAGTCTTTCGAGCTTCAATTTTCACATAACGCCGTACTACATTTGGAATGTTCTTGCGGACTACATAGATCCGTCAAGGCTGTCGGTTTTCGTGGGCGGCGAGCTTGACGCACGCACATTTGACGACCTCGGCGGCGTTGTCGAAAAAATACGTGATCTCTGCGCCGGCGGAGCGGACAAGAGCCGTGCGGAAATACGCTATCTCACGCTTGGGCTTATGGTTGCGGCGGCGGAGCGTGCGAGGGTAAAGGTGAGCGGCGGCACGGAATCGGTAAACGATGTACTGACTCATCGGCGTGACATTCAGTCGGCGCTTACGTACATTGACGGGAATTTTACCGAGAGTGTGACCCTCGACGACATTGCCGCAAGTGCGGACTTGAGCCGTTCTCATATGTCTGCGCTCTTCAAAAAGACGGTCGGGATGCCGCCTTACGAGTATCTTCTTCTGAAGCGGATCGAACACGCCGTCTCACTCCTGCGCTTATCCGACGACTCCGTGATGAACATTGCCGTGCGTTGCGGTTTCGCCAATCTCGCTAACTTTAACCGTGCCTTTCGCCGTGTTACCGGTATGTCCCCCTCTGAGTACCGCAGGTCGCTGTTCAATTGACAATTACGGGGAGTACGGGGTTTACGGGGGTGTTCTTTCTTGAAAGAAAGAACCAAAGAACTTTAAAATAAAGCAGTTTCTCATGGGTGTTATAATGGAGGCAGCTTTGCTGCCGAGGCGCCCCTGTGTAAGGGGAGCTGGCGGCTTTGCCGCCTGAGGGGCTGTCGGACAAGCACTGTATTTGTGAAGGCACTGCCGAAGTCGGCGTCCATAAACGCAAGCCGCCGACTTAGATGAGGTAAGACTCATCTTATCCGAGGTCGGAGCGTTTAAGCTCGGCAACGCCTCGCTCAAAGGGAGCATTGGCATCAGGATTTGTGGGGACAGTAATTTGTGGGAAACACCGTTCGCAATGAAACGCCTCGCACGGCTCGACAATTTCATTTTTGCGAAGATGAGGCTTTTGGAGAGTGTGTATTAGCGATTGACAATTGACGATTGACAATTATGTCGGAAATTCCGAGAGAATGCGTACTATCCGAGGTTGGCGATTTACAGAGGCTTTCGGAACGAGCAAGCCCGTTCCCTACAAAACACCAATGAGCCTCGGAATAATCGTATGTCGCAAACACCAACACCCTCGGCAAAAATCCGCTCTCCCTTTATCGCACAGCCTCGAATTTCGCACCACACAACTATTGAAGAAAAGCGACTTTGGGAGCTTTTCAACCCCAACGTTGCGAAGCAACATTTCACATCGAGCGAAGCGAGATATTCCATACGCTGAAAGCGTATTTACGCATTCCGGGAGGAATGCCTTTCACTTTTTGCGTAAGCAAAAAATTTCACTTCGGCGTAAGCCGAAATTTTACTCCGGGAGGTTTTAATTTGCTCGGCAACGGCTACAAAACCATATCAAAAAAAGCTTCGGCGTCTTTCGTTGAGAAGAAGTCCGAGTTCATCGGCTATGCCTCTCCGATAAAGGACGAGGACGAAGCACGTGCGTTTATCGCCGAAATAAAGAAAAAGCACGCCGACGCCACGCACAACGTCTACGCCTACATTTTGCAGGGCACGGAAATAGCGCGCTTTTCGGACGACGGAGAGCCGTCGGGGACTGCCGGGATGCCGGCACTTGAGGTGCTCAAGCGTGAGGGACTGACGGGTCTGTGCGTCGTTGCGACACGCTACTTCGGCGGCATACTTTTGGGTGCCGGGGGACTTGTGCGTGCGTATGCAAAGACGGCAAAGGTTGCGATAGACGCCGCCGGAATCTGCGAGTTTGTGCCGTTCACGGAGCTTGAAGCGGTGCTTGAGTACTCCGATTACCAGCGGTTTTTGCGTGATATGCCGAAGCTCGGAGTTAAGTGCGACTCGTCGGACTTCGGAAACGACGTCACTCTGCACCTTGCGATTGAACGCGACAGGCTTTCCGAACTCACCGACTACCTCACCGACTCAACCGACGGTCGGGCGATTTTCGAGATCAGAGGGGAAAGGTATGATGGAAAAGCTGACGCTTTTCAAGTGAAGAAAGAAGAGTGAAAAGTGAAGAGAAGCCGTGGAAAAGCTTCGCTTTTCAGTGAAATGTTTTGCTTCGCAAAACGTGAAATGCATTCCTATCGGAATGCGTGAAATATGTTGCTTCGCAACGTTGCGGTCGAAAAACAACTTTATGAGTTTTTCCACAGTAATTGTCAATTGTCAATTCTCAATCGTCAATTATTGAAAGCGAAGCTTTCCTTTGCCGCACACGCCGCAAATCCGCACTATGCAATCATTGAAGAAAAACGACGCAAGGAGTTTTTCCTCCCCAATTCTCAATTTTCCACTTTCAATTTTCAATTTATTTATTTGTATGAAAGGATGTTAAAAATGTCTTGCATCAACATTGACAGAACGCTTTACTCCGGTCGTCCCGACGACACAACGGGACGTCTTGACAAAGAAATACGCACATACGACCTTCTCGACAGTCTCGGAATCGAGTATATGAGAGTTGACCACGACGTGACCGCAACCATCGAGGACTGTCTTGAGGTTGAGAAGCTTCTCGGCATACACATATGCAAGAACCTCTTTCTCTGCACGGCGAACAAGTCGGCGTTTTACCTTCTCATGATGCCTGGCGAGAAGCCGTTCAAGACCAAGGAGCTGTCGAAGCAGATCGGAAGCTCGAGACTTTCGTTCGCCTCTCCCGAGTACATGGAGAAGTTCCTCGACATCACTCCCGGTTCGGTGAGCGTTCTCGGACTCATGAACGACACCGAAAAGAAGGTGCAGCTTCTCATCGACGAGGACGTTCTTAAGGACGAATACATCGGCTGTCACCCGTGCATAAACACGTCAAGTCTGAGACTCCGCACCGAGGACATGATGAAAAAATTTCTCCCGGCGGTCGGTCACTTTGCGATAACCGTAAATCTTACCGGGAACGTCGAATGATAATAAAAAGCAAAGAGGTAAATCCGTGAAACATACGAAAAACGAAAAGCTCACGCTCACCGTGACCTCCATGTGCGGCAACGGAAGCGGAATTGCACACACCGACGACGGAATAACGGTGTTCGTCGCCGACGCCGCCGAGGGTGACAGGGTCGAAGCGACCGTCATAAAGTGCGCAAAGAATTACCTTGTTGCGAAAATCACGAAGATAATCGAACCGTCGGAAAGCAGAGTCGAACCCGACTGCGAGGTCAGCGGAAAATGCGGCGGCTGTGTGTTCCGTCACATCGGATACGAATACGAGGCGGACTACAAGCGGCGTCTTGTTGGGGACTGCTTCTCGAGAATCGGCGGTCTCGACATAAAGCTTTCGCACTTTTACGGTGCGGACTCGACGGTCGCCTGCCGCAACAAGGCGATATACCCGGTGGGCGAGGTAAAGGAGCGTGACGGCGGCGTCCGAACGGTTTTCGGCTTTTACGCACGCAATTCGCACCGCATAATCCCCCACGAAAAGTGCCTTATCGGCTCGCCGGAGTACACCGAGGTGTGCCGTGACACGGTGACTTTCTGCGAAAAGCACGGCATATGCGCCTACGACGAGGAAAGCGGACGGGGCGTTCTGCGGAGCGTTTACATAAGGGGCGCAAAAAACAGCGGCGGCGATATGCTTCTGACTCTCGTCATAAATGCGAAGAGCCTCGGAAATTCCGACACGGAGTCGGCGTTCTGCCGCTTCATCACCGAAAAGCACCCGAAGGTGAAGTCGGTAATGCTCAATATAAACCGCAAAGCGACGAACGCCGTTCTGTCCGACGAATGGCGCACGCTCTGCGGCGACGGATACATATACGAAACGCTCCTCGGCTGTCGGTTCAGAGTATCGCCGGCGTCGTTTTTCCAGGTGAATCCGACCATGACGGAGCGTCTTTACTCCGAAGCGGCAAGGCTTGCGGACGTGCGTGACGGCGAAACGCTTCTTGACCTTTACTGCGGCACGGGAACGATAGGCATATGCCTTTGCGCAAGAAAGCCGGGCTGTCGTCTCGCCGGAGTGGAGATATCGTGCGATGCGGTGAGGGATGCGGCGTACAATGCGGCGGCGAACGGAGTTGAGGGTGAATTCATCTGCCTTGACGCCGGGGAGGCGCTGAACTCTGAACGTGTAAAGGCGGTGCGTCCGGACGTCGTCATACTCGACCCTCCCAGAAAGGGCTGCGGAGTCGAGGCAGTGCGGCGCATATGCACTCTCGGCATGAAGAGAATCGTCTACATTTCCTGTGACCCTGCGACCCTCGCACGTGACCTCGCAGAGTTCTCAAAGCTTGGCTTCACTGTCCTCGACGCCGTCGGCGTCGATATGTTCCCGAGAACCGGGCATGTGGAGACGGTTGTTTTGCTTTCCAAGGGTGAGGTCGACTCGAAAAAGATTCGGGTTGAGTTCTCTTTGGAAGATATGGATATGTCTGAATTTCAGGATGGGGCAACTTATCCGCAGATCAAGGAGTATGTTTTGGAGCACACCGGGTTAAAGGTGTCCAACCTCTATATCTCACAGATCAAACGGAAATGTGGGATTGAAGTAGGCAGAAACTACAATCTGCCGAAGTCCGAGGATTCCAGACAGCCACAGTGTCCACTGGAAAAAGAGAAAGCAATCCGAGAAGCATTCAAATATTTTGGGATGATCTAACATCCCGCAGAATGGAGGA
>CAKSCN010000049.1 GCA_934444485.1 uncultured Eubacteriales bacterium | reverse complement strand
ACGCCGAAATACTCTCCAGTGCGCTCAAATATTTCGGAAGCTCCACAGCGACCTCGAACATAGAATCGAAAGTTCTTGCAAACACATCGCTTAAAACCACAGCGACAAGCGACACCGTTAAGCAGAGCATTATCGTAATGTCCGTCGTATTTCCGCTCATAATTCTCGCAGTCGGCGTTCTCGTTTGGAGAAAGAGGAGGTACGCATGATATCAAAGCAGTTAAGGCTCATCATAATTCTCGTTGCGGCGGTCGCCGTGCTTATCGGTGCGTATTTCGCATTGCAGCCGCTTCTTTCCGAACCCGTCGAGGACAAAGCGGAATTCGACGCTGACGGCGACAGACTCGGCACCTCGGGACGTCCCTACATATACGATGTAATCGAGCATGACGACGTAGCGCAGATTTTCGTCAAAAACGACCTCGATTCCTACACTTTCAAAATGGACAAGGTCAGCGACAGCCTCGTACTCGTCGGTGGAGAAAACCTCTCGCTCGATGCGGAAAAGCTCTCCTACCTTTACGTCTGCACCTGCAATATGCTTGCAATGGCGAAGGTAGAGGATGCGGAAGACCTTTCGGTATACGGTCTTGACAAGGGGCGTGACGGCAACTACTTTGAGGTTACAGACACCTCCGGAAAGGTCTATACCGTGTATATCGGAGATCTTCTCCCCACAGGTGCGGCTTACTATTGCAAATACGAGGACAAGCCTTTTGTTTACGTAATAAGTACGCTTCTTCAGGATACGGTGCTTTCCGACCGCTACGCCTACATATCTCCGCTTCTCTGTGCGCCTGTTCCCTCTGACGGATACTACGACATAGAAAACCTCAAGATTGTAAAGAACGGCGAGCTTTTCGTCGAATTTGAGAAAGAAACAGAGGAGCAGAGAAACGAAAACAGTGCATCGTCGTCTCACAGCATGATTTACCCCGGAAAGTACATTCCCACAAGCGAGCTTGACGGCATACTCAATCTTTTCGTCGGCTTCACGGGCGACCGTGTGATTGATGCGGGACTTGACGCCGAGAAAGCGGAAAAGTACGGCTTTGCCGAACCGTCGTATGAAATAATCTTTACCTACGGCGGCAACGAGCGCAGAGTAATCTTCGGCTCGGACACGGAGGACGGTGCGTCGATATACGCCTACAATCCCTCTCACGACACGATAATAATTGTGCCTAAGGACACGGTATACTTCCTCGACTGGGATCTCATACGCTTTGTAAACAGCTCCATATTCCAGATGAAGATAGACAGCATCGACACCATGCGCATAGCGTCGAAGGACTTCGACCGAACTTTCCGTCTCACGGGCGAGGGTAAAGATCTTGTCGTCACGGACACAACCGAGGGAAAGGCGGTTGACACCTACAGCTTCCGTCAGTTCTACATCGACGTGCTTATGACGACCATCGAGGACTATGCGGAGCTTCCCGAAAATCCCGAGGAAACGGCGGCATTTTACGTCACCACACGAAGCGGAGAGAGCTATGAGTACGTGTTCTACGACCTCACGACACGCCGCTGCTTCTTCACGGTAAACGGCAAGGGCGAATTCTGCGTTAACCGTGACAACATCGTGAAAATGCTTGACAACATAAGAAAAGTCGTAAACGGAGAAACCTTCAAATCGGAGGTACTCAACTGAGCCGCAAAATCCGCAAAACGAAATAGTAATGCCCCGTCGGTCGCTCTTTTGATCGTCGGGGCTTTTTTCATATTTGATTACATCGATTTTGCGGCACGTCTGTACTCGGTGGGAGTCATGCCGGTTTTCTTCTTGAAGGTGCGGCAGAGATACGCACTGTCGAAAAAGCCGTGGCTTGTCGCTATTTCTTCAAGGCTCATGTCCGTTGCGGCAAGGCACTGCTTCACGGCGGAAAGCTTCTTTAAAAGACGGTACTCCGACGGAGAAACGCCGGCGTAATTTCTGAAAAGGCGTTCGAAATAGCCGATGCTCACTCCGCACATCGCCGCAAGGTCGGCAATACTCAAATCGCCCTTTGCATCGCTTTCGAGGCAGTGTATTCCCTTGGAGATTATTCCGATATCCGCCTTTTCTATCTTCTTCATGCGGTAAAATTCGGCGACCTTTTCGAGTATCTCATACGCACGGTTGTAAACCTCGAGCGGCGAACACGGTATTCTGCCGTAAGCTTCGATGAGCGCCATGAACATATCACGGTAAAGTCCGGTGCGTTTGTCCTCTATTACACGTATATTTTTGCCGAAAGAAATCGGATCTCCGTAGGGCTCTGTATGCGACAGCTCATCCTTTTTTCCGCCGAAAACATCGACTCTCCGCAGAGTAAATTCAAACAACAGCGTCACCATCGTGTTTTTGCCCTCGACGGCATGGGTCTCCCAGCTGTACACGCTTCCCCGAGGCAGATACACCACCGACCCTTTCGGCACGGTAAAAGGCTCTCTTCCCCTCTGCGTGCAAATCCCCTCGGCGTCGTAAAACATCAAAAGTGCGTCGGTAAGTCTCGGCTCGCCGCAGAAATACTGATCGACCTCGGTGCCTCGCTGATACATCGGAAAGATGTCGGATATCGTAAAATAGGTATCGTAAAGCAGAGAAAAATCACTGTTCACCCTTATCGCCTCCATTCGTGTTACATTATACACCCGCTTTTACAAAAATGCAAGTATAAATTGATATGTCGGCAGAATATTCCAAGTTTTTTGTGTCAATTCGTACAACGAAGTCGGTTCTATGCGGCAAACGCAAAAAACTCACCCCGAAAGCTTACCGTTCCGAGGTGAGGTGCTGAATTTCATCAAAGCTTTACTCTCACAACGCCGCAGCCGTGAGGAA
The DNA here is from genome assembly GCA_934444485.1 of uncultured Eubacteriales bacterium. Taxonomy (GTDB): domain Bacteria; phylum Bacillota; class Clostridia; order Oscillospirales; family CAG-382; genus CAKSUT01. Next base: position 11,947 of record CAKSCN010000049.1, on the reverse strand, counting down.
GAAGCGACACCGTGATTTTATCGCCGCCGTGAGCCGTGACTCTGCTGTCGTTTTCAAAGAGAGTGTCCGCATATTCGCCGCCGCAGTCAATCACAACATCTGTAGGCTTCGAGGTGAAGTTGGCGTAAACGACGGTTCTGTTTCCGTTCTTCGTTCTCGCAAAGGCACACACCGCATCCTTGTCCGAAACGTCAAGCCACACAGTGTCTCCGTGAGAGGTTTCGTCCACTCTGTGACGTATGTCGATAAGCTTTTTTACGGCACTGTATCTCTTTTGTCCCTCGGGCGTCGCAAGGGTTGACCAGTCTATTCCCATAGCTCCGTACTCTCTGTTGGAGAAAAGGCTGTGGCGTGCGCTGTCGGCAAATTCAACGCCGTTGTAAAGAAACGGAACGCCGTCTATAAGTATGCAGAAAGCAAGCGACGCCAAAAGTATGTTGTGATCGGCCAAGGCGTCCTTTCGCAGCTCATATTCGTCGCTCACGGTATCGTGATTGTCAACGCCTCTTATTACACGGTAAACGTCCACGCCCTCTTTTTTGTACTCGTCCAGTCTGTACTGCCAGAACTCGGGGATTTTGCTCGACTTATACTGTTCTTCCTCGCACAGCATGAACTGTTCTCCGAGAGTTGTTTCTCCGACGTATTCTCCGGTTATATACTTTCTGCCGTTCGGAATTTTTTTGTCACGCATATCGGCAATCATGCATTTAAAGAGCATCATTCCCCAGCCGGTCTCGTAGTTTAGGTCAAAGGCGGACTCGATATAGTGAGGGGCAGTTCCCTCGTCAAGAAGAAAAGCGTCCTTTTTGAGAGCGTTCATTCTCCGTCTGCCCTCCTCCCAGAAATCGAGAGGTACTCCCGGACCGACGTCGCAACGGTAGCCGTCTATGTCGTACTCCCTTATGTAATAGCACATATTCTCCAACAAGTACTCACGCAGTCCGTCGTTTTCAAAGTTGAGCTTCGGAAAGTGCCATTCGCCCATCTCTATATTGCCGTTTTCGTCGTGCATGACAAACTCCGGATGCTCTTCGAGGAACACCGCTCTCGGTCCGCAGTGGAAGTAAACAAGGTCAAGTGCGACTCTTATGCCGATGGAGTGCGCCTTTGCGACGAAACTGCCGAGATCCCCGTTTGTGCCGTATTCCTCGTCAACGCTGAAATAGTCCGAAATTCGGTAAGGGTTCTTGGGGTTGCCGGTCTTTGACGCACGCTGACGGTTGCTCCAGTGAGTTTCGTCGGTGTCTGCATCCTCCTTGAAGCAGGGGCAAAGGTAGACTATGTCAATGCCGAGGTCGGCAAGGTAAGGGAGCATTCTCTCGGCGGATTTCAGGGTTCCCTCGGGCGTAAAGGCACGCAGAAACATCTGATACATAACGGATTTGTTTAGATATTCGGTATCGGGATTGGTTACAAGAAGATTCACTTTGTTTTCCTCCGTATCGTTTTTGTACTGCAATTATACCACCACAAGCACCGCCGGACAACCTCAAATATGATACAAAAGGTTTAAAAATCGAAACTTGAAATACGCTCTCTCTTCGTGTATCATAAAAGCAAAGGAGGCGATTGTGTGTTTATCGAAGACGGAGAACCGCTCGTGCTTTACGGAGTACACAGAGTGAAAAGAAAAAGCTGTACCGACCACCGCACACCCAAAAGAGGCTTTATATGTATGGGCTACAGGCTTTCGGGAAGTGCGGATTTCTATCTTTCCGACGGCACTCACCGCCATGTTTCGGAGCATTGTGCGGTACTTATCGGAAACGACACCGAGTACTCGCAGGAATCGCCGGGCGAGGAAATAATCGCTGTGCATTTCGACGTAATCGACGGCAGAAGGTGCGACTGTATAGACGTACTGCATTCCGAAAATCCGAAACATTTTGACAAGCTGTTTCTCGGACTTCTCGAGGCGTGGGAGAGAAAAGAACCGGGCTTTCGCTCAAAGTGTATGTCGATACTCTACGAAATTCTGCGGACTGCCATTTCGGATGATTTTCTGCCGAGTCTTCCGGAGGCAATAAGGAAAGGAACGGAGTATCTGCGCTCGAATTTCTCCGACAGCGGCTTGAGCGTATCGAGCGCAGCGGCTGTTTCGTGCGTGAGCGAGGTATACTTTCGGCGCATCTTTCTGCGTCACTTCGGCATTCAGCCGTCGAGGTATATCGCCGCGCTACGCACGGAGCGTGCAAAAGAGCTGCTTCGATCGGGGTATTACACCGTGTCGGAAACGGCGGAGCTTTGCGGCTTTTCGGAGCAGAAATACTTTTCCGCCGACTTCAAAAGGCTCACCGGCTTTACTCCGTCGGAGTGGAAGAATGCGCCTCCCGGAACTTTGACGGAAGAACGCCCATACATTTTTTGAAGGTTCTGGTAAAATACGACATATTCTCAAAGCCGCAGATGACCGCCGCCTCGGAAACCGAGCTTCCGCCCTCTATGAGAAGGCGTGCCTCCCTGCATCGGATACTGTTTATGTACTCTATCACGGAAAAACCGGTCGCTCCTTTGAAGGTTCTCGAGAAATAGCAGCGACTTATTCCCACACGGCGTGCAATGCTTTCGAGAGAGAGCGGCTCGGAATAGTTTTCGTGGATATAGTCGAGAGCCTTTCTGACCCTGTCGAGGTTTAATCTTTCCGCATCGCTTCCGTCAGCCGTTCCGACGGTGTGGTTCTCTCTGATATCTATCATGACCCGAAGCACAAGACTCCGTATTCTCGCACGCCTGCACACATTCACGCTTTCGTCCGATACGTACTCCGAGATAAGCTCACCGAAAAGCGAGTCGATGTTGCCGCTCGAAAAGCGCTCCTCAAACCGCAGCTTCTCGGTGTCGATGCCGTTCGCCGCACAAAAGCCGTTCTCGTCGATAAGGCAGTGATACCCAACAAAGCTGTCCGTGACAATGCGGTGAATTACGTTTGTGTTTACGCAGACCGTGTCGCCGGGGCGAAAATCGACGCTTTTTCCGTCGAGCAAAACCGTCCCCTCTCCCTCAACGCAGTTGAGAAGCTCGAGATTTGTGTGCCAGTTTGAGAAAACAGTGCGTCCCGTAGGAGTTAAACGTGTACTCCTGTGAAAAATAAACGGCAGGAGAGGGTCACTCATCACGTGCGTTTCGTACAACGATTTATACATCAGATCACCCCACAGAGCAAAATTGTGTTATTTTTTCGCAAAAACGTATATTGACATATCGTTAAATATATTATACAATAGCCTTGGAGAATAAGCAACAGTATTTTATTAACATTGTCAATTGAAAGGAGACTTCATAATGTACAATTTTCCGATAGGAGTAATCCTCGAATCGTTCAAGCTTCCGAGAAGCGAAGCAATAAAAGCGGCGGCTGATCTCGGCGCGAACGGAATACAGATGTACGCAACCTCAGGTGAAAACTCCCCCGAAAACCTTTCCGCTTCCGCAAGGCACGCACTTCTGGACGAGGTAAAGTCATCCGGACTCCGCTTCTCCGCTCTCTGCGGCGACCTCGGAAGAGGCTTCGGCAACAAGGAGCTTAACCCCGAGCTTATAGAAAAGTCGAAGCGCATAATCGATCTTGCAAAGGATCTCGAGACGAACATCGTCACAACCCACATCGGCGTCGTTCCGTCCGACAAGAGCAACGACAGATACAAGATAATGCAAGAAGCCTGCTCGGAGCTTGCCGAGTACGCCGACAGTATCGACGCACACTTTGCGATAGAGACGGGACCCGAAAAATCCGACACTCTCAAGGGCTTTCTCGACTCTCTCGGCTCAAAGGGCGTTGCGGTAAACCTTGACCCGGCAAACCTTGCAATGGTAGTTGCGGATGATGCGGTACACGCCGTTCACACCCTCAAGGACTACATCGTTCACACCCACGCCAAGGACGGCGTACAGCTTCGCAAATGCAACCCGGAGGTCGTATACCACGTTGTCCCCATGCCGGAGGATCTTGCGAAGGACAGCGAAAGAGCTTTTGAAGAAGTTCCTCTCGGAACGGGAAGCGTGGATTTCCCCAAGTACCTCGCCGCACTCGACGAAATTGGTTTCAAGGGTTTTCTCACGATTGAAAGAGAGGTCGGAGCAAACCCGGCGGCAGACATAAAGACTGCGTACACATTCCTCAAAAAAATAATAAACGGCTGATTATGCGCCGTGCGAAAGGAAGCAACATTATGGCAAAGATAAGAATAGGTCTCGTAGGAGCCGGCAATATAGCAAACACACATCTTGAAAGCTACATGAAAAATAATGAGGCTGAAATTGCCGCAATATGCGACATAGATGAAGCCCGTCTTAAGAAAACCGCCGACAGATTCGGCATTGAGAAACGTTACACAAACATCGACGATATGCTCGCAAACGAAAAGCTCGACGCCGCCGACGTATGCGTATGGAACTGCAACCATGCAGAGTGTACAATAAAGGCTCTCGAAGCCGGTCTCAACGTACTTTGCGAAAAGCCCATGGCGTACAGTGCCGCCGAGGCAGAGGAAATGCTCGCAACCGCAAAGAGAGTCGGCAAGCTTCTCATGGTAGGCTTCGTGTGCCGCTTCTCCAACACAACGACCGTCGCAAAGGACTTCATCGACAAAGGATACCTCGGTGAGATCTACTCCGCAAAGGCGCAGTACGTAAGACGTCACGGCGCACCCGGCGGATGGTTCTGCAATAAGGAGCTTGCCGGCGGAGGTCCCGGAATAGACATAGGCGTTCATCCTCTCGACCTCACAAGATATCTCATGGGCAATCCCATGCCGGTAAGCGTGTTTGCAGTCACCAACGACAAGCTCGGCAAGCGTGACTATCTTAAGACAAACGTCGGCTGGTCCCCCGAAAACGCAAAGCCCTCCGACCCCTTCACCGTCGAGGACTTCGCAACGGCTCTCATCCTCTACGACAACGGTGCGGTCGTATCTCTCGAAGCAACCTACAGCCTCAACGGCGAGGACTCCGGAAAACGTCAGCTCTTCGGCACAAAGGGAGGTCTTGACGTCTCCTCCGATACCGCCGACAGCCTCATGTTCTACACCACGATAAACGACTACATCGCAGACGCTAAAATCCACACAGGCAACCTCAAAGGCGGCGGCAACTACTTTGACAAAGAGATGGCGCACTTTGTTGACTGCTGTCTCGGCAGATGCGAGTGCAAGGCACCGGCAGAGGACGGCGTTGTCGTAATGAAGATACTCGACGCTATCTACGAATCGGCAAAAACGGGACACGAAGTGACTATCAAGTGAGGTGGACGGCATGACAATTTCTGTAAGCTCATATTCATTCCAGCAGTACATAGGCGCCGGAAAGATGACACAGCTCGACTGCGTCGCAAAAGCAAAGGAAATAGGCTTTGACGCAATAGAGTTTATCGACATAGACGGAAAAACCTATGAAGAGAAGGTAGAAAACGCAAAGAAAATAAGAGCCGAGGCGGACAGAGTCGGCATCATGATAAACGCCTACACGATAAGCGCCTGCCTTTTCGGCGGAAGCGAGGAAGCGGACAAGGCGGAGATTGAGCGTCTCAAGGGTCAGCTCGACATCGCAAAAATTCTCGGTGCGCCCCTGATGCGCCACGACGTATGCTACAAGCTCGGCAGCAGCGGCAATTCGAGAAGCTTTGACCTCATGCTCCCGACAATCGCAAAGAACGCACGTGCCGTCACGGAGTACGCCGAAACGCTCGGTATACGCACCTGCACGGAAAATCACGGCATAATCGCACAGGACAGCGACAGAGTTGAGCGTCTTTTCAATGCGGTTGCGCACGACAACTACGGACTTCTCGTTGACATCGGCAACTTCATCTGCGTTGACGAAAACCCCGTCACTGCCGTATCGAGAGTCGCCCCCTATGCAATTCACGTTCACGTCAAGGATATGAGAGTCCACAGTGTACCCGTCGGAAACTGCCGCAATGCAACCCGAGGCTGCAACTACTTCTGCGGAACGGTCGTCGGCGAGGGCGATATTCCCGTAAAGCACTGCCTTTCCATACTCAAAAAAGCAGGCTACAGCGGCTGTCTCTCCATTGAGTACGAGGGCTGTGAGGACTGCATTGCCGGCATAAGAAGAGGTCTTGCAAACCTCAAAGGCATTCTTGCCGAAATGGCGTGGGAATGATTGTTTTACATATAAGTGTAAAAACTTAACATTTTACTTACACAATTATCTTTTTTGTGCAAACATAAAATGATATAATCGAATTGTACCGTACATGGAATCGGTACTCAAGGTACAAAAGCATAGCTTCCGGCACAGTTCATTGCGTCCGAAAACACAAACTTGCATACCTGATGATAATATATGTTCCGCACTTTCGCACCGTTGTGGTTTGCTCCCGGCGGTGCGGAGGCGTTTTTACGGGGACTTGCGCCCGTTGCCGTGACATTATGTCGAAAAATTAACACTTTGCTTATAATAAAAGAACCTATTCGCACCGCAGATATGGTACAATACGTGTGTGAGGATTTTCCGAGATTTCGCATTTCTGCGGCGTCGAAGCGTCCCACACAAATTGCAAAGCTCCCGACATTTAAGAAAGACCGAGTGTTTTTCTGCGTGAAGGCGGCGCACGTAACACCGAATATGTTTTGTTTTTCGGATCGTGTCCCGCTTTCGGGGTGCGGTCTTTATTTTATCTCATGAGAAAGCGAAACTGCCGCTCACTCAAAAGAAAGGAAACACAATATGGCAATCTATAACCCCAAATCACTCAAGGCGGAGGAATTTATCAACCACGAAGAAATTCTCGAAACGATAAAGTACGCCGAGGAAAACAAAAACAATGTAAAGCTCATCGACGAAATACTCGAGAAAGCACGTCCCAAGAAAAGCGCCGACGGCAGAGAGACTCGCTGCGCAGGTCTTACCCACAGAGAAGCATCGGTTCTTCTTGCGTGCGAAATTCCCGAAAAGATCGAAGAGATGTACAAGCTCGCCGAGGAAATAAAGCTTGCGTTCTACGGTAACAGAATAGTTATGTTTGCGCCGCTTTACCTCTCGAATTACTGCGTAAACGGCTGTGTTTACTGTCCGTATCACTTGAAGAACAAGCACATTGCCCGAAAGAAGCTCACGCAGGACGAGGTGCGTGCCGAGGTCATCGCTCTTCAGGACATGGGACACAAGAGACTCGCCATTGAAGCCGGCGAAGACCCCGTCATGAACCCCATTGAGTACATTCTCGAATGCATAAACACCATTTACTCCGTACATCACAAAAACGGAGACATACGCCGTGTAAACGTCAACATTGCGGCGACGACGGTTGAAAATTACCGCAAGCTCAAGGACGCCGGCATCGGCACCTACATTCTCTTCCAGGAGACCTACAACAAAAAGAGCTACCTTGAGCTTCATCCCACAGGACCCAAGCACGATTACGACTACCACACCGAGGCTATGGACAGAGCCATGGACGGCGGCATCGACGACGTCGGACTCGGCGTTCTCTTCGGGCTTGAGGGCTACAAGTACGAATTTGCGGGACTTCTCATGCACGCCGAACACCTCGAAGCGGTACACGGCGTCGGTCCGCACACGATAAGCGTACCCCGTGTAAAGCACGCCGACGACATCGACCCCAACGCTTTCGACAACTCCCTTGCCGACGAAACCTTCGAGAAAATTGCCGCCTGTATCAGAATTGCCGTTCCCTACACCGGCATGATAATCTCCACAAGAGAAAGCGAAGCGGTCAGAGGAAAAATGCTCCGTCTCGGAGTGTCGCAGATAAGCGGTGCGTCGAGAACCTCGGTCGGCGGCTACACCGAAGAAGAGCGTCCGCACGACTCGGAACAGTTCGACGTATCCGATCAGAGAACGCTCGACGAGGTCGTAAACTGGCTAATGAAGCTCGGATATGTTCCGTCGTTCTGCACGGCGTGCTACCGTGAGGGTCGAACCGGAGACAGATTCATGAGTCTTTGCAAGAGCGGTCAGATACTCAACTGCTGTCACCCCAATGCGCTCATGACTCTCACGGAATACCTCGTTGACTACGCAAGTGAGGACACCAAGAAGGCAGGATACGCTCTTATCGAAAATGAGCTTGAGACAATTCCCAAGGAAAAGGTTCGTGAGATTGCAAAACAGCACATTGCGGACATAAAGAACTCAAACAAGCGTGATTTCAGATTCTGACGGAGGTGTAAATATGGGACTCAACGACACCGTATCCGCCGACAGACTTCACATAGGCTTTTTCGGTCTTCGCAACGCCGGAAAGTCAAGCGTCGTAAACGCCGTCACCTCGCAGAAGCTCTCTCTCGTGTCGGAAATCAAAGGTACGACGACAGACCCCGTGAATAAAGCAATGGAGCTCCTTCCAATAGGCCCGGTTGTAATAATCGACACTCCCGGCATCGACGACGAGGGTACGCTCGGTGAAATGAGGGTGAAGCGTGCGCTTGACGTACTCTCAAAAACCGACGTCGCAGTTCTCGTAGTTGACGCCGTAAAGGGACTTACCGACGCAGACCGTGAGCTTACCGGGCTTTTCGCAAAGAAAAACATACCGTATATAACGGCATACAACAAGTGCGACCTTCTCACGGAAATTCCCGACGCCGCCGAAAACGAAATATACGTCAGTGCCGAAAAAGGAACGAACATAAAAGAGCTTCGTGAGCTTATAGGAAAAGTCGGAAAGTCCGAGGAAAACGAAAAGCGGATAGTCGCCGACCTTCTTTCCCCCGGCGACAACGTCGTACTCGTAATCCCCATAGATGCCGCAGCTCCCAAGGGACGGCTTATACTTCCCCAACAGCAGACGATAAGAGACATTCTCGAAGCGGGCGCTGTCTGTACCGTCTCCCGTGAAACAGAGCTTGCCTCGGCGCTTGATTCGCTGAGAGAGCCGCCGAAACTCGTGATAACCGACTCTCAGGCATTCGGCATCGTAAACAAAACCGTTCCGCCGGAGGTTCTTCTCACATCGTTCTCCATTCTTTTTGCACGCTACAAGGGCAACCTTGCCGAAGCGGTGAAGGGGGCTGCGGTACTTGACGGACTCCGTGACGGCGACCGTATACTCATTTCCGAGGGCTGTACTCATCACCGTCAGTGCGGCGACATCGGCACGGAAAAACTCCCCAACTGGGTAAAAAAGCACACGGGAAAAGACATAAAGTTTTCGTTCACGTCCGGAACGGAATTTCCGAGTGAGCTTTCGCCGGAGGACTTCTCGCTTGTCATTCACTGCGGCGGCTGTATGCTCAACGAGCGTGAGATGCAATCGAGGATCGCACGTGCAAAGGAGTCGGGAGTGCCGATAACAAACTACGGCATTGCCATAGCGCATATGCACGGCATACTTGCGCGCAGCGTCGAGCCTTTCCCGGATATAGCAAGACTTCTCGGAAAGAGTTAATCGGATCCGTCAATAAAACGTTATGCACCTCAAAGCAGACACATTTTGAGGTGCATATTTCTGCGCACTGCTTATTTCTTTTAAGAGCTTTTTATCTGAGATCCGTTATCGCTCCTATTTTCTCCAACGCCGCACGGAGCTTCTTACAATCAACATCTTTAACGACGGTATTATCCTGCGCCGCCAAAGCCGCAGCGCACCCTGCCGCCTGCCCCGTCGCCATGCAAACCGCTTCAACCCTAACCGCACTGTTCGCATATGTATCGGAAGAAATACATCTCCCTGCGCAAAGTATGTTCTTCGATTTTTTGGGGACAAGCGCACCGTAAGGGATTTTTCCGACAACGTTCTCCTTGTGAAACACCTGCTCTATTCCGTCCATGACGTGTAAATCAATGGGATAAAACGCATAGCATACCGAATCTTCATACAGAACGCCGTTTATATAATCCGCCGCCGTAATTCTTTTCTCTCCGACAATTCTGTTTGTTTCCCTTACTCCCGTCTCCTCCGCCGAATAGTCGATTTCAAGGTTTTCAAGACCTTTTATTTCCTTTAAAAATCTGTATACTTTCAGCATATCCGAGTACGCACGTTTTTCAAGCTGCGTTCTTCCCTCGGAAGTGTCTGCGTCACTGCAAGGAATATGTATGTCAAGTTTTCCGGCACCAACGTAACGGATAATATCGTCAGCCCTCAGGTACTCCGGAAAATGCCATTCTCCAAACTTCTCCCTTATCTCATCATTTGAGACGTCTTTTACGGAATATCCGGAAATATGGTTCTGCATTGTGGCAGGCTGCTGAACTGCGCTTTTTTCAACCTCATATCCTGCCATTTGAATGAGGTTTGCGTCGCCCGTCGCATCAACAGCCTTTTTTGCCGTTATAAGCGACATTCCCGTTTTTTCGGTTATAACGATCTCTGTATTTTCCTCATTTTCCTTTATATCCGAAACCATGGAATTGCATATAAGCCGTACACCCGCCTCTTCACACATTTGAAAGAGCACAGCTGTGTAAATAAATTTATTCAATACGATCTGCTCATACCAATGCCTTTCGGGTTTGAATTTAATCTCAGGCATTACTCCTCCTCCGAGGCTTATCGTGCGCTTTACCGCTTCCCAGCAAGGACCGTCTACGATTTGTTTGCCCCATGCGAAAAACAGACCCGGAAAATTGACTCCGGCAACCGTCATTGTTCCGCCCAAGATACTGTTTTTTTCTACAAGAATTGTATTTGCTCCCGTTCTTGCGGCTGCAATTGCGGCAAACACTCCGGCCGTTCCTCCGCCGATAACCGCAACATCGGCATAATAACTCTTTTTTAATTTGATTTCCATTTTGCATTCCTCCGTATTGACATCGGGCAATCTCTGTGTTATAATTAATTATATTATAAACTCGTTCTTTATCATTGTAAATGCAATGCGTTAACGATAATTTATAAAATATTAATCACACGTTGCCGCAAAACAGACCGTTGCGTGAAAAAGTCGGGTAACGGCCGTAAAACGGAGGCTGTCATGTTAAATTACGAAATAATCAAAAGAGATAAGTTCTATGTCGAAAGAGGATATCATCCGAAAAACAGTATTATAATTGTTTTGTCCGGAAAATTTAAATGCACCGTTTCGGAAACAAAATATGTCGCAGAAGCGGACGACTGTGTTGTTTTCGGAAAAGAATCGGCATTCGTGCGAAAGGTTATAACACCGATAGAGTGTATATACCTTCAGTTCGATGAATTTCCGCTGCCCTTAAAAAACGGCATAATCGAAATTGAAGACCGAATGAGGCTGAAAAGCACGATTGATTACTTAAAAAGAGCAATAGAAGATTCAAACGAATATCTCATCAACCATTTTGTCGAAGATCTTTTTATTATGGTAAAAAGGCGTGATGCCGTCAGTACCGCCGCACAGTGTATAAACTACCTCAGCGCCAATTTTGAAAAGCCGCTCAGTCTTGATATGATTGCCGAAGAATTACACTTATCAAAGCAGTGGCTTATCGCTAAATTCAAAAAGCACACCGGCAGCACGCCGATTGAATACCTTAACACTCTGCGTATTCAGCACGGCAAATCGCTTCTTGCGAACAGTGAACTCCCGGTTTACAAAATAGCCGAGCTGTGCGGATTTGAAAACGTTTACTACTTCAGCGGCTGTTTTAAGAAACGAACCGGTGTATCACCGACGCAATACAGAAAAAGCTTCAGACTGTAAGCCGTAATCCAAAACGCATTTTGATTATGCATATCCGAGAATTCTTCACTCAAACCTGAAAACCATTTTCTGGACTTCCTCGTCGAAGAGGTTCTCACGTGTCACTACCGTCACGTCGGTATATACCTCGGTTTCCGTGACCGTCTCGCCCGAGGCAAGCATTGCGGCATACTCGACTCCGAGATATCCTATGGCAAACGGGTTCTGCACGATAAGCACGTCCATTTCGCCGGTTTCTATCATTCCCACCGAGATAAAGTTCGTGTCAAAGCCCACGCCGAGAATGCTCTCCCCGGCAGACATGGATTTGACAGCGTCTCCCACGCCAAGGGTCGTCCACTCGT
>CAKSCN010000048.1 GCA_934444485.1 uncultured Eubacteriales bacterium | reverse complement strand
GGGCACCACGACATAAGGTTCAAGGCATACGGAAGCCTTGTTAACACCTTCGGACCGCTTCATTACTGCGGAAAAAACACATGGATAGGTCCCGACAAGTGGTTTACGACCGGCGACGACTTCACCTACGAGCCGAACCTCAAGCCTTTCGGCATTCTTTCGTCCCCCGAGATTGACGTATACGAAAAATAAGATACATTAACATGAGAAATCCGCTCCTTCTTTGCTTTCGGCTCTGACAGGGGCGGATCTCTTTATTTATGCTTTGTGTTGTTCAAGCCGCTTCTGTACATCGACGGAGTACAGCCGACCTTTGCGCCGAAAAGGCGTGTGAAGTAGCTGCTGTCGTCAAAACCGACTCTTTCTCCTATTTCGGATATCTGCATATCGGTTGATTCCAAAAGTCCTATCGCACGGCGGATTTTATCGTCTAAAATGTAACTGTGGAGCGACTTTCCGGTGTGCAGGACAAACAGGCGGTTCAGCGAGTTTGGGTGAAAACCGAAGCGTTTTCCGAGCATTGCGTTGGTGAGTCTTTCGGAGGAATGTGTGCGGATATAGTCTATCACGCCTGAAATATCTCCGCTTCGGTTCTCCGAACTTCGTGCAAGGCACACGAACAGCTCCGAAAGCTTTGCCGAAAGCACGGCGCTCGAAAATCGCCTTGAGTTGTCGTACTCGTCTATCATCTCGGAGAGCATATTTTCGGCGAAGTACGCCTCCCTGAAAAACAGAGGCGAATCCGAAAACGGAAGCACGTCTATGACGTCGTCGCAGAAAATACGCTTTTGCGGCTCATAGCAGTCCTCGCCGTCGGGAGAGATCGGTATTGAAAGGTCGGAGCGGTCGTTTGTGAGGTCAAAGCTCAGCGCAAGAATTTCGAGACAGCGGCTATCTCCCGTCGGCTCCATGCTGTACTTTACGCCGGAGTTCCAGATAAGGAGGTCTCCGTTTTTAACGTCGTATTTTTCATCGGCAAAACGCACGTAGCCGCTCGAATGCGCAATGTAAAAAAGTCTGCAATCATACGGGATTACAAAATCCGAATAAATCCCGCATTCTATGCCGAGTTTTCTTGCGTGTCTTACGAACGGGTGAAAATTCTCAAGCGTCATAATGTTTATTTTCTCCTGCTATGTGATTAAAATCTCCCTTGATAACATCCACCTTGTATGATACAATACTTTTGTGAAAGAACTGCACTTCTTTTGAAAACAATGTGTAAGGTTTATATTCGGAGGTAAACAGTATGGAAAAGGAAAGGTTTTTGACGCCGCCCGACGACTGCCGAGGCACCGACTTTTGGATGTTGAACGACACTCTCGAGGACGGCGAGCTTATAAGGCAGCTCGAGCTTATGCACGAACAGGGCATTGCAAGCGTTATTGCGAGAACCTACATAGGACTCAAGTCCGACTATCCGGGCAAGGACTTCATGCACAAAATGAGAATAACGGTTGACACCGCAAAGCGACTCGGCATGACCGTATTTATGCAGGCAGGATATATGCCAGAGGCTGTTCTCGGTCTGCCGGACAAGTATGTACTCGGCAATCTTGCGGCGTTTCCCAAGGGAAGCACACAGGGTGAGCTTTTCTGCACGCACGGCGAACACGAATACCGTCTTGTGCCGTCGGAACACATTCTTGATATGCTCTCTCCCGAAGCGTGCGAATTTTACGTTATGCAGAGCTACGAGAATATGTGGCGTGACTTCAAAGAGGATTTCGGGAAAACAATAGTCTCGGTATGGGTTGACGAGCCGAGCTACGCTCACGTTTCTCTCCCCTGGACGAAAGGCTTGCCCAAAGCATTCAAGTCGCTCTGGAACGAGGATTTTCCGTTTGACAAGGTGTATCTTCTCTTTGAGAACGGCGACGGTGCAGAGAGAGTGCGCTACAGATACTGGAGAACGGTGCTTCACCTTATCACGAACTCGTATTTCCGTTCGGTCAGAGACTGGTGCAATAAGAACGGCGTTATGTTCAGCGGTCATCTCATGATGGAGGATAAGCTCGAAAGTCAGATTCGTGCGACCTGCTTTACTATGCCCTGCTACAAGTACTTCGATATGCCGGGCATTGACTACCTCGAAACGGCTCTCGACTGGCAGTACGGAGGTATAAAGCCGAACGGCGAAAACAATTGGTACTGGCGTCACTACGGAATATACAACACTCCCATGCAGTGCGTTTCGGCGGCGCATCAGGCAGGAAAGAAGCGCATTCTCTGCGAGATGTACGGCGTGACAACAGAAAATCTCAATCTTCGTGACCAGAAGCACATTTTCGATCATTTTTCCGCTTTCGGCGTAAACCACAGGAGCGTACACGGCATCTTCTATTCTCTCAGAGGCAGAGGAAAGCGTGCATATCCGCCGCACATAAACTACTATCAGCCGTACTTTGAAAAGTATCATGTGCTTACCGACGCCGTCGCTCGTCAGAGTGCGTTTCTGCGTTCGGGAAAGCCCGTGAGGGACACGCTTCTTCTCCACCCCATGGACTCGGCATTCTGTATGTATCAGGCACCCGGTGCGGACAAAAATCAAAATGCAAAGCTTCAGCGTTATGAGCCTTGCTTCAACGGAACGCTCAGGACTCTTGTCTCGATGCAGGAAAACTTCGAGCTTGGCGACGAGGATTCGATTGCGTGCATGGGAAGCGCAGACAAAGACGGCTTCACGATCGGAGAAATGACGTACAAGACTGTAATTCTTCCCTATTTCCGCAACATTAGGAGAACGACTCTCGAACTCTTGAAAAAGTACATTTCTCTCGGCGGAAAGGTTATTGTTTACGGCGCATATCCGCAGCTTCTCGAGGGTGAACCGTGCGACCTTACAAATGAGCTTTACGGTGCGGAATATGCGCATGACATGACAAAGCTTCAGGCGATTCTTACGTCGCTTCCGTCACGCTACCGCTACTTTGCCGATGACGACGGCACACAAACCAAGATTTACTACACCGAGGACAGCGATTGCCGCAACTTCTTTGTTCTCAACGGAGACTGCCGTGAAGCACGCTCCGGAACGCTCCGTGTAAAGGGACATTTTAATGCGGAGTCTTTCAATCCGCAGAACGGTGAGATAGCCGTTTATCCGACAACAATATGCAAAGATTATACGGAAATCAAGATAACGCTTCTTGGCGGCGAATCGATAATGCTCTCACTGACGCCGGCGTGCAAAGCCGAAAAACAGATGCAAAACCGTGACGGTTCGGAAATATCGCTTGAGCTTCCGACGCAGTGGACAGCAAGACGCAACGCTCCGAATGCGCTTCTTCTCGAAATGTTCCGTTTCGCAAAGGACGGAGAAGCTATGTCGGAGAAAACCTATCCGATACTTGCAATACAGGAAATACTCGACTCGCAGGATTATCACGGCGGCATCACGCTTGAATGTGAGTTTGAGACACGCATAAAGCTTACCGGTGCGAAGCTTGTGACGGAAAATCCCGAGCTTCAGAGGATATTCCTTGACGGTGCCGAAATCTCAGGTACGCCCGACGATTACTACCTTGACAGGTCGTTTGAAACTCTCGCTCTTCCCGAAATATCGGAGGGACGCCACGTTATAACCGTAAAGCGCATTTTCGAGACTCCGAAGAAAGCAACGATGGCGGTAACCTCGCTGTTTGAAAATCTCCCCGGCACAAAGCTTGAGCAGATGATGATAATCGGCGACTTTGCCGTTAACTCCGCAAGAGAGCAGACAATACCGCACGTAATAGCAGTCGGTCCCGAGTTTGTTCTCGACGGAGAAAAGGAAAACCTCGGTCTTGAATGGTCGTCGAAAGGTTATCCCTTCTATGCCGGAACGCTCGATATCGAAACCGAATTTGTGCTTCCGAAGGCATTTGCCGGATGTAAGCCGACGCTTCGTCTCGACGCACTTTACGCCGCAGCCGGCGAGGTATTCGTAAACGGAAATTATGTCGGCACGCTTGCAATGCTCCCTTACGAGGTAAAGCTCACCGGCGCCGTTATCGGCAAAAACACGCTTACGCTACGTCTTTATTCCACAATAAGGAACACACTCGGGCCGTGGCACAGACCGTGCGGAGAAGTCGGTGCGGCACGGGGCGGATACTCACGCCCGGATCTTCCGTGGCTCGGTGCGGACATCGGAGGCGGAAAGCTTGACGAAAAGTGGTACGAACACAGAGTGCCGGAAACGCCGGGATGGACGGAAACCTATCTTGTTCTCCCTCTCGGCATAAAGGGTGCGAAAATAACGGGAAAAATCAAAGAATAATCAATGCGGTGCGGTCGGTGTGAAAAGCCGGCCGTTTTCTTTTATCATAAAAAACGCAGCCCATTTTTCAGAGCTGCGTCGCCATGTATTATAAAATCAGAACTTAAACTGCGGCAGGTACTCACGGTTCGCCTCGAAAAGTTCATCCGTAAGCGCTTTTGCTTCACGCATCGAGCAGACGGCGGCGGTAAGCGGATCATTGAGTACGGCGTGGAAAATCTTGGTCTTGTCGCCCTCGATGCATCCCTCAACCGCAAGCTCCTCGACCTGAGCGTTGGTATTTATTATTGCCGCAAGCTGTCTCGGCATATCTCCGACGTGCATCGCCTTGAGACCGTATTTCGACGCAAGCACGGGGACTTCTACGCAAGCGCCGTAAGGAAGGTTGTCGATGAGTCCGAAGTTTCTGATGTTGCCGTTGAACTCGAAAAGCTCTCCGTCTCCGAAGACGGCATTGAAAATGTATGCGGCGTACTCATGCCCTCTCTTGAGATCTATGGGAGAATCAAGCATCTTTCTCATTTCTTCGCCTCGCGCCGCATCTCTCTTTGCTATCTCTCCAATCGAGAAATTCGTATGTCCGGGATTCCAGCCCGTGCCGTGGGTGCAGTACTTTTCTATAAGGTCGGGACGCTTTCTGAACCATGCGTTGTACTCGGAATTGTGTCCGGAGGACTCGGTGGGATAATATCCGAGGTTCAAGAACATTTCATTGCGGACAAGCTCCTTGTTGTAGTACTCCTCGTTTTCGAGAAGCTTTCTTATCAGCGGATATGCGTCCTCGCCCTTCCACTTATAGTCGAGGTAAAATGCCTGATGGTTAATTCCGGCGCAAAGGTATGTTATATCCTTCATATCCGCACCGAGCCACTGTGCAAGCATTTCCGACGTTCCCTGAACGCTGTGGCAGAGTCCGGTTACGTTAAGGCTTGTCTCGCCCTGAAGATATCTGCAAAGCATCGCCATGGGATTTGCGTAATTGAGAACGAGCGCATTCGGACAAAGCTCCTCTATGTCACGGCAAATTTCACGGAGAATAGGTGCGCTTCTGAGAAAACGGAATATACCGGCAGGACCTCTTGTGTCTCCGACCGAATATGTAACGCCGTACTTTTCGGGAATTGTGAGATCCTTCGCCCAAACCTCGGGTTTATCACTTCTTATTGTGATAAGCACGCCGTCCGCACCCTCAAGTGCGGCTCTTCTGTCAAAGCCGGAGTGTACGGTTCCCTTGTAGCCGCCCTCGTCTATCAGCTTTTGAATGACGAGTCTTGCCGCCTCCATTTTCTCCTCACCCTCCGGAATATCGACAAGCTCGATTGCCGAATCCGAAAGTGCCGGGAACGAAAAAATGTCACGTACAATGGCACGGGTAAAGTTAAAGCTTCCTGCGCCTATAACCGCTATTTTCTTCATGATATGCTCCTTCCTCTTCAAACTGCGGATTTTGTTTGCGTCCGCAATACTTGAATGCACGAAATAAATTTGCACAATTTGAGTATATCATTATACGTCAGAAATTTCAACGGTATTTTGTTAACAAACGAGCAAAATTTTCATATCCGCTTTGCGAAGACTGTCATTATAAAATCGTAATGTGTGACAAGTTTTTCAAGCTCTGTCAGCTTTGCGGCGTCCTTTTCAGACGTTTTCCAATAGTACGGCGTCATGAGAAAGAGGTTTTCTATATTCGCACCCGCAACTTCAATTTCCCCTCTCACACGCTTAATGTCGGAAATTTCAAATCCGTCGTAGCTCTTCATTTTTTCAATATTGGTATACGGCCTTTCGTAAACCGCACTTTTGAGTCCGTCGAGGTGCATTTCTCCGGGTGTGGCGACAATCATTCTGCCGTTTTTTCGGAGTACTCTGCGGCATTCGGCGTCTGCAACCGGTGCGAAAACAGAGATTGCTGCGTCAAAGCTCTCGTCGGCAAAAGGCGTGTCAAAGATACCGGCGACGGCATACGACAATCTGTCCGACAAGCCCTCACGTTTTGCCGCCTTTGACGCAAGTCTCACCGTTTCTTTGGAGAGATCAAGACCGACAATCGATAGGTCTGCGCATTCTCTTGCTATAACTCTGTCGTAGTATCCCTCTCCGCACCCCATATCGACGGCAGTGCCGCAAGATGAAAGAAGCTGTGCAAGCGCTTCGGCAAGGGGAAGATAGTAGTCTCCGGCGAGGAAATCCCTCCTTGCACGGCACATTTCTTTTGAATCTCCGCCCTGAAGATGACCCGAGGTCAGATTTACGTATCCGTCGGCGGATATATCGTAGACGTGACCGTCGGCGCACCTTAAACTTTTGCCGTCCGAGGTAAGCTCATTACGGCATTTTGGGCATAAATAAGGTATTCTCATATTGTTCCTTTCGGTTTCCGCCGATTTTAAGCGGCAATGTTACAAAAAAATTACACTCGTGTATTGAAATTCCGTGCGTCGGACATTATAATTTGGGTAGTATGGCAGTGTTATGTGCCTCGGAGGTGAGAAACGTGAACGAAAAAGAACTGTATAATCTGTATCTCGAAGCAAATCGGCAGCATATAAACGAGCATGAGATTTCCCTTTACAACAAGTACAAGGAGCGTCACCCCAACATTGCCGCCGAGAGCTTCATCACGGATTCTCACGTCAGATGGACTCACGGACTCTTGATTTCGCTTCACCCGATATACTCTCTTCCGAATTATCACACGCACTCGTATCTCGAGATAATGTATGCGGTAAAGGGAGATTTTCTCAACATCATCGAGGGTGAAACGACGGTTTTGAGAGCCGGAGACATCTGTCTCATACCGCCGGGCGTTTACCACTCTCTCGACACACTGAACGAGGATCCGTCAGAGAGCTTTCTTCTGAACATATGTGTTGCGGCGGAAAGCGGTGCGGAAACTCTCGAAGGAATGCAGAACGACAGCTCCGAGGAAGTACGCCATAATACGCTGCGGCAATTACGACAACCTCAACGGCTTCATCACCCTTATGCACTCCGTATATCTTGACGGTCCGAATATCAGCGAATGCAAAACCATGGAGTTTCTGCAAAACCGCAACATACTCCAGCTGGATATTGCTCCGATTGTTAAAAGTCTTTTATGCTCGGCACTGTCCTATGCTGCGCTCACCGGCAGTGTTTACGTTTCCGAACAGCACACAAAAACCGCAATTCCGGCGTCGATGATACTCAAATATATAAAGACACACTACACAACGGTGACTTTGGAGGAGCTTTCGGAAAAGTACAGCTACTCTTTTTCCCACACATCGAGGCTGATAAAACAGCTCACCGGCACAAATTTCTCGAAGATTCTCACCAAAACCAGAATAGAGGAGGCGTGTCGGCTTCTCACAACGACCAAGCACAGTGTATCCGAGATTTCATCTCAAACCGGCTACGGCAGTGTGGAGCATTTCAACCGGACGTTCAAAGCCGAAACCGGTATGTCGCCCACGGAGTACAGGAAAAACGCCGCAAAGGGCATAATCCCGGAGAACGTTTCCGACAGTTAAAAGGCGTCACTTTAAGACAGCGGAGTCAAACAAGACCCCGCTGATATTTTTTATGCAGCTGCTCACTCGGCAGAGTTATTTAAGAATTTGCACGTATACTTTCCGTTGTCAAGCTCCACTGCCATGCACTCATATTTTTTCGCCGCATGATCGGGTATACCGGAGATAATTGCGTCACAGCTCATACCGTAGATATCTTTCTTACTTCCGGGCGTTACCACCTCGGAGATGTGCTTGTGACCGAAGAGCATGACGTCGGGCTTTATGTTATCCGAAACAAGCCTTGTCCACTCGGAATACACGTCTTTTTCGATATTGAAAACGTCATCCGCAAAGCTTCCGACTATGACAAACGGACAATGTGCGACAATGATTCTGTTCTTTACTCCGTCCGCCGCATATTCCTTGTCCACATTGGCAATGACGCTCTTTATAAACTCTGTTTCCTCACGTCTGAAAAGCTCACAGCAAACAGTGCCTCCGTACTCGGCGTGATCGTCGGTTTTGTCCTCGCCACAATCGAGTACCATTCCCCAAAGAGAGCCGACACGGAAGGTATAGTAGGTCTTGCCGTTCTTTGACGGCACATAGTTCGTGAGGCAGTCTGCGTAAACGCCTCTGAGGTCGTGGTTGCCTCTTGAGAACACCACCGGTATCTCACCGCCCGTAAGTGCGCCGACAATTCGATAAATCGTGAAGATATTGCGGACGGAGGAGCTGTCATTCGGGACGTCGCCGTTCAAAATGAGAAGGTCTATCCTGCCCGCCTTTTTCCCGGCTTCTATCGGTTCGTTTACAAGGCTGTGAGAGTCGGAGATGCAGACGAGCTTTATTTTGCCGTCCTCAGGTACGGGACGGAATTTGCAGGTGACGCTGACCTCCGGTTCTATTTCGGGGAAGTAAGGCTTTCTGTCGATTATTTTTCGTGTTACGACGGTATACTCCCCTGCTTTGTCAAGCTCCGACATGGGGACTGTGACACGGTGTACATCGCAGGTTGAGCGCATAATGCCGTTGTCGTGGTCACAAAAGCGTTTGCCGCCGACCATTACCCACATAAGGCACTGCTCGTTTACGGGAAGAGTTATACTGTACTCATTTCCGAGGACAAAAACGCACGGTTCTGAGGCGTATATTTCGGGTAATCTCTTATCCATTGCCGAATCCCCCTCAGCCCTGCTCGCCGGACGGCCAACGTCCCTCAAAGGTCGGCTCTTCGGTCACGTAGTAGAATTTTCCCGTATCGTGCATATGCTCGCTGTTGAATTTCTCGACGTCGTCGTTATTGTAGGCAATCATGTCGTGGGAATAGATGAACTTGTCTCCGCCTCTTTCAGCGTATCTGCCGAGAGTGAATTTCGGGTTATCCGCAAGCTGAATATACGTATTGTTTCTCATTACGGGGAGGTGTTTTTCCTCCTGCACGCCGATATGGAGGAGCATGGAGCGGCTTCTGTCGAAGATATTGTTCTCTATGACGAAGTTTTCGCTTCTGTTTCTGTGATCCCAGCCCTTTACGTGAGCGGCTCTCGACGGATAAGATCCCCAGCCGTAGCCGGAGAAGCGGCAGATGTTGCCCGTCATAAGGATATTCTTCATCACCTGTTCGTCGTTGCCTGCCTGCTCGAGGAAGTACTCGATAGAGTAAATGCAGAACTCGATGAGGTTATTCTTATAGAGTACGTTCTCCATATTGCAAACGGTCTCGCCGATTCTGTCGGACTTGTACTGATGAGTTACGCCGGCGTCATAAACCTGATATATGTAGCAGTTTTCGACCGTGAAGTCACGGCAGCTTACGTATATCTCAATGCCGTTGCCGAATCTCGTCATGTTGCCGTTCTGATGATAGAACTGAATGCAGCCGCCTATCCAGCCGAGCTCGCAGTTTCTGACGGTGAGTCCCACACGGCTGCCGGTTCCGATACCGTGGCATCCGCAGTGGAGTATGCAGAGGTTATCGATTGTTACATTGTCGCCTCTGACGCCTATATTCGCACCTCTTGTGAGAATCTCAATCGAGTCGAAAACCTCGCCGGGGTTGCCCTTGTCACAGCGCAGATAGAAACGTCCGGCGGCATTAACGGTGTCGGGAGTCCATCTCGGGGTGTCGTTTCCGAGGCAGGAGAAGAAAGCGAGGTCACAGCTCATATCCTTTGTCGGGTCGAAGGGAGTTCCGTCCTCGTTTCTGTACATTCCGCCGAAATATTTCGGGAGTATTTTCGTGCCTGCGGTCTTTCCTTCGTCAAAGCATATGCCGCCGACATCCTGAAGTTCCTTCTTGTATATCCAGATATTCTCAGTGCCGTCAAGCAGCGTCCAGCATTCGGGATAAGCCATATTCTCGGGAGAGCCGGAAATTACGGGCTTTGCACCCTCGCCGTATGCGGAGTAGGTTACGCCCTCCTTTGCGAGCATCTTTCCTCTGAAGGTCTCCCCTCTCTTGAAGAGTACGGTGTCGCCGGGGTTATACTTGAGAGCGGATACCTTTTCGAGCGTTTTTATGGGAGTATCGGCGGTCTTTCCGTCGTTGTCGTCGTTGCCTTCGGTGCTCACGTAATAAACAGTGCCTGTCGTGGGATATTCGGATTTTGAAGAGCGAATTGCGGTCTTTCTTTCCTCTGCCATTCTGTCAATTTCGGCGAGGAATTCTTTTGTTGCGAGCTGCATTTTGCTTCTCCTTTCATAAAAACAAACTTTTCGTACAGAATAAATGTACAATCGAATTATAACATTTACATGAACACTTGTCAAGCTTTTACAAGAAATATCGATATAATTTTTTATGACAATGATATATTTGCAAATTTGCCTTATTTTTCACTTGCTGTTTGCAAAAAACAGGCGTATACTGAAAACGTAAATTGTGTATGGGAGGTATAACATGAACGCCGAAGAACTGAGACGGGAAGCGTCCGAAATCAAAGAGGAAATCATCGCAAACAGAGAGTACCTTCACGCTCACGCCGAAACGGGGTTTGAGCTGAAGGAGACATTGCCGCACGTAAAATCATGCCTTGAAAAAATGGGGTACGCACCGAAGTACTGCGGACGCGCCGGGATTACAGCACTCGCCGGCGGCAAGAAAGAGGGAAAAGTTTTTCTTCTGCGTGCGGACATGGACGCACTGCCGATAAAGGAGCAGTCGGGCGTCAGTTTTGCTTCGGAAAACGGCTGTATGCACGCCTGCGGACACGATATGCACACCGCCATGCTTCTCGGTGCGGCAAGGCTTCTCAAAAAGCACGAGGACGAAATATGCGGCACGGTAAAGCTTATGTTTCAGCCGGCGGAGGAAATTTTCGAGGGTT
Source organism: uncultured Eubacteriales bacterium (assembly GCA_934444485.1). Lineage (GTDB taxonomy): Bacteria > Bacillota > Clostridia > Oscillospirales > CAG-382 > CAKSUT01. Next base: position 3,872 of record CAKSCN010000048.1, on the reverse strand, counting down.
CGGCCGATATGATAAACGGCGGAGTACTCGAGAATCCCCACGTTGATGCGGCTCTCATGATTCACGTAATGTCAGGAATGCCGTTTGAACCGGGAACGGTGATAGTTTCCGATCCGGGAATAAGCGCACCGGCGGCGGATTATTTTGAGATAAGGGTCAAGGGAAAAGGCTGCCACGGTTCCATGCCGAACACCGGTATTGACCCTCTTTCGGCGGCGGCGCACATTCTCCTTGCTTTGCAGGAAATAAACGCACGTGAGCTTGCCTTGACCGACAGAGCGGTACTGACAATCGGCATATTTCACGGAGGTTCTGCGGCAAACGCCATTCCGGACGAAGCGGTTATGGGAGGAAGTCTGCGCACGTTCGACGAAGATGTGCGTACTTACCTGAAACAGCGCATAACGGACATTTCCGTCGGAGTCGCAAGAGCTTTCCGCACCGAGGCAGGTGTGACATTCGGGAGCGGATGCCCGTCGCTTATGAACGATAAAGAGCTGTCGCACGACGCATACCGTTACATCAAAGAGCTGTTGGGTTCGGAAAAGGTTTTCACCGTTGCGGAGCTTGGCGGCGGCACATCAAAATCGGCAGGCTCTGAGGACTTTGCATATATAACCCGTGAAGTGCCTTCGATAATGCTTGCGCTTGCCGCCGGTCAGCCGGAAAAGGGGTACGTTTACCCTCAGCATCATCCTATGGTGAAATTCGACGACGACGCACTCGATTTCGGAAGCGCCGTATACGCCTACACGGCAATGAGGTGGCTTGAGGAACACGGCGAGTAAGTCACTCCGGCAAAGCAGGCTCTCTGTTTCGTCGGCGTTTTACGTTATGGAACACAGCGACAAAATGCATATGCTGCCGAAAACAGAGTGCGGCACACAAAAAGATGACGACCTTATTTCAACAGAGAATGACATTGTACCTGCCACCTGCACTGCCGTCGGCGTAAAAAACATCTCTGCTTCGTATGCAACGTACTGATACGCAGCGAAGTATTGCCGGCACTCGGTCACAACTGGGTAAAGGATAAGTCGAAGAGCACAAGAATCTATGACATTTACAGATGTGTCCGCAAGGACTGCGGAGCGACAAAACTCGTGGGCGTTACTGCAAACAAATTCGGCGTTGTGGTAGACGGCGGAAAAGCCTACATCGGCGGAAGCGTTGTTTCAAAGGCAGAAAGCGGCAAGACAGTCACGATAACGGCAAATGCGCCTCTTACGGGAAAGAAATTCGACAAGTGGACGGTCATATCCGGCGGAGTTACTCTTGCGGACGCAAACAGCGAAACAACGACCTTCAAGATGCCCGAGGGCGACGTCAGCGTAAAGGCGGCGTACAAGGAATTGCCGTCATCGGCGAGCGGCGGGGCTTCGACTCAATACTCGGTATCGTTTGATACAAACGGCGGAAGTCTTTTGTCAAGGCAGTATATTCCGAAAAACGGCATCGTAAAGGAACCGAAAGCACCAACGAGAGACGGGTATGACTTTGCCGGCTGGTACACGGATAAAGCGTTTAAAGTAAAGTACGATTTTTCCTCAAAGGTAACTAAGAGCTTCACTCTCTATGCCGCATGGACGGTGGTTGACACCACTGCAAACGAAATAATCCTCACCATAGGCAAAAAGACGGCTCTTGTATTCGGCGTCGAAAAAACGAACGATGTCGCTCCGATTATAAGAAACAACAAAACCATGCTTCCGGCAAGATTTGTTGCTGAAAACCTCGGCGCAAAGGTTGAGTGGGATACGGAAAACAGAATTGTCACCGTTACAGGCAAACACATCAAGACCGGCGAGGATATTACGATTGAGATAAAAATCGGAGACAGCAGTGCAAAGGTAAACGGCAAAACACTGACTCTTGACAGCGTGGCGTTCATCGAAAACAACCGCACCTACACGCCTGTACGCTTTATCTCGGAGGGACTCGGAGCTGACGTTGACTGGATTGCCGAAGAGAGAAAGGTCATAATCGCAAGAGACAAGACGGACAAGTAACCCTACCGGCAAAGTCCGCATTCGATAAAACACAATATACACAGGTCGTCCGAACAGGGGAAAAGCCTTTGCTCGGGCGGCTTTTTTGCGTAATACGTTGTTTCCCGTGGCAAACGAAACATCGGCAAAACAGAACTGTCTATGCGTAAATTCTACTCAACCACGGGTTTAGCAATTCAACTTAAACTAAACAAATCGGTTATTGATTTTTTGCCGTTTTTCCCTTATAATGTAGTTGCGGTCGCAAAACTGAATCTAAGGAGACGAAACAATATGAATCTTTATTTTGCGGATAAGCTGAAAGAATTGAGGCGTCAAAAGGACGTTTCGCAGGAAAAGTTGGCACGATATCTCAATGTGTCGTTTCAGGCGGTATCGAAATGGGAAAACGGCAACGCCTACCCCGATATCACACTTTTGCCCAATATAGCGAGGTTTTTCGGCGTGACAACAGATGAGCTATTATGTGTTGAAAAACCGGATGAGAACAGGCTGTTTGAAGAATACAGCGCAAAAGCCGGCGAGCTGTTTCGTACAGGGAAAAGAGAAGAGGCGCTTAATGTTTGGCAAGAGGCGTACAGGCGGATGCCTAACAACATCGACGTAAAAGAAATGCTGATGTCGAGTTATTTTGACACAGATAGAAACAAGTACTTCCGTGAATTCATCGAGCTTGCGACGGAAATCTACAACAGTAACGACAAAGGTCGGGCTTGGAATATGTATTACAAAGGTCAGGCAATTTCACAGCTTGCACGTTGTTATGCCGAACGAGGAGACATTCAAAAAGCACAGCAGTGGGCGTTGAAATCGATCTCTTTGTTCAATTCATGCGAGGTTATAAGTGCGTCAATCGACAAAGGGGACGATTTGCTTTCCGACGCCTCATTTTGCACATATTGGTTCTTGGAGGAGTTATTCTTTATTGCTTTGCGCATCAATAATGACGACAGCGTAAAATTGCGAGACGTATACAAGCAAAGCTGCCTCGAGGCTGTGGCGAAAGTATTTGAAGCCGTATATCAAAACGATGATATGGGATTTGAACAATTACAGCACTTATATGAGCTCCACCTTGGGAGTGCCGAACATGAAGCACGATGCGGAAAGAATGAAGAGATTGTGCGCCGTCATCTCGAACGTGCCGCAGAATGCTGTGATAAGTCGGTACGCATTACCCCCCACTCGCTGACACATCCGATGCTTTATGGTTGGAGAGTTGAGGACGCACCGAGTGATGTCACACCGTACTTTAAGCACATGAAGAAGGCACTTTCAAATGTTGTATATGACGGTTTTCGTTCTTTGGAGTGGTTCCGGGCGCTTGAAAAGAAAGCGGAGGTAGAGTAAAAACTGAAATCAGGCATTCAACAAAGTAAAAGACATAGTCAGAGACATATTTGTTATACGTTTCAAAACAAGCACTACGCATAAAGGCGGCGAAAGGCGAAAATTTCATAGCTTCTCTGCTTGCGATTGAGTATACGGTCGGGACTTTTCAGGAACTTTTCGTGAATTCAGATAGTGACGCAGAGTCGGAAAAACACCCGATTTTGCAAAAAGCAAAAAAACGAAGTCCAAACGCACGACGATGTCCGAACTTCATTGGTCTGAGCGGAAAGCTCCGTTTGTAAAAAGGTATCTGTGCGGTCAAACAGCTCCCGGATTTTAAAGACGACGTAAACCGCTGACTTCATGCCCATTAAACAAAAAAAGTAGACACCGAACGTCAAATGACATTCTGTGTCTACTGGTGCGAGTGTTCTTACAGAACTTAACGAAAAACGCAGTAAAATCAAGGGTTTCAGACAGTCGATAAACGGTATTAACCTAAAAATTAAATATTTTTCTTTTCAAAATACG
>CAKSCN010000047.1 GCA_934444485.1 uncultured Eubacteriales bacterium | reverse complement strand
ATCAAGTTCACCAATGCTGACGATACTCTCGAGACAAACAAGTGGGCTAAGGCTTACGTTGACCTTTCGACGGTTGCCGCATGGAACAACACCGATAACTACGGCAAGAGCGTAACATTGAAACATACAAACCTCTACCCGTTCGGCAGCGGCGTAAAGGGTGAAGCGTTCCTCAAGGACGGCGTCGCAACAGGCGAAAAGATTTACGTCTCCAACGTCACATTCATGAAGGAAGCTCCCAAGCCTCAGGCGGAAGCACCCAAGAACCTTGATGTTGTAGCAACAACCGGCGACAACGCAGACGGAAAGATTACCGGCGTTAACGAGACCATGGAATACTCCTCCGACAACGGTGCGACATGGACTAAGGTAACAGGAACGGAAATCACCGGTCTTGCGGCAGGCACATACCTTGTAAGAGTTGCTGCAAGCGGAAAGTTTGATGCCTCCGAAGCGGTCGCTGTAACTATAGTGAGCAGTGCCGACGGCGAGATAGTAAACTACATCAACGCAAGATACCCCGACGCAACAGGGATTTATTACGTATCCGCAGAAAAGGGCAGTGGCGCTAACGACGGCTCCGTTCCCTCCAAGTCGAAGGCTAAGGTTTCCGATGTCACGACGCTTCTCAAGAATAAGGGTGAGGGAAAATACGTAATAGTTCTTCTCGATAATTATGCATTCAACGGTACAAACGGTTCCGGTATAAGCCTTGAAAAAATCAGCGGCAGTGTAGTTCTTACAACCGTTCCGTCTCTCTACACCGTTGGTATTTGTCAGACAATCAAGCTCACGAAAGCAAACGATGCAGAGCTGGTTCTCGACGAAATCCCCTACATTCTCGGCAATCCCAACGCTTACGCATACAACAAGCAGCAGAGCTGGATGAATGCAATCAATGCCGAAATTAATTTTGAAGCTACAGGCGAAAATGTTAAATTCTGTGAAGGCTTTGTTCTTGTTGACTACGCTATGTCGTCCGCAAAAGGCGTTGAGAGTGACGGCACTGTCGTCGACGCAACACCGGTAAAAAGAACGGCGGATTTGGGCTTCCACGCTCTCCGCGACGGCGTCAGCGGAACGTTCAACGCAGGCAAGGTTCAGACGATTCTCGGCGGTACATGGAACTACATTAGGGCTACCGGCTATAATCCGGGTAACTTTACGGGAGATATTGTTACCGAGGTGGGCGGTAATGCTGTTGCAAATAACTACGGTCTTGCGGGTCACGGTCCGAAGTCCGTAAACATCGGCAATATGTACGGCACGGTAAGCGGCGGTAATATAAAGGAAGGCGCATACATCGGCGGCTTGTCCGACGGTAAGCTCACCGGTAACGCAATACTTGAAGTAAAGGGCGGCGAAATCGGTACTGTCGCATTCGGCGGCGCTTCAGGAAACGCAACCGTAAGCGGCGACGCTATCGCAATCCTTACAGGCGGCAAGATTGGCAAGATTATAGATAAGGGCAATGTAGCCGGCAAGAAGATACTCCTCTTCAAGAACGGCAAGACCGAAGCTGATTTCGGCATCGAGTCCGTTGCTGATTCAATCAACTACATCGTTTACGCTCCGTCCGAGGCTCTCGGCACATTTGAACTTACTTCCACCGCAGACGGCGACTATGCATTCAAGGCAGTTCCGAATGACGAAGAAGCGTTCGTATACGTAAACGGCATAAAGGCAAACACCGACGAAAACGGAGTGTTCATGCCGATGCCCGGAAAGAGCGTTGTCACCTTCGCAAGAGAGCTTGTTTCTTTCAAGGAGGAAAACACCGAGTTTGCGATAAACGGCAGAGGACTCAGTTCCGCCGAGCAGGCAGAGGATATCGCTAACCTCGGTCTCGAAGACGCATACATGGGTCTTGAGGTTACACTCAACGACGCCGCTACGGGTAACACCGTAAATCCCACCGATAATTTGATGCTCAAGATACCCAAGGCGGCACTTGCAGGAGTTTCGTCCGACACAAAGGTACTTGAGATAACGACTCCCGACGGTACGAGGAGCGCTGCAAACTCCGACTCCGAATACTTCTACTTTGAAGTTCCCGCATCCGCATTCGCAGGCGGCAAGGCTCGAGTATACTTCTCCGATGTCAAATCCGCAGATCTCGGTACTGCATACTATGTGCTCAACGGTAAGTACGACGCCGAAAAGGGCGGACTCTTCATTGACGTTAACCTCGTCGGCGACGATATCGATACCGCAGGCTTCAGCTTCGAGGTAAACGGCAAGAATGTTGAAGGCTTCAAGTTTGAAGAAAACGTATTCGACACCTTCGCTAAGTTTACGGTTGAAGGCGGCAAGGTATACGGCGGCGTTGCGGCTTCCGTGGATGCCAAGTACTTTGCGGCAAAGAACGGAGAAGTTAAGGTAGCGTCCTTCGAGATACCCATGTCGATTGAAGAGTACAAGAACTTCAAGACAACCGACATCAAGACGGTTCTTACCGGTGAAGTCCTCGACGGCTACTTTGACGCAACAAATATCTACTACATCAAGCATATCGGTCAGAACACCGGCGTAAAGAAGCTCGTAATGCTCGAAACCGTGGTTGAATTCGACAATATGCTCACCGTAACCTTCGAGGGAGTAAACGATCCCGCAGCCGAGATTCCCGACGCTTCCGACACCGCGGAAATGTTCAAGGATTACGCATTTGCGGCTAACACAACCGCAGAGATCACCTACAAGGTAGGCAACGGCGGCTCCAAGATTCTCACAAAGGATGAAGCAACCGGTCTCTACACAATCCCCGGCAGCGAAGTAACAGCTGACATCGTAATCACCTTCAGCTACGGCACACCTATCACCGAGATCACTCTTAAGGGTCTCACGAAGCCCGAACCCAAGGCAGCACCCGATAAGGACGTTGAAGCCGAGGAAGGCGCAAACTACACGGTAAGCGAAGTAACGTGGACTCCCGATGTAACCGCATTCGATTACAACACCGAGTACACCGCTTCCGTTACAATCACCGCAAACGAAGGCTATGCTGTAAACGATGTGACCGAGGTAACAATCGACGACCGCATCGCAACCGTTACAAAGAACGCAGACGGCACAATCACCGCAACCGTTAAGTACACAACCAAGGATCGTGAGAGAATCGCCAATATCGCACTCACCGACCTTGTAAAGCCTGTAGCCAAGGCAACACCCGATAAGGACGTAACTCCCGAAGAGGGCGCAAACTACACGGTAAGCGAAGTAACATGGAATCCTGATGTAACCGAGTTCGATTACAACACCGATTACACCGCTATCATTAAGATTACACCCAACGAGGGCTACACTGTAGACCTTTCCACAACAGTTACGATTGACGGTACGGGCGCATCCGTTTCCGACAACGGCGACGGCACAATCACCGCAAGAGTAAGCTTCACAACGGCAGACCGTGCAGACGCACGCAACCTTGAAGTTCTCATCACCGCTCCTGCGGCAACCGGTACTCCCGGCAAGGCAACCGAGAAGCTTCCCGAGGGCGAGACCGATTCTCCGTTCACGATAGTTGACACCAAGTGGACAGACGAAGAAGGAACGGCACTCGATCCCGAGAACGACAAGTTCGGCTTCGATAAGATCTACAACGCAGAGATCACCGTAAAGCTTGACGACGGCTATAAGCTCCCGACAGACTTTACAATCACCGTAGGCGAGACGACAATAACAGCTCCCGATTATACCTACGATGAAGCAACACGCACAATCACCTTCAAGGTAACATTCCCGAAGACCGGCAAGAACAAGGCAACCTTCAACGGTAAGATCAAGCTCCTCAGAGCTGCCGACAAGGCTCCGACCGCATTTGCCGAGATCAAGTTCTACGACGCAGAGGGCAACCACGTTTACACCGCAGAGCTTGAGAATGCAGAGACAAGAACCGTTGACAACTACATCACGATAGATGAAATTGTCCTCGACTTCGCACCCGGTACTTACTCCGCAGTCATCTCCAAGAACGGCTACCTCGACTTCACGGTAAACAACATCATAATCTCGCAGATGACTTCCGAGACAGAGTTCACTAAGGTTTCCTTTGAGGCTGAACTCATAGCCGGCGATATCACCTCCACAACAGGTAAGGACGGCAAGGTTGATATCCAGGACTTCATCTTCATAATGAGAGCATTTGCAAGTGCCGACACGTTTGCCAACGAAGCAACCTACAATGCGCTCGTTGCGGCAACCGATATCGATGAGGACGGCGTTGTTACAATGCTTGACCTCGGATATATCAGCAACGGCTTCACAAAGACAGCTGCCGATTGCAAGACTGACGCAGTCATAGGCTGAGTTTAAGACCCGACCACGGAGGGGGTGTTCCGAGCGCCCCCTCTGTATCTTGAAAAAAGTGCGTCGGGAACAGGTATTAGGAGAGAAGATTTCTCCAATCTTCAAAGACGAAAGAGCAATTAAGTAAAGACCGGGAGAGTATTGACATTTGCTTTTTGCCCGCCTTTGAAGATTGGAGAACAGCATACCCCGGGTGCCGTCCGGCGGATTTCAGTCGTGCGGCGAAACACACAAAACATAGGAAACACTAACACACGAGAAAGGAATGGTAAAAATATGAAGAATGCAACTAAGCTTCTCGCATTTGTTCTTTGTATAATTACGGTCGCCTCCTGCTTTGTTTTCACTGCCGGTGCGGCCGATAAGAATTACGGATTCACCATGAACGTCGCTTACGATGAGTCTGCGAAGACCGTCACCGCAACCGTTACGGCGCTTGACGAGGATATTGTCGGTGCGGCAATGGCAATAGGCTTTGACCCTGATGCTCTCACCCTCTTAAAGAACGACGGCACAGAGGGCGAACCGACGGATTACAGCGACCTTTACGCAAACTATTTCGATTTCAACAAAGAAGTTGTCGCAACAAATGCCGGCGCTCTCGAAAAAGTGTACGACAAAACAGCGGCAAGCATTTTTATGGCGTATATCATAAAGCCCGGAAGCGAGCTTGAAAGCTTTGCAAAGGGCGACGAGATCTTCTCCGTTATGTTCAAGGTAAAGGACGAGACAAAGCTCTCCTCTCTTGCGTCGATAAATAAGCTTGTATACTTTGCAAACGCCGCAAACGATATCTATGACGATCCCTACCTTCTCTATAACTACATGGAGACGATCAAGAAGACCGAAAACGGCGAAATCGTCGAGGAAGAGATAATGAGAAACGGTAAAGCGTACTTCAACCACGCTCCCAAGGTTACTCTCAAGTACGCCTACGACGGAATAGATACCGATATCAAGGTAGGTTCTTTCACGGTCACTGTCGTTGACAAGGGCGGCAAGCCTCTCGCAGGTGCGGCAGTTAAGATTGACAATCAGACAAAAAAAACAGGCTCCGAAGGTAAGGCAAGCTTCGAGCTTCCTTATGGCGAATATGCAATAACGGTTACTCTCGACGGCTACGCTGTCGGCGAGGGCGAGGTTAAGGTCGGCGATTCTACCAAGGATCCCGAGATCAAGCTTGAAAAGAAGACCGTTCCCGGCACGCCCAACGCTCCCAAGGTTACGTCTACCGGTACAAACTACATTACAATAAAGTGGACCGCTCCCTCCGACAACGGCAACTCCGCAATCACCGGCTATAAGATAAGCTATGGCAAGACTGCGGCGGCGAACACCTCGGTTGTCGAAACGAGTGCTGCGGTTCTCACAAAGAAGATAACCTCCCTCACCTCGAATACAAAGTACTACTTCAGAGTAGCCGCCGTAAACGCAAAGGGCGAGGGCGAGTATTCAGATATCGTTTCCGGAACGACCGACTCCATAAGCGGCGGAAGCACCGGCGGCAATACCGGAAGCGGCACAAGCGGCAGCGATACCGTTTACTACACGGTTACTTACAAGATAGGCGACGGTACATATGTCGGTTCTCTCTCCGAGACCGTTCAGGCAGGCAGAACCCCCTCAAAGGCTCCCTCCGTCACGGCTCCTGCAGGCAAGGTCTTCAAGGGCTGGTCAACCGACGGCAAGACGGTAAAGAACCTCGCTGCGTTCAACGTAACCTCCAATATGACTCTCTACGCCGTATATGAGGATAAGGCGACACCCTCAACTCCCACAGAGAACGCTCATAAGGCTTACATGACCGGTTACAGCGACGGTACGGCACGTCCCGACAAGACCATCACAAGAAAAGAAGCGGTAACGCTTATCGCAAGAATATGCGCCGACTTCGACGAAAACAAGGCTTACACCTCTTCCTCCTTCTCCGACGTTGCGGCTGACGCATGGTATAAGAAGTACGTTGACTACGTCGTCGAAAAGGGATATGTAAAGGGCTACAGCGACGGCACATTCGGTCCCGACAGAGAGATTACCCGTGAAGAGTTTGCGACGATTATCTTCCGTATCGCGGGCTACACCGCCGACGGCAGCATGACCTTCTCCGACGTTCCGGCAACTCACTGGGCGAAGGACAACATCTCCACTCTCGCCGCAAAGGGCATCATCACCGGTTACAGCGACGGAACATTCGGTCTCGGCAAGTCGATAAAGAGAGCCGAAGCCGTAACAATGCTCAACCGCTACCTCGGCAGAGTTCCGAACGCCGACCTTGTAAATGCGGCATATAACGGTGCGGCTGTTCCGGCGTCCGACATCTCCGGTCACTGGGCATTCGCTCAGATGATTGAGGCTATGGTCGAACACGACACGGCTAAGTTCCACGGTTAATTACATCTGAATGTAGAATAACAATCTGCGGCACGGCGATAACTTTGTCGTGTCGTAGTTTTATTAAAGGGTGCATGAACGCTTGCACCGAAAGGGACGCTGAATATGAAACTTAAATTCCTCGGCACAGGCTCATGCGAGGGCGTACCGGCTATGTTTTGCAAATGCGCAGGGTGCGTCGAAGCAAAAAAAAGAGGCGGCAAAAATATCCGCACTCGCTCACAGGCTGTCATTGACAATAAGCTCCTCATAGATTTTCCGAGTGATGCTTATATGCACTCGCTTTACGGCAATGTTCCTCTTGCCGATATACATTCCGTTCTTCTTACCCACGCACATGAGGACCACCTATCGGTAAACGATCTTCTCATGCGTGACACGAACAAGTTCTGCTTTGACGGCACCGACGGCGGACTTCTCACCGTGTATTCCTCCGAAGCGTCGGGAAGAGAAATACGGGAACGCCTCGGCTCGGAAACGGCGCTTAAGGCGCACGGCGTTGTGAATAAGGTCGTCGCACCATACACCGAGTACGACATCGACGGATATACAGTCATACCGATAAAGGCGTCGCACGCTTTCGAGCTTGATTCGTACAATTACATCGTTGAAAAGGACGGACGGTCACTCCTTTATGCCGTCGATACCGGCTACTTTCTCGATGAAACGTGGGACTACATCGAAAAGAGGGGGAAGCGGTTTGACACCGTCGCTCTTGAGAGCGCATACCTCGACGCTCCGGGCGTGAAAACGCACATGGGCATTCCCGATAACGTAAAAGTGCGTGAGCGGCTTCTCTCGACGGGACTCGCCGATATGAATACAAAGTTTTACATCACGCACATGAGCCATTACCGCCGTCCGCTCCAGGACGAAACCGAAGCTAAAGTTAAGCCTCTCGGCTTTGAGGTTGCATACGATTACCTCGAAATTGAGGTGTAACGGCGCAAATAAACACACACATCGTGTGAGAGATCCGCACTGTCGGCGAAGACTTTGCCCGAGATATCCGAAAACACTAAAGCACACACCTCTTTATGCGGGATGTGTGCTCTTTTTTGTGTTTGTGCGCTTATTTTACCTTTTGCAGTCCTTGGGGTTCTTGCCGTAGGTCTGCCGGAAAACACGGTTAAAGTACGCAAGGTCGGGAATGCCCACAAGCTCCGCCGCTTCGCCTACCGTGTACTCGCCCGTTGCGAGAAGCTCCGCCGCCTTTTTCGCACGCAGAGCGTTTTTGTACTTGACCGGAGACATACCGGCGTATTCGTGAAACAGCCGCCTGAACGAGCTTTGACACATTCCGCACATTTTCGCAAGCTCTTCGGTAGAGATATTATCGATGTAGTTGTTCTCAAGATGCAGTATCGCCCTGTAAATGCTTTTGTACGAACGGCGCAGCTCTGATTTTACACTGTCAACGCAAAGCCTGTGAAGAAGCTCGAGAAAGAGCGCACGTGACTTTAATTTATAACCGAACTCACCTCGTGTCCATACGTCGTAGAGTCCCGTGAACCTGTCCATGTACTCGCTTCCCGTGTCGTTTGCAACAATCCTTATCTCATCAAAAAGTGAAAATCTTTCTCCGTCCGTGCCGCTCATTATAAACTCGGTCGTTATGTAGCCGATGTCATTTTCATCCTGCCATTCCGAAAAATATGCGGCGTCATACGGAAGATACACCACACTTCCCTTGGCGGCTTCAAAACTCTTTCCCTCAAAGTCAAAACGTATCTTTCCGCTTGCCACATAGAAAAATCTGTCCCACTTGCGGAGATTCTTGGTACAGCGGAATACCTTGTCCGGTTTCTCCTTGGTTTTGTTTACCGACAGAAAACGCACGCTGAATTCTTTGTCGGCAAGTGACGCAAAATCACAGTATTCCATTTCCCGAAGCCTCCCTTCACGTCATATTATACAAAAAATATATCGTATTGTCAATAGCAATTTCGGAAAAGTTGTGATAAAATGTACACAGTGAAAAATCATACGTGTGAAAGGAATGATGGCACGGTGAAACCGAAATTCAGCGTCTGCATAGATATGATGTACGCCGATGCGCCGTTTGACCAAAGACCCTCGCTTGCAAAGCTTGACGGTGCGGACGCAGTGGAATTCTGGAAGTGGTCAAACAAGGATATAAATCTTCTTGCCGATAATCTTCGTGAGCTGTCCCTTGACGCCTGCCTTATGAACCTCGACTCTGCCGACGAGGGTTTATCTTACGATATGTCAAGAGGCGTACTGTCGCACAGGCGCACTGACGACCTTGTCCGTGCAATACACGAGACCGCTCCCGTAATGCGCCGCCTCGGCATGAAAAACGCAATAGTACTTGCCGGAGATAAGGACGATGAAATAAGCGGCGGCGAAGTCCTCGAAAACATTGAGTATACGCTCCGAAAGGGCGTAAAGGCGGCGGAGGACGAGGGAATAACGCTTCTTCTCGAGCCGCTTAATACCTTCGACCGTCCCACATACGTCCTGCCGTACTCCGCACCTGCGCTTGAGATTGTAAGGAGCGTCGGCAGTCCCAACCTCAAGCTACTTTTCGATATATACCACACGGCACGCATGGAGAGTCACGAGACGGAGTATCTCACGAAAAAGATAACCGAAAACATACGACTCATCGGACACTTCCACGTCGCAAATTCCCCCCTGCGCTGTGAACCGCCGAACGGCGAAATCGATTATCCGGCGGTGTTTGACGCCATAGCGGCGACCGATTATGACGGATACATAGGCTTTGAGTACAGACCGTCGGAAAAGGGAAGAGACTTTTCTCTCGGCAAATGGCTTGCAAAATATAAGAACGAAAGGAACTGATTATAATGGGTATTAAAATAGGAATAGTGGGATTCGGCGAATTTTCGGAGAGCTTTCTCGATATTTTTCTCACGCACCCCGACGTTGAAAAGGTGGTCGGTGCGGAGCTTATGCCCGAAAGACGCGAGCATATAATGAAAACATTCGGCGTAACAAAGATGTATGAGTCGTATGACGATATGCTTGACGGTGAGAGCGACCTTGACTGTATCGGAATTTTCACGCAGAGGCATATGCACGGACCTATGGTAATAAAGGCTCTGAAAGCCGGCAAAAATGTTTTCTCGGCAGTGCCGATGACCTGCGAAATTGACGAAGCGAAAGAGATAATTCGTCTTGCCGAGGAAAAGCACCTCATTTACATGGCGGCGGAGACCTGCTACTACTTCCCCTGCGCAATATTCTGCCGTGAAAGATATAAGGCGGGCGCATTCGGCAAATTTGTGTTCGGCGAGTCGCAGTACTACCACGATATAACCGAAATGTTCGCCTCTTTCTCAGGTTCGGGTGGCAGTGAGTGGAAAAAGATTGCCGGCATACCGCCGATGTACTACTCCACGCACTCAATGTCGATGATGTTCCTCTCGGTAAACGAACACCCCGTCGAGGTGTCGTGCATGGGCTATGAGGATACCGAGGGCGACGGCATCTACGGCAAGGGAAACAACTATTGGGACAATCCGTTCAGCAACGAAACGGCAATATTCAAGATGTCCGGCGGCGGCGTCGTGCGCATAAACGAATTCAGACGCTGCGGTACCAATAAGCCGTCGTCGTACATAACAAGCCTTATCGGCACTCACGCAAACTATCAGTGCGCCGGTATGCACCACACGTTTACCGTCGGCAATGTGTTCGGTCAGACGCCGTCGGTTGAGTACGTAAGCAACCTCATCAATACAAAGAAGTACGTCGGGAACCGTGATAAGATTGACCTCAATCACGACCCCGTGAAGTACGAGTACCACAGAGGATATTCCGCCATTCACGACCTCTCGAGACTCCCCGAGGCTCACCGCAAAATAAAGGACGGCGGTCACAACGGTTCTCACGCTTTTCTCGTTGACGATTTTGTACGTGCCGTTATGACCGGCAAGCTTCCCCCCAACAACGCATGGGACGCCGCAATGTGCATGATCCCCGGCGTTATCGCTCACGAGTCCGCAATGCAGGGCGGTAAGGTGCTTCCCGTGCCGTTCTTGGGATATGCCCCCGAGAATTGGGAGCGCATCGACTACAACGACAGAAAATACTGATACGGGAGGGTAACGATATGAAAGCTGCTGTAATCGGCTGCGGTATGATAGCGAATTTTGCGCATATCCCGGCGTATAAGCACCTTGCGGACTGCGAAATTGTCGGTGTGTGCGACGTAAACGAAGCGAGCGCAAAGGACACCGCTTTCCGTCACGGCATACCCTATTACACCTCCGACGCCGCAAAGCTCCTTGCGGATACTGAACCCGATATCGTGTCGGTTTGCGTGCCGAATATGTTCCATTACGGTTACGTAAAGCTTGCTCTCGACGCCGGTGCGAACGTAATCTGCGAGAAACCGCTTGCGGTCACATACCGTGAGGCAAAGGAGCTTTTCGGACTTGCGGAAAGTAAAGGTCTTCTTCTTTGCGCCTGCCAGAGCATGAGGTTTACTCCCGACAGACTCGAAGCGAAGAGAATTATAGAGAGCGGTGCGCTCGGAGATATATACTACGGCGAGTTTTCACGCATACGCCGCAGAGGAATACCGAAGTGGGGTGCGTTCCACATAGAGAAGATAAGCGGGGGCGGTGCGTTTCTCGATATAGGCGTGCATATGCTCGACGCCGTCGTTTGGCTCATGGGTAACACCGAGGTGCGGTCGGTCGCCGGTACAAAATGCGCAAAGATTGCAAAGTGCGACACCCTCGACGCAAGCCTTAAGGACAGCGGAGCTTTAACTGGTACGGTTTACTCCGAGAGAGTGTACAGCGACGACGAATTTGACGTCGAGGACTTCGCAAGCGGAAGTATCTCGTTCAAAAACGGCGCAAGGATAAACTTCAAAACGGCGTGGGCGGCGAATCTCCCCGATGAAACGAGTATCTTGCTTGCCGGCGAAAGATGCGGCGTGAAGCTTCCCGACTTTACCTTTTACGGCGGTTTTGCCGGGAACGCCGCAGATATTTCACCGAAGATAAATGACGTAAACCCATACCCGAAAGAAGAATTCTCGGGTCACTTCAGACTTTTCGACAATATTTCCGACGCACTTTCCGGTAAAGCCGAGCTTGCGGTAAAGCCTGAGGAAACGCTTGCTGTGAGTGCGATTATCGATATGTTCTACAGAAGCGCAAAAGAGGGAAGAGAGGTGTTCGCAGATGAGCTTTAACGGAAAAATACGTGCCGTGATTATCGGCTTTGCGCATATGCACGTAAACGAGGTTGCAAAGTACATTTCCGACGAAGAGGATATGATTCTTGCGGCTGCCGCCGACACAAAAGCGACCGTCCCGGAGGTGCCGAAAACACGGTATACACGTGCGTGGAACAAGGAAAACATACGTGAGAACTATTGCAGCGTCATATACCCCGACGGCGAATATTGCAGAATGCTTGACGAGGTGAAGCCCGATATCGCCTTTATCCTCACCGAAACCGCAAGGAAGCCCGAGGTTGTGAAAGCGTGCGCCGACAGGGGAGTGAGCGTCAGCATAGAGAAACCCATGGCGGTAAGCTTTGAGGAAGCATTGAAAATCGAGGAATACGTCAAAGAGAGCGGAATTTTCGCAATGGTCAACTGGCCTCTCACGTGGCGGCCGTACCTCCACACAATGAAAAAAGCTCTCGACGACGGCAAAATAGGAAAGCTCATAAAGCTCCGCTTTCTCATCGGAAACACAGGACCTGTCGGAAAAGGCGCACTTCACAGAGGCGTCACCGAGAGAGCGCAGGATATGTCCGACTCCGACAAGGCGTCCATGTGGTGGTACAGGAAATCCGAGGGCGGCGGTGCGCTTCTCGATTTCTGCTGTTACGGCTGTATGCTGTCAAACTGGATAACGAAAGAGAGTGCGGTCGCCGTGACAGCAAACGCCGTGAATACCGCTCACCCCTTTGCCGATATATACGACAACGCCGCCGCACTTGTCGATTTCCCGTCGTGGCTTGCCGTGCTTGAGGGAACGTGGACAACTCCGTCGAGAGCAATCCCGGCAGGACCGACCATCTTCTGCACGGACGGAGTCATTGAGTGCAGACGTGAGGGCGACAAGGTAGTCCCCTATGCCTTTGACATTTACGGAAACGATATCGAGATTGAGGAAGCGCCCTATCCCGAATACCTTAAAAATATAGCGGCGATGTACGTACACCACGTAAAGACCGGCGAACCCGTACACGAAACTCTCGACTTCGGAAACAACATGAGGGTCATGGCGATACTCGACGCCGCAGCAAGATCCGCCGAGAGCGGACGCAAAGAGAGCGTGAAAAGGCAGTGAGTACGCTTTTCGGAAGAATAGCCGACATTGAGCGTTCGTCATACGCAGACGGACCGGGTATGAGAACCGTCGTGTTCTTCAAGGGGTGTCCTCTTCACTGCGCGTGGTGTCACAATCCCGAGTGCATCTCGCCGGAGATTGAAACCATGTTTTACCCCGAGAAATGTATCGGCTGCGGAAGGTGCGCCGAGGGGTGCTACAGCGGAGCGAAGGTCGTGTGCGGAAAGGATTACGCACCGGACGCACTTATGCGCGAGCTTCTTTCCGACCGTGACTATTTCGGCGAAAAGGGCGGCGTTACCTTCTCAGGCGGCGAACCGCTCATGCAGAGGGAGTTTTTGCGTGAAATGATAACGCTCTGCGAAAAAGAGAACGTGAGAAGTGCCGTCGAAACGAGTCTTGTGTACTTCGATGAGGATATTTTCGCAAGGCTTCAGGTTGTCATGGCTGACTTCAAGGCGTGGGACAGCGGCATTCACAAAAAGTATACCGGCGTCGGCAACGAGGGGATAATCGAAAACTTCAAAAGGCTCGATTCTCTCGGAGTGCCGATAATCGTGAGAACGCCGATTATACCCGGAGTGGAGCAGGGGACGGATGAAATCGAACGCTTTGCGGCAAGTCTTAAAAACGCCGTGAAGTACGAAAAACTGCCGTACCACTCTCTCGGCGTCGGAAAAAGCCATGCACTCGGACGTGAACAAAGGGATTTTACGGAGGTAAAGCAATGACAGGCGAATACACATACAAAAGCCGCCTTGCGGAAATGAGGAAAACGAAAATACGTCATACCCTCGAAAAGCGTGCGCAGAACGGCTATACCGACCTCGATGACTTCGGCACCGTACCCATTCAGCCGGGATATAAGGCAGTACCTTGGTATAACAGCGAAAACGGCAGCTTTTACGGCTTCGACGGCATGAGCGAGAATTTCTGCCGTGTCGTGGACGCTCATGCGGCATACGTCGATAAAAACGAGGCTCTCTGCGGCAGGTGGCGCGATATGCTCGTAAACTACAGGGGCGACCTCCACTATATGCCCGATTGGCTGAAAAACAACCTCAAAAACACCGAGCTTGCCGCAAACGCCACGAATCAGTGGAGCAAGCGCTGGGACGAGAGCCGTTTCCCGTATGACGACCTCAAGCCGCTTCAGCTCAAATACAACATACAGACCGGTATTGACGGCGACGCACATTTTGCGTGCGACTACAGAATAGGCTTTTCCCTCGGCTTCGGCGGACTTTTGGAAAAGGTGCGGCACTACAGAACTCTGAATCCCGAACACGCCGATTTCTACGACGCCGAGGAAAAGTGCCTTGCCGCCATTGTGCGCTTTATCGATAAGCATATAGCGAGAATAGAGGAGCTTATCGCAGAGGAAACCGACCCGGACGTAAAGGCAAACCTCGAGGAAATGCTCCGTGTAAACAAGGCGGTGCGTCTCGGAAAACCGGAGACTTTCCATGAGGTGTGTCAGTGGACGGCGTACTTCAACTGCGCTTCACGAATATATACCCGAGACGGCGCCGGCTTTCAGCTTGACACACTTCTTCTGCCGTACTACGAAAACGACGTGAAAAACGGTGTACTCGACGACGAAAAGGCGAAGTTTCTCATTGCGAACCTGCTTCTCATCGACCCGCACTACTATCAGATATCCGGCGTTGACGAGAATGACCGTGACGTGACAAACCACCTCTCTTACCTCATTTTGGACGCCGCAGACTCCATAAACATCGCCTGCAACCTCACCGTCCGTGTACACGAAAACTGCGACAGTGACTTTTTCCGCCTTGCCGTGAAGTATCTTCTCAAAAACAAAAACGGCTGGCCGCGCTTCTGCAACGACAAAACGCTTGCCGAGGGATACATGAGAAACGGCGTCGATAAAAAGACGGCGCGTGAAAGAATCGCCGTCGGCTGCAACTGGATGTGCGTCCCCGGCAGGGAGTTCCCGATGAACGACACCGTTAAGATAAACGTCGCAAAGGTTTTTGAGGTTGCAATGTGCGAAATGAGAGAGGGCGAAAGATCGACCTTGCGCCTCTTTGACCTCTTCAAAGTTCACCTTGCAAAAGCGGCGGAGGTCACTGCAAAGGGAATAAACCTCCACCTTGACCACCAGTGGGAGGTAACGCCGGAGCTTATAATGAACCTCATGA
>CAKSCN010000046.1 GCA_934444485.1 uncultured Eubacteriales bacterium | reverse complement strand
AGTACGCCGACATATCCGTTATCACCTCCGACAACCCTCGCTTTGAAGAGCCTGACGACATCATTGCGGATATTCTCATAGGCATGAACAAAACAAACGGCAAATACGTTGTCATAAGCGACAGAGTCAAGGCAATACACTATGCGCTCTCAATTGCGAAAAAGGGCGACATCGTTCTCCTTGTCGGCAAGGGCAACGAAATGTATCAGGAAATCAAGGGAAAGAAGTATCACATGGACGAAAGAGAAATTGTAAAGGATTACTTCGATTCTCTCGATTGACGAAAATTTCCGTTCGGGATCAAGCTTTCAAAACAGAATACAGATAACAAAAAAAGTCCTTACCTTAAACGGTTTGGACTTTTCTCTTTTAATTCATTCTCTGATTGTAAAACGACGCTCAATTGAATTTTGCCATCGCTTCTTCGGTCTTTCCCATTACAATAAGCTTTGCCGCTTCATTCACCTTCTCAAACTCATCAAACAGCACCTTTTTCTCGTCGGCGGTAAAATTCGAGAGGACCCAGTCCGCAAGGTCCATATCCTTATGCGGCTTCTCCCCCACACCCACTTTTATTCTCGGAAAATCCTGCGTTCCGAGGTGTGCGATAATCGATTTTATGCCGTTGTGACCTCCGGCAGAGCCGCTTTTCCTTATGCGAAGCTTTCCGACCGGCAGACTAATATCATCGAAAATCACTATAACATTCTCCGGTGCAATCTTATAAAAGTCGCAAGCCTCTTTAACAGCTTCTCCGGAGTTGTTCATGTAGGTCTGCGGCATCATGAAAAGACAGCGTTTTGTACCGAACTGCGTGTCGGTGACTATGGCTTTAAAACGTGAGCGTGAAATTGAAAAGCCCTCTTTTTGGGAAATGTACTCGAGCGACAGAAAACCGGCGTTGTGACGGGTGGTGATGTACTCTTTTCCGGGATTTCCGAGACCTACGATTATGTGAGAGACCGGTGCCGATGCCGGCTTTTCGCTCTCGATTTTTGCAAACAGATCAAATATTCCTGCCATATTGTGTTTCCTCACCGTAAATACGCCGCACATCGGCGCAGATACTCATCAAAATTTCACCGGGACTTTCGCCCCGGCGTTTCTTATTCATTGTTCATCGGAAGAAGAATTTTTAGGGAAAGCGGCGTCGAAAAGCTCTCGCTTTCTATCCTCAAGCCCTGCCATGTGAAGATATCCGAACAGCGTTTCGAGAGCCGTTGCTCTGCGGTACTGCACGACCTCACCGTGCTTCGGAACGGAGTGCGTTTTTACGTTTCTTCCCCTTTTGAACACGGCGTTTTCGTCGTCGGATAACAGTGGGAGTATTCTCTCGACCGCATCGCTCTGAGCCTCGAGGGTGACGTAATTCTTCGACGCCTTGACGAGTTCTCCGGGATGCGATATGCCTTCGCAAAGAAGCCGTTCACGCACGAGAAGTTCTATAACGCCGTCTCCGAGATACGCAAGTGCAAGTGTTCCGTACTGTGCCGCCCTTCTCTTGCGTTCGATTATGCTTTCTTCCATTTTACACCCTGAGCGGTATCCTCGAGAACAATTCCCATGGCTTTGAGCTCATCTCTTATTCTGTCGGCTTCCGCATAGTTCTTTGCCTTCTTTGCTGCGGTTCTCTCTGCGATCATCTCTTCCACCTTTGCCGCAAGCTCACCGTCAACGCTGTTCTCCGGCTTACCGTCATTTTCCTTGAAGGCTTCGGCGTTCTTTATAAGGTCAAGCGAAAGAACCTTGTCAAAGTCCGCTATAAGCGCAAGCTTTGTTGCGTCGTTTGCGTCGGATTTGAGTACGGCGTGGAGAGCCGTTATTGCAAGCGATGTGTTGAGATCGTTGTCCATAGCTTCGGCAAATGCAGCTTTGAGGCTTTCGTATGCCTCGCCGTCAACCTCGCCCTTATTCTCGAGTTTCGCTATTCTCGCTATAAGCTTTTCGTATGCCGCCTTTGCGTTGTCAAGGTTCTCATACGAGAATACAAGCGACTTTCTGTAGTGCGAGAGCAGGCAGAAATATCTGTAGACTATGGGGCTGTAACCCTTGGATTCAAGGAGAGAAACCGTGAGAAATTCACCCTTGGATTTACTCATCTTTCCGCTGTCCGTATTGAGGTGGAGAACGTGGAACCAGAAATTGCACCACTTATGTCCGAGATACGCTTCGCTCTGCGCAATTTCGTTTGTATGGTGAGGGAATGCATTGTCGATACCGCCGCAGTGAATGTCAAGATATTCTCCGAGGTATTTCATCGATATGCAGGAGCACTCAATGTGCCAGCCGGGATAACCCACTCCCCACGGAGAGTCCCACTTAAGCTCTTGGTCGTCGAATTTGGATTTTGTGAACCAAAGAACGAAGTCCGCTTTGTTTCTCTTGTTGTCGTCTTTTTCGACGCCCTCTCTGACGCCGTCCATGAGGTCATGCTCTTCAAAGTTGTTGAAAACGTAATACTGCTTAAGTTTCGAGGTATCAAAGTATATATTTCCGCCGGCTTCGTATGCAAAACCCTTTTCGATAAGCGAAGATATGACCTTGATAAACTCGTCTATGCAGCCGGTCGCAGGCTGGACAACGTCGGGGTACTTGATATTGAGCTTTTTGCAATCGTCAAAGAATGCGTCTGTATAGAACTTCGCAATCTCGAGAACCGTCTTGTGTTCACGTTTCGCACCTTTGAGCATCTTATCCTCGCCGGTATCCGCATCGCTCGTGAGATGTCCGACGTCGGTTATGTTCATGGCACGCTTAACATCATATCCCGCATATCTGAGATACTTTTCGAGAATGTCCTCCATGATGTAGGTGCGGAGGTTACCTATATGGGCATAGTGATATACCGTAGGGCCGCAGGTGTACATTGTCACCTTTCCCGGTGTATGCGGAACAAATTCGTCCTTTGTATGAGTGAGTGAATTATAAAGTTTCATATATGTCCCTTCCCTTTAGACTTATTTGCTTTTCGTATCCGAGGCGGCGTTCTCGTATTTTTTGAGAAGCTCCTCCAAATGCTCAACTCTCGACTGGAGGCGGCAAAGCTCGATTGAAACGGGGTCTGCAATGTGTATCTGGTCGAGGTCGTTCTTTTTTGCCTCTGCGCAGTTCTTTTTGCCGTCGGGGTAGATTATTCTTGCCGGTACTCCCACAGCCGTACAGTTTGCCGGCACCTCCGCAAGTACAACCGCACCCGCCGCTATTTTGGCATTGTCGCCGACCTTGAACGGACCGAGAACCTTTGCACCGGAGCCGATCATGACGTTGTTGCCTATTGTCGGATGACGCTTTCCGGTATGCTTACCCGTACCGCCGAGAGTCACGCCCTGATATATCGTGCAGTTGTCGCCCACGACAGCGGTTTCGCCGATTACGACTCCCGAGCCGTGGTCGATGAGAAGACCTTTGCCGATAGTCGCACCAGGGTGAATTTCGATACCTGTGAGGAATCTTGCATTCTGCGAAATCATGCGTGCGATAAAGAACATTTTGTGTTTGAAAAACCAATGAGCTATTCTGTGGTAGATAACTGCGTGAAGTCCCGAGTAGACGAAGAAAACCTCAAGGCTTGTTCTCGCTGCCGGGTCACGCTCCTTAATGGAATTTATGTCGTAGATAAGATTCTTAAACAAAGCTGTTACTCCTTAATCTCTTTGCAGACTTTCGGAGGGCATCGCATCACTTTGCGTCCTTCAAAAAGTCCTTATATTTTACAATATAGTCGATACCCGAATAGAGTGTGAAGAACAACAGCAAAATCATACTGAACCAAGTAAGCGGATAATACTTTGCGAAAAACTCGATATTTCCGAAGATAACCGGTTCGAGAAGAGTTATCTCTATCGCAATGCACTGAACAGTGGTCTTTATCTTTCCGAGCATACTTGCCGAAATGACAACCGACGAGGTGCCTGCTGCGATAAGTCTTATCGATGTTACCGCAAGCTCTCGGAGCATTACGGTTATCGCCACCCAAACCATGACGCCTCGCAGGTCGTCGTACTTTGCGACTATGGAGAGAAGCGCACCGAATATCATGAATTTATCCGCAAGGGGATCCATGAATTTTCCGAAGTTCGTTACAAGATTGTATTTTCTTGCGATTTTGCCGTCGAATAGGTCGGTCAAGGCTGTGACTCCGAAGAGTACAGCCGCAATACATCGTGATGCGGTGTCGGACATTACGCTCTCGGGCATGAGAACGAAAATCATGAACACGGGGACGAGAACAAAACGCATTACCGTAAGTTTGTTCGGCAAATTCATAGACAAATCTTCCTTTCAAAATATGTATACCGTATGAAACACAGAGAAATCAAGCCTCCGCAAGCTCTCCGACGAGGTCGTAATCTACAACGTCCGTTATACGCACATTTACGAATTCTCCGGGACGCACCTTTCTCTCTGCGGAGAAATAAACCTTTCCGTCTATTTCGGGGGTGTCGTAAATACTTCTGCCGTAATAGCATTCGGAAACCTTGTCGTAGTCCTCGCAAAGAATTTCAAGAACCTTTCCGATCTGCTTTTTGTTGAACTGCTCGTGTATCGTCATCTGGTTCGACATCACGGCGTCATATCTGCGCTCTTTCTTTTCCTCGGAGATTTTGCCACCAAAGGACGCCGCCGGAGTTCCCTCCTCTTCGGAGTACTTAAAGGCGCCGAGACGCTCGAAGCGTGTCTCTTTGAGGTATTCCGCAAGCTCTGCAAAGTCATCGCCCGTTTCTCCCGGGAAGCCGACAATAACCGTCGTTCTGAGCGCTATTCCCGGCACTCTCTCACGCAGTCTCTTTACGGCCGACTCGACCGCTTCACGTCCGCCCCTGCGGTTCATTCGGCGAAGAACGTTGTCGGAGATGTGCTGAATCGGCATCTCAAGGTACTTAACTATCTTTTCCTCGTTTGCGAATACGTCTATAAGCTCATCGGTTATCTCCTCGGGGTAACAGTAAAGCACCCTTATCCACTTAAAGCCGTCGATTTTGCAGAATTCACGCAAAAGCTCGGGAAGCTTCGACTCACCGTAAAGGTCACGTCCGTATCTCGTCGTGTCCTGGGAGATAACAATAAGCTCCTTTACGCCCATTTCGGCAAGCTCTTTCGCTTCCTTTACAAGGTCCTCAATGGGACGTGAACGGAATTTGCCTCTTATGGACGGTATCGCACAGTAGGTACATCTGTTGTCGCACCCCTCGGATATTTTTATGTATGCCGTATACTCGGGTGTGCTTACCGCACGGTCGCCGCCGAGAGGCTGATCTTCGGGTGCGGAAACGCTTCTGTAGGGGCAGTCTACCTTTTTCATGCCCTTGGCATAGGCGTGACGAACCGCCTCGACTATGCTGTCAAGGTTGCCGACGCCGACAATTGCGTCTATTTCCGGTATTTCGTCAAGAATTGTGTCGGCATATCTCTGAACAAGACAGCCTGCGGCGACAATTCCCTTAAGATTTCTGTTTTCTTTGAGCCATGCGACATCAAGGATTGTTTCTATGGCTTCGGTTTTTGCCGACTCAATAAAACCGCAGGTGTTGACAACAACGACGTCTGCGTTTATATCTTCTTCGACTATTTCAATCCCGGCGTCGGAAAGCTTCTTTATCATGACTTCGCTGTCGATGAGATTTTTCTGACATCCGAGCGATATGAAAGCGACTTTTATTTTTTCGTTACCACTCAATTTAAGTATTCGCCGTGACCGTATTAACGGTTTCCTTTCACAAAAGTTATGCGCAAAAGTCCTTCGCACACACAATTATTTCTTATTATACCACACACTTAATGAAAATTCAAGACTTTTTTTGAAATTGAGCGTCAATATTGTAAATATTCGATTTCAGAAAACCTTGAATGCAAAAAATGCAGTTTTCCGTGCTAAAATTGCATTTAAATATTGACTTTAGCGGTTATATGTGGTAGAATAACATGAATAATTGTTTTTTGAAGATTATTGCCGTAGCTTATCGAAGTACGGCGGTTTAATCGTGAAAGGATAGTATCATGGAACTTAACGGAAAGAAAATCAACTTTCTCGGAGACAGCATAACCCAAGGCGTCGGAGTTGACAGTGCCGAGAAAATTTACCTCAATGTGCTGAAAGCGAAGTGCGGACTTGCCGAGGCAAGAAATTACGGAATATCCGCAACGAGAATCGCACGTCAGTCGTGCTATATGACCGAAAATCTTCCTGCGTTCTGCGACAGATTTTCCGAGATGGACGATGATGCCGACGTTGTCGTTGTTTTCGGCGGCACAAACGATTACGGTCACGGCGACGCAAATCTCGGCGACTTCACGGAAAGTGCAGAAAACACCTTCTACGGCGCACTGCACGTACTAATGCGTGGGCTTCTCGAAAAGTATCCGACCTCGGAGATTGTATTCATGACTCCCCTCCACCGCTGCGGCGACAGACGTCCGTGCGGAGCAAACAACAGCGCAACCCCCGAACCTCTCGGAACATACGTCGAGGTAATAAAGGAGGTTGCCAAGAGTTACGGCATCCCCGTACTTGACCTTTATTCGACAAGCGGAATTGTTCCGGATCTCGAAATAAGCAAAAAGACCTTCTGTCCCGACGGACTTCATCCGAACGCCGAGGGTCACAAGAGAATTGCTTCCCGTCTTGAGGGATTCCTGAAGAGTCTCTGATGCGTATGTCTTACGAAATAAGAGAACTCCCTAAGGAGAAATACGATTATCATGAGCTTCATTATACATACCGCTCGGATTACGGCTACAGAGCGGAGGTCGTAAACGATACCGAAGGCGAGATTGTTTTTAAGTACGTAAAAGAGAAGCTTGACGAACCCGTTCTCCACGACAGCTACGATACGCTCTATCAGGAGTACTGGCAGGAATGCACGGCATACGGATATTTTGAAGACGGTGAAAATGAGCCGTCGGCGTATCTCGAGGTAAACCGTGAGTTCTGGAACTCAAGACTCATTATCACTCAGCTTCTCGTGCGTGAGGACAAACGAGGCAACGGTATCGGAACGCTTCTCATAAACAAGGCGAAAGAGATTGCGGAAAGCGAAGACTTTCGCATGATAAGCCTTGAGACACAGACCTGCAACGTGCCGGCGATAGATTTTTACAGAAAATGCGGATTTGTATTCTCCGGAACGAATATTTTCTTCTACTCGAACGACGACATCTCAGAGAACGAGGTTATGCTTGAAATGGCATACCTGCTTTAACATACAAATGTACATTATAAAGAGGAAGGATAGAACAAAATGGAAATGAACACCGAAAAGCTTCAAAAGCTTGCCGCACTGATTTTTCCCGACCTTGATGAGAACGACACGGTCGAAAGTCTTGAAGAAAGATTTCCGCCGAGAAATATTCCCGAGGGTGCAAAGGTAACAAGACTTGCCCCCAGCCCCACGGGTTCAATGCACCTCGGCAACCTTTACGGTGCTTTAACCGACGAACGTGTGGCTCATTCGACAAAGGGCGGCGTATTCATGCTCAGAATTGAGGATACCGACGACAAGAGAGAGGTTCCCGGTGCTGTCGAAAAGATAATAAAGTACCTCGGAGGCTTCGGACTCGGCTTTGACGAAGGCGCGACCGCAGACGGAGAAATTGGCGAATACGGTCCGTACCGACAGCGTGCGAGAGCGAAAATATACCACATAGTCGCAAAGAAGCTTCTTCTCGAAGGCAGAGCGTACCCTTGCTTCTGCACGGCTGAGGAGCTTGAAGCCGCACACAAGGCGCAGGAGGCTGCAAAGGAAAACTTCGGTTACTACGGCAAGTGGGCGCATCACCGCAACATGGATATTGACGAAGCTATAAAGCGCATAAACGACGGCGAATCCTTTGTTCTCCGTTTCCGCTCCGAGGGAAATCCCGAAAAGAAGATAAAGTTCAAGGACTCCATAAAGGGTGAGCTTGAAATACCGGAAAACGATCAGGACTTTGTTCTTCTCAAGTCTGACGGCATACCGACCTATCACTTTGCGCACGTTGTTGACGACCATTTCATGCGCACGACCGATGTAATAAGAGGCGAAGAGTGGCTCTCTACTCTCCCGTGGCACATTGAGCTTTGGGCGGCGACCGGCTTCAAGCGACCGAGATTTGCGCACACCTCGCAGGTTCTCAAATTCGATGAAGAGCTTGGTTCAAAGCGCAAGATGTCGAAGAGAAAGGATCCCGAATGCTCGCTCGAGTTCTACTACACGCAAGGTTATCCCGTTCAGTCGGTTATCGAATATCTCATGACGCTTCTCAATTCCAACTACGAACAGTGGAGAAGTGCAAACAAGGACAAGAGCTACAGAGAGTTCCCGTTCTCGACAAACAAGATGAGTGCCTCAGGTGCTCTCTTCGACCTTGCAAAGCTCAACGACATATCAAAGAACGTTATATCCATGATGAGTGCCGGGGAGGTTTACGGCGGCGTTGAGGCATGGTCGAAGGAATACGCTCCGGACTTTCACGCAATAATATCGAGAGACCCCGAATACTCAAAGGCAATATTCGCAATAGGAAGAGGCGGAAAAAAGCCGAGAAAGGACTTTGCGGCATACGCAGAGGTTCCGGCATTCGTTTCGTACTTCTTCCCTGAGCTTTTCAAGGTTGACGAAAGCGAATATCCCGAAAATATTCCTGCTGAGGAAAGACGCACGATACTCACGGAGTACGCCGACCTCTACAGTGCCGCTGACGACAACAACGGCTGGTTCGAGAAGGTCAAGGCTCTTTCTGAAAAGCACGGCTACACAACTGACATGAAAGCGTACAAGGAATCTCCCGAAAGCTTCAAGGGTTCTGTCACCGACATTTCCACCCTCATAAGAGTTGCGGTAACGGGACGTGCAAATTCTCCCGACCTCTGCACAATATGCAAGCTTCTCGGCGAAGATGAGGTAAAAGCGAGAATAGCAAATGCCGCAAAGTAAAAGACGGTGAATCCAACACACAACGAAAGGACGATATAAAGATGGCAGAAGAAACGACAAGCACAAACTTTATACATGAAATAATAGAGGAAGATTTGAAGAACGGCAGAGTAAAAAAGATACACACCCGTTTTCCTCCCGAACCCAACGGCTACCTCCATATCGGCAGTGCAAAGGCGATATACATCAACGCAATGACCGCAAAGAAGTACGGCGGACTCTTCAACCTCCGTTACGACGACACAAACCCCGTAAAAGAAGACGACGAGTTTGTTAAGTCAATCGAAGAGGATCTCCGCTGGCTCGGTGCTGAACCCACGGGCGGCATATTCTATGGCTCCGACTACTTCGACCTCTGCTATGAGTATGCGGTAAAGCTCATAAAGGAAGGCAAGGCATATGTGGACGATCTCTCGGCTGATGAAATGCGAGAATACAGAGGCACGCTCACAGAACCCGGCAAGAACAGCCCCTACCGTGACAGAAGCGTCGAGGAAAATCTTGACCTCTTCGAAAGAATGAAGAACGGCGAGTTCGCAGACGGCACCCACACGCTCCGTGCGAAAATAGATATGTCGTCTCCGAACATGAATATGCGTGATCCTGCGATTTACCGCATACTCCACACGCATCACCACAGACAGGGAGACAAGTGGTGCATATACCCTCTCTATGATTTCGCTCACCCGATTCAGGACGCCACCGAGGGTATCACGCATTCTCTCTGCTCGATTGAGTTCGAGAACCACAGACCGCTTTACGAGTGGGTAATAAACAATGTAGGATTCCCCGAACCCGTGCCGATTCAGCGTGAATTTGCAAGAATGAACGTCACTCACACTGTTATGAGCAAGCGTTATCTGCGTGCGCTCGTCGAAGAGAAGCTTGTTGACGGTTGGGACGACCCGAGAATGCCCACACTCTGCGCTCTTAGAAGAAGAGGCTACACGCCGGAGTCGATATTCGAGTTTGTAAAACGTTCCGGCATTTCAAAGTCCCTCTCCCTCTGCGATATCGGACTTCTCGAACATTGCATCCGTGAGGAACTCAACTCCACGGCAACGAGACGCATGGCGGTTCTCGACCCCATTGAGATTGAGATAGAGAACTACCCCGAGGGAAAGACCGAGTATTTTGAGCTTCCCAACAACCCCGAGAGACCCGAGGACGGAACGAGAAAGGTGCCGTTCACAAAGACGCTTTACATCGAAAGAGGCGATTTCTCGGACAATCCTCCGCCAAAGTTCCAGAGACTCAAGCCCGACGGTGAAGTAAGACTCATGGGCGCATACATCGTAAAGTGCAAAGAGATAATAAAGGACGCAGACGGAAACATCGAAAAGATTATCTGCACGGCAGACCTTGAGACCGGAAACGGAATGCCCACCGACGGACGCAAGGTAAGAGGCACGATTCACTGGGTAAGCGTTGAGAATGCAAAGCACTTTAACGCAAAGCTCTACGACTACCTCTTCACAATCGAAGACACGGGTGCAATCCCCGAGGACAAGTCGTTCAGAGACTACCTCAATCCCGACTCCCTCAAAGAAATGCCGAATGCGGTTATGGAATGCGCCGGCGAGAGCGACCCCGAGGGCATAAGATATCAGTTTGTCCGCACGGGCTACTTCATAAAGGATATACACGACGCAAATTCTTATATCCGCATAGTAGGACTCAAGGACGGCTACAAACCGCAGACAAAGTAATAAAAACGGAGGTACTCTATGGACAGACCGATGAAAAAGGTAGCCGATTCGTACACGGAGCAGGTTCAGGTGCTGAC
This sequence comes from uncultured Eubacteriales bacterium, assembly GCA_934444485.1. Classification (GTDB taxonomy): domain Bacteria; phylum Bacillota; class Clostridia; order Oscillospirales; family CAG-382; genus CAKSUT01. The sequence continues at coordinate 4,521 of CAKSCN010000046.1, read as the reverse complement.
ACAAGGAAGCCTTAACGGCTACAACAGACTTTTCGGCGGTCAGCTCATGGAATGGATAGACGTTGTCGCCGCTGTTGTTGCAAGGCGTCACAGCGGGTGCAATGTAACCACGGCGTTTATTGATTCGCTCGACTTCAAGGCGGCGGCTTACGCAAACGACACTCTTGTGCTTCAGGGAAAGATAGTTTACGTCGGCAGGACCTCAATGGAGGTTTGCGTCAGAACCTTTGTCGAGGAATTAACCGGCATTCGCAGACTCATCAACCGTGCATACATCATTCTTGTCGCTCTCGACGAAAACGAAAAGCCTACCCCCGTCCCCGGACTCATTCTCGAAACAGAGCTTGAAAAAGAAGAGTGGAGAACTGCCGAGGAGCGGAGAATGCTCCGCAAGAAGAAAAACGATATCAACACATCAGACGGAAAGGAAGAAAAGAAATGAATCGACCCTTAAAGAGACTGACGGCTCTTTTTCTTGCGCTTCTTTGCGCAGTACCGTTTATGCTGTCGGCGGCTACCCCTTGGACTTACGTTGATTCAATATACGATTATGAAGACAACGGCGACTACAACGGAGCGATGAGCGCCATTCAAAAAGTAATCGAGAACGAATCGTACTTCACCGATCCAAACGTCGTTGCCGCCGCAAAGGCAAAGCTAAAGCATTACGGAAACGAGATGCGTCTTTACACCGAGACCGATAAGTATCAATCCTACCTCGGTGCGCTTCACGAGCCGTCAAAGGGAGTACGCCTCTCCACCTGCACGGCGACGCCCTATGATTTCGACACTGCGATTCTCTGCTACGGAGATCTTCCCGGTATGCTCGGAATAGCACGCCGTGACGGCAAGGCGCTTCTCTATGCGATGAATGTTAACGGCGAAGGAAGCGGCATAAGGAACACGGACTTCACCTCCGAGGCGGAATATGTTGCAAATCTTGCGAGTCAGTACAGCGACGTTCAGATATTCGTAAGATTCGGCGCAGAAATGAACATTTGGACGGATATGTGTACTCCGAACGAATATATTGCGGCGTTCAGAAAGGTATCCGGCATAATCAAGGGCAAGTGCAAAAACGTCGCAATGGTATGGGGACTAAACTACGTTTCGCACTCCGGCGTAAACTACATGGACTACTACCCCGGCGACGAGTATGTTGACTGGGTCGGAATGTGCTTCTATGCCGATATGCACCAGGGCGGCACGGTTTACACGGGAGATCAGGCATTTCTCAACAACATATGCGACACAATGTACTACAAAGGTCCTGCGGCTGATCCTGTTATACCGCTTCGCGAGCTTTGTGATATTTTTCACGCAAGAAAACCCGTTATGATAACCGAGTGCGGAGCATCGTACAAGGTAAACTTTGGCAATGCGACCGGCGAGGACACGCGTTTATACGCACTCTCGGCAATGCGCAAAATTTACGAGTATGTTCCGATGGTATGCCCCGAGGTAAAAATGATAGCACACTTCAATTCGAACCGTCCCGGCGAGGTTGGTTGCTATTCACTCACAGGTGCGCCCGGTCTCGAAAGCTTATATAAGGAGATTGCAACAAGAAAGCACTTTGTGACCGACATATCAAAAGCGGATGACGCAGTAGCGTACAAGGAGCTTACAGACGGTTTCACGGTCTATGACTCGACGCTTCCGGTAAGTACTTATATAAAGAATTACGCCGTCTACGAGCCGAGCGCAGAGTACTACATTGACGGAAACCTTGTCGCAGTGAGCGATACCATTCCGTACAGAAAGACACTCGACCTTTCGGCTCTTTCGAACGGTGCTCACACACTGCGTGTTGTCTCGGCTTACGGCGGAAAGCTTCTTCAGGAAAAAACGTGGAATTTCACTTTAGCCGTACCCAAGATAGGCGACAAGATAAACGACGTTCTTGCCACTGATATCAAGGCATACATCAACGGTGTTCCGGTAAAGAGCTACAACATCGCCGGCAATACGGCGGTTCTTGCGGAAGAGCTTGCAGGCTATGGTTTTAGCGTTGCGTGGAATGGCTCCGACCGCACGCTCTCTGTTTCAAAGGGAAGCGGAAGAGTCACGGCAAGCTTTACTCCCGAGGCGCAGACAAAACCGAGCGGCACTCCCGTTATGGACGTTCTTTTTACCGATATAAAGACGTATGTAAACGGCGCACCGGTTCAGAGCTTCAACGTCGGCGGCTCGACAATCATATTCATCGACGCTCTTTCACCTTTCGGAACGGTGTCGTGGAATCAGAGTACGAGAAGTATCTCTTTTGTTTTTGACTGAATTACACATCGGCGCTTCGGGTATTGCTTTCCCGTGGCGTCGGTTTTAACTTACCGTGTTTGTAGTCAAATGTTAACATATGGTTATTATTGTTCTGTTGAATTTCAGCACTTTGCGGAGTATAATATCAAGCTGTAATGCTATCTGATTATTTCATTTTACGGAGGAAAAATGGCTGTAAAGACTGCAAAAGCCGAGTCGAGAGTGGATATGCTCAACGGTCCTCTTCTCGGCAAGATTATTGTATACACGCTCCCGATTATTTTCTCGGGTTTTCTGCAGCTTGCTTATAACGCTGCGGATATTATTGTTGTAGGAAAATTTGCCGAGAACAGCACTCATGCGCTCGCCGCCGTCGGCTCAACCACAGCGCTCATGAACCTGTTCGTTAATATCTGCATGGGACTTTCCGCCGGCGCAAATGTTGTCGTTGCACGTTTCTACGGGGCCGGAGATAAAAACGAGGTAAGCCGTGCCGTTCACACTTCTTTCGCAACGGGAATCATAGCAGGTTTCGTTATAGGCACTATAGGTTTTATCCTCACCCCCAACCTGCTTGAAATGCTTGAATGCCCCCCGGAAATTCTCGGCGACGCTTCAATGTATATGCGCATTTGCCTTGCCGGAATGACCTTCCAGATGACCTACAACTTCGTTTCGGGTATAGTAAGAGCCGCCGGCGACACGAAGAACCCGTTTATTATCCTCGTTGTATCGGGACTTCTCAATATTGTGCTCAACCTCGTCACGGTTATATGCTTCCACCTCGGAGTTGCCGGAGTTGCCATTGCGACAACGTGCGCAAACCTCCTTTCGGCGGTGCTTATAACAATTCTTCTCCTTCGTTCCGACGACTGCATTAAGCTTCATTTTGGGAAAATACGTTTACATAAAGACATAATTTTGCAGATTTGCCGAATAGGTATTCCGTCGAGTATACAGGGCGTAACATTCTCTCTCTCGAACACGCTGCTTCAGTCGGCAATCAACGCAAAGGGACCTATCGTAATGGCTGCAGGAACTGCGTCGTCGAACATAGAGAATTTCGTGTACATTTCGATGAACTCGTTCTACCACACAACCCTTGCGTTCGTCGGTCAGAATCACGCCGCAAAGAAGTTCGACCGTGCGAAGAAAACCGTGTTCATCTGCCTTGCGCTCGTTACGCTTTCCGGCGTCACCTTCGGCGGACTTGTTAATATCTTCTCGGAAACGCTCTTCGGCTTCTTCATTAAGGCAGATGCGAATTTTGCTGCGACGGTCGCCGAAGGAACAAAGCGTCTTCTCGTTATCGCAGGACCTTACTTCCTGTGCGGCTGGCTTGATGTTCTTGTCGGCGCAATCCGCGGAATGGGTGTCTCGCTCGTACCGATGATTTCAAGCGTTGTCGGCGTCTGCGGCATAAGGCTTATATGGATATACCTTGTTTATCCGTATTTCGACAACACCGTTTGGCTCTATATGTGTTACCCGGTTTCGTGGTTCATCGTCGATATTCTCCACTGCATAACTTTCATTTACGTAATGCGAAAATGCGTATCGGCTGATCCAACGGCGAAGTCACCCGAGCTTTCCGTCACGGCAGACGAAAGCTGAGAAAGCTTTACAAGTAATTTTATTTACCTCCTGCACCCGTGCAAAAGCGGGTGCTTCTTTTTATGCACTGATATCCGTTTCTTAGCGAAATCTTAGCGGATACGGGCATGATTTTAACACCGCCTTATCACGTTTTGTGATATAATGTATATAAGATGAAACGAAAGGCGGTGCTTCATAAGTGAACGCAATTCTCGGTCTCGCTATCTTTGCGGGCGCACTCATTGTAATCCCTCTTGTTGCAGTGATTGTATACGGAGTTTACAATGCCTCGAAAAATTCCAAGAAATAATCAAAGGAACCGTTTTGCAATGTCCTTTGCGGCTTTGCGGCGGAATTTACCGTTCCTGCGTCAAACGAATATTTACAGAAATTTACTTATACGTTTCGGAAAAACTGCATATGGAGCGGTATAATATATGTCGAAGTACGGCAGGTGTTCATTCAAAGCCTACTTCGGCATATTGTACTTTTACGCCGATGCAAAGCGGCGAAAGGATTCTCCGGCTATGATGAATATTAAAAACAAAATCGACGAAATTAAAGAATACTGGCTCGAAAACAAGCAAAACTTTCTCTCTTTTTTTCATGTAAGGCTGTCCGACGTTATAATTTCATGCTCCGTTACGGTCGCTGCCTTTGCAC
>CAKSCN010000045.1 GCA_934444485.1 uncultured Eubacteriales bacterium | reverse complement strand
AGGTAAGGTTTATCGAAAAGCGGCGCACCCGAACCGCCCCTCTTTACGATGAAATCGACCTGGAGGTACTCGGTATCCGGGTCAGGCACGCAGTTTCTATACCTCGAGCGATACGGAAGATACAGCGTCTCTCCGGCGTGCGCTTCGATTTTCTCGCCGCTTTCAAACTCAAAGTGCTGACTTCCCTTTATGTAGCAGATTATGCCGTCGGCGTCTCTCGAGGGGCATTCGTACACTCTGTCAACTCTCGTTCTTCTGAAAGCTCTGAGCAAATCAATATTCAGATTTTGTACATTAGGCATATTGCGGTTCTCCGTATCATCTCATTCATCATTCCTGTCACTATTATATTATGCACGCACAGCAATGTCAAGTATAATTTTCGCACGATTGCGATTTTTTACATGAAAGTGTTGTATTCGTACATTGATTATTTATCTTCCGGGTGCTATTATATGTAGTGTAAACACAGTGAGAACCGAAAGGAGAACAACATGAAAAACACAACCGACAGAGCCGAAAATGCCGAAATCGGACGCCTGCTGATGTACTACGACAAGACAATAGCGCTTTTGCGGTGCGGCGTTGACGATGAAACGGCAAAAATGCTTGCGGACATATTCCGAGCGGACGGGTGGTATGTATATGAGGTATCGGAGGAATACTTTGCTTCGCACGCCGGAGAGAGAATAGGCGGTATCACGGTTATATGCGATGCGGCAAAGCTTCCTCGCAGCCTTGAAGAACCTCTCGAGAGATATCTTACGCAGAACGGACGTCTGTTTATCTTCGGAGGTCCGCTGTTCGGACTCGACGACCTGACGGAGGATTCGATACACATTGAGGGGGTAAGTCCTCTTTACAAGACCTACAAAATAAAGGACGCCGACGTTTTAAGGACTCTTCCGCAAGTGGTAACCGACGCCGAGGTTTCCGGAAATATACCGTATGCAATTTGTCCGAATGTTCGTCCGGACGGTGCAGGTTTCGGAATGAACCGCAGGTGCAGAATGCTCCCGATACTCGGTATCGAAAGAAGCGACAGAACAGAAAACGACCGTCCGGGTATGTCATACGGTGCGTATTTCGTGCTGTCCGATTCGATAGGGCATCTTGTCTGCACTCCCGGCACACGCCACGGAAACGTATCTCCGATAACACTCGGAAACGAGGTTGCGGTCATAGGCTTTTCTCTCGAAACGGCGCTTGACATCGGTGCGGAAAAACTCATTTCGGACATGATGCGTTCCCTCGGCACGGGCATATTCCTCTTTGAAGCAGGCACGGAAAAATACGTTATCCGCCCCAGAGAAAAGATGAAAGTCGGTGCTAAAATCATAAGTGCGTCGAGGGATTTCACCGAGGTTACGGTGAGGTTTTCGGTCGGTGATATATCGGTCGAAAGAAAGGTGCTTGCGACGGGACAGAACTATACCGAAGTGCATGACGAGCTTCCCTCTCTTCCCGAGGGGACGTACATCTTCAAGACAGAGCTTACGGAGGCGGCGACCGGAAGAGTACTCGACAGAGCCGAAGAAGAAATATTCGTCACAAACGGAGTGCATTCCACCGACAGAAACGATTTTATCCGTGTCGAAAACGGCGACTTCATGCTTGGTGACAAGAAGTGGTATATGTATGGCTTCAACTACTTTCCGCTGTATCACGTAAGTCTTGAGCTGAACGACTACTGGAGAGGTGCGTTCGACAAATCGAATTACATTGCTTCGGAGGTCGAAAAGGATCTGCGGCACATGAAGAACCTCGGAATGAACACAGTCTCGATAAGAATCGACTGCAACTCCTTCGACAACGTTATTGACCCTCTGCGTGATTTCTTCGCAAGGTGCGCAAGACTCGGACTGCGTGTCATGATGAGCTTCTGCAACATTACAAATCCCCTATTTTTCAACGAGAGCAGTGAAAAGGCGTTTGCGGAGTTTATGGAGAGATTAAACGTCGCCGACGATCCCACGCTTCTTGCGCACGACATTTTCTGGGAGGGCGGCGAGAGCTTCGTCATAGACACAAACTCCGTTAGACGTTCCGAGGACTGGGTGCGCTGGCTCAGGGTGCAGTACGGAAGTCTCGAAAACGCCGAGAAAAGCTTCGGTGAGCCGCTCGACAGGAGCGAAAGCGGAACGGTGATATGCCCGTCAAGGGTCAATTATGACAGGTCGATTGAAAAGAGCCGCAAAAAAATGGCTGCTTTCACCCGCTTTCTCACCGACACGATATGCCGCAAATGGAACGACACCGTAACCGCACTCAAAAAGTACGACAGCAATCATCTGTACACTAACCGCATAGGCGTTCACGGAGACAAAAGTCCCAACCTTTTCCTCTCACCAACAGCGAAATACCGTGATTTCATGTGTCTTGAGGCATACACCTTCACGGGAGACAAATACGGTCTCTACGCTTCGGCGGCTCTTGACCGTGCGGCGTCATATGTCAGCGGCGGAAAACCCGTAACATGGGTCGAATACGGCATGAACCTTACCGGAATGAGCGGACTTGCGGTCGGAACGAAGATACTTTGGAACGCCGAAGACAACCGGCCTCTCGATTCCCGACTTGAAGAACAGCGGCTGTACCAAGAGCAGTTTCACAAAATGTTCCGTCTGTGCGATGTCAAAGGCACGCTCCCGTGGTTCTACGCCGGCGGCTTCCGATTCACGGAACACAGCGACTGCGGATATGTAAACCCCGACGGTACGCTTCGCCCTGCCGCCGAGGACTACGCCGACATAGGAACATGGTTTCTCGGAGAAAGAGCGGACAGCCGCAAAACGGAGTACGTCGAGGTTGACCCGGAGGGTGAGCTTGCAGCATGGTGCAAAATAATCTTCGGCGATGGTACTTTCAACAAGTTTGTACGTGACCGTGCAATGCTCGAGAACAAGGCAATCGGGAACGACCGTGTACCCGGTCCGGGGCTTCGTGCGGCTGAGCGTGCGGACAAAAAGGGCGGCTCGTTTGAGTTCAAGACCCCCGGAGACGGTACGACCTCTGCCGACACGCCGCTCGTGCTTTGCGGAAATGCGGAGTTCAAAGGGTACGGACCGCTCAAATATCTCAACGGCGAATTCAATTACATACGCTTCACCGGCAAGGACGGCGCATATACCGTTTATCCGGCTCACAGAGGCGTTTTAAGGCTCCCGAAGGGTGCTTACAGGGTTGAGGCGAGCGTTGGCAATCTTGCGGCGGCAAAGTGGCTCTCCGGCGACAGAGACGGTTGTGCGGCTGTAGCGTACTCATTCGGAGGCTCGCACGGCAGGCTTTACTTTTCGGAGGATGTCCCCTACCTTGCGGACGGAACAGCCGCAGGAAGCATGGAGTTGTCGGAATCGGGAAAATTCTCCGCAAGGCTTACGGCAATCGGGCGTGCCGACTTCGGCGAACTCTTTGAATTTGATATTGAAATCGTCTGATTAGGCGGCAAACGCAAAAACTGCGGTTCGGTTCTCCGTTCCGCAGCTTCTTTATTCTTTTCCGCAACGCTCTACGCTTTGGCGAAGCGAACGATTTTCAATGCGTTTGTAAAAATGTGTTCGGAGTCGCTTTCCTCTATTTCGGTAATTGCTTTTACGGGAAGCGGCTCGGCATCATTCTCGGTTATGGGGCGGAGCTGTTTTTCGTATATTGCGACGCTGTACCACTTACCGAGCTTATATCCGACGTGCGAAAGCTCTCCGGACTTCACAAAGCCGAAGGCACGGTGAAAATGCTCGCTGCTCTCATTCGGTATCGTTATGTAGGCAATGACGTTGTAATACCCCTGGAGCTTCAGAAGCTCGATAACGGCGTAATAAAGAGCCGAGGCGATATTACAGCGCCTGTAGTCCTCTTTTATGTAGACGGCGACCTCGGCGTTCCAGCGGTACGCTCCTTTCTGCTTTCCCGAGGTTGCAAAGGCATAGCCTGCGGTTTCTCCGTTTATCTCGCAAATAAGCCACGGGAAACGTGAGCCGACGCTCGATATTCTGCGTTTCATCTCATACGGTTTCGGAACGTCGCATTCAAACGTGAACGCCGTCATTTTTATAAATGGGGAGTATATTTTCAGGATTTCCATTGCGTCATAGGGAGAAGCGAAGCGTATTCTGTTCATGTCTGTACCATGCCTTTCTTTCAAAAATGCCTGTGAGTCTAAAATTTTTCGTATAAATGGGCAGAGCCGCCTGCCTCGTTGTTAAAATTATATACATTGTCGTCTTGATAGTTTACAAAATTATGCAAAAAGTAAAAACGACATTTTTTTCTCAAAAGTTATTGACAAATCGCTTTTCGTGTGATATAATACCATTTGTTGAGTGAAAGACAACAAATCAACCGCAAACCAATATTGCCGAATTGTGTAAAGGTAGCACGACAGACTCTGACTCTGTTTGTCTGGGTTCGAATCCTAGTTCGGCAGCCAAAACAATATTATCCGAACCCCTCGTGTTTGTGATAGCGATGAAGCTCCCGGTCGTGTAAGCGTCCCGGGGGATTTTTCGTTTTAGACCGAAAGTTACAATGTTGCGCACTTTTTCCATACATATATGCGTACATAGGATTATAACGTGTATTTCCTTTATATTCTTTAATTTTATAATGTTATAAAAAATAGTGTAACATTGTAACAAATCCTCTGAAACCCCCGTAACAGCGTGCTTTTTCGTGTTACACAGAATGTTACGCAAGAACGGTTGTTCGTAACTGTGTAACATACCGAAATGTTACACACAAACGCCTTTTTCCCTGTGTAACAGTGCTGTGTAACATCCCGTGTAACAAAAATTCTGCCCTCCGCTCCGAGACTTTTTTAGCCCCGGAGCGTTGTTTTTTAACTCACCTTCGCCGTAGATTTTTTGAAGTACTTGTCTTTGAGCACACTCTTTTTGTACTCCGACATATAGTCCTTCGCCGCTTGTTTTGCCATTTTCCATTTGAAATCTTACTTTCATCTTCTGTTTTCCTTTCGGTAAATGTATTTATCATGTGCATTTGCGGTATCACCGAAAACGCACTTATACGTAAGCTACAGTGTTTTCGCCCTCGAACCAACCGGCTTTTTCCCTGTCGCCGCCGCTCGGCATGAGCTTTCTCAGATTCTGCATGCCGATGCACTTATAAACCTCCCATGTGCGCAGATCTGCATATCCTTCGTTTTCCGACCACATCTCGCAGGCGGCGTATATGAGATTTCGCATATCGCGGTTGACGGTATTCCACGTCGTTGCGACAACACCCAAAAGTCCGTGTTTTTTCGCAAGTGTACAGCGACCTTTTATGTTGTCCGCCGCACTCACGTTTTCGTATCCCTCCCACGGTGAGAGAATGAGCGTGTCTGCACGGCGGTGTTCGGCAAAGTACTTCACGGTGTCGTCCTTATCCGCACCGACGTTATACTGCCAGTCGGCAACGATTATTCCGGGATTCAGCCTTTCAAGATTGCTCACAGTGTCCGTACAGCGGAAGCAAATGTTTGAACAGTATGGGAACGGAAATGCGTTCTTGTCGAGGAACATATCGCCCCACATTATCATTTTTCTGCCATGGCTCTCTATATCTGCTGCCGTTTCGTTGAGAAAATCAGTAAATTCACGGTTTTGTTTTTCGTCAAGACCTTTGTCGAGTCCGTCGCAGATATACGCTTCGTCACAGCCTACGTGGAAATATTCGCCCTTGCCGAAGAGTCCGCAAAGCTCGGATCGCACCGAACGCAGAAGCTCTTTCACCTCGGGCTTTGACACCTTCCACGTCCAGCCGCCCGGTTCAAAGTATTCCTCGTATTCGGGAGCGTTGTCGAGAAGCACGTTTTTTCCTGCCTTAAAGCGCGACTGAGAAGCGTGACCGAGGTGGTTGAACATCGGTATAAACTCAATTCCCAATGCTCTGCCGTCCTCAATGACGGAACGCAGTTCTGCGGCAGTATATCCGTCGCTCCAGCCGAGTTCTTTCATAAATGAGTATCTGTACATTCCCCAAAACTCGAGAATGACATGGGAATATTTGAGAAGTCCGCAGAGCCTTACCGCTTTTCTGAGAAAGAGAAGCGAAGTTTCGGGGAACACGCAAAGGTGTATTCCGCGCAGTTTGAGAACGGGTCTGTCGGATATCTCGCAGCACGGCACGGAAAAGCTCCCGTTTGCATTGCTGTACGGCGAAATAATCTGCAAAAGCGTCGAGAAAGCGTGAATAAGACCGTTTTCGCAGGAATATGCGATATTCACGGCGTTTTCGGTACAGCGAATAACATATTCATATTCCGTACTTTCATCCTCGGGAAAGCAGTCCCTACTTTTTGCAATTGCCGCACGGCACGGAATACCGTTTTTTTCGACCACCTCAAGATGCGCTTTCCCGGCAGTAAAATTACTCCAAAGCTCGGAACATTTATTCCTGAAGTCTGCGTTCTTTACGCCGCTGTCTATGATAAGAAAGAGCGTATCATTTTCGGAAAAAGTGAATGCTCCCTCTTTCTTTTCGCACTTCGACGGTGCGGGAAAAATATTCATTTTGTTCACCACGCATCATATTATTTCTGTATCGTCGGCATTTCACAGTACAAACATACTTGCAGTTAATTATACACCGAAAACACAACTTTGTCAAGTCTAGCCGCTCTCGTTTTCGCCGGTCAAACTTTTCCCTGTTCCTCTACATTGAGGACAAAATACGTTGCGCCGCCGACCTTTACCTCATCGGGAAGCCCGTCGTGGGAAAGTCCGCGTCCGTATGCGGCATGAGTCGGATTTACGGCGGTTCTCGTAGAGCTGTGCTTTTTGAGTATTTCCTTGATGTTTTCGACCTTGTCGTCGTCGGTTCCTATGAGAAGAGTTGTATTTCCTATCATGAGAAAACCTCCGGTTGTCGAGAGCTTTGTCACAAAATAGCCCTCTGCCGTAAGCGCGGAGGCGACGACCGCACTGTCTTCGTTGTTTACTATCGCAAGTACAAGTTTCATATTTATTCTCCTGTTCTGTCAGATTATATTTCGGAATTGAGCAGTTTTATGCTGCGGCGGTCGAGTCTTCTGTAGTCGGGTATCTCATATCTGTTGTCGTTTGAGTCCCTGACAAGCACTCTTCCGTCGTAAAGCACCTTTATGTCGTTATGACGGTTGCGTATTGTGAAGGTCTGCTCTCCCCTGTCGGTATCGACCGTCCATTTGAGTATGCCGAATTTTTCGCTCACCTCGGTAAGTGCCGTTATTTTCGGTATGAGGTAATATTCGTTCAGTGCTTCTTCTATAACCGCTTTCGACTCCGGCATGAGGTTATCGAGGTTTCTTATGATTGCGTGCTCCTTGCCCTCGCTGTCAAGGAGAGTTATGTAGCGTCTGAGTCCGCTTACGGGGAAGAGTCTTCTCGGCTCAAGGTTCTCGATTTTCTCGCCGCCGTAAAACTCAACGTCCACAACGCACATATCACGCTTTGTGAATTTGGCTTCGTCGCCGTCAATATATCGTCTTGCCATTATTCAAAATTCTCCTCCTCTTTGCTCTTTCTTATCTTCTCGGACATCGACTGTATTTCGACGAGCTTATAGTATTTACCCTTGAGTGCCATAAGCTCTTCGTGGCTTCCGTTCTCGATAATGCGTCCCTTATCGACGACGATTATCTTATTCGCCTTTCGCAGCGTCGAGAGTCTGTGAGCTATCATGAGAGTCGTTCTGCCGCTGATGAGACGTTCTATAGCCTCCTGAATCATATTCTCGGTTTCGGAGTCAACCGACGCCGTCGCTTCGTCGAATATGAGCATACTCGGATTTTTGAGAACCGCTCTCGCTATAGAGAGTCGCTGACGCTCACCTCCCGAAAGTCCTATGCCCCTCTCGCCGAGCATTGAGTCGTAGGCGTCCGGCTGACGTGCGATAAACTCATGTGCGTTCGCTATCTCTGCGGCGTGAATTACCTCCTCGACGTGTGCGTCCGGCTTGCCGTATGCGATATTGTTGAAGATTGTGTCACGGAACATCATCGGTTCCTGCTGTACGTAGCCTATTCTGGAGCGGTAATATTCGAGGTCGATATCCTTGATATTGACGCCGTCAACGAGTATTTCGCCCTCATACTTATCGTAGAAGCGTAAGAGAAGGTTAATGAGCGTCGATTTTCCCGAACCCGTTGTGCCGACGATACCCACGATGTCTCCCGGCTCAATTGTGAGGTTTATATCCGACAGGGTCATCTTCGTGCGGTCAAAGGCAAAGTTTACGTTCTTGAACTCTATCTTTCCCTTTATCTCGGGACGGTTTCCGCTTCCTCTGTCGTTTTCCTCCTCGGCGTCGAGAATGTCGAGTATTCGTTCTGCCGCCGAAAGCGCCTGCTGGTATGCGTCGCTTAGGTTTGCGAAGAAGTTAACCGGTCCGTAGAACATCGAAGCATACGAGAGGAACGACACAAGCACGCCGACCGTGAGTCCTCCCTCGAGGTTTACGACCCACGTACCGCCGACGAACCATATAAGAAGCGAGCCGCAGTTTACGAAGAATGAAACGATATTCGGGAATGCCGTCGATATTCTTGCCGACTGCGTATCGACTCTCAGCCACTCCTTGTTGTAGTCGGAGAATTTATCTACCGCTCTGTCCTCTCCGGCAAACGATTTTACAACCTTTATGCAAGGCAGAGAGTCGGTGAGTATAGACACAACCGCCGACCATCTGCGCCATATTTTGCGGTAATACGGGAATATCTTGCGGTTAAAGTAGCGTGAGCCGAGTACGACTATCGGTATCGGTATGAGAGAAAGGAGCGTGAGCTTCCAGTTCATGACGAACATTATTATGATAATGCCTATCATGAGGAAAAACTGCACGACGACCTCTTGGGTTATTCGGAGCATGAACGACTGAATGGTCGAAGAGTCTCCGCTTATGCGGTTGATAACCGAGCCTGTCGAGGTTTTGTCGTAAAAGCTCATGGGAAGGTGCTGTGCCTTGCGGTAAACGTCGTTTCGCAGCTCCGCAACTATCTTATCGCCGCTGACACGGAGTCTGTAGCCCCGCACGATGCCGATAAGGTGCTGAAGAAGGTACGCAGACAGAAGGATAAGAACCACGGCTTTGAGCTTTTGCATATTGCTGTTCGGCAGGATATCATCGACGAGGTTCTTTGTTATGTAGGGCGGCAGAAGTGCCATTCCGGTCGAGAAAACCGAGAGGAACATACAGAGTATGAGGTTGCCTATCTCGGGCTTCACGTACTTTGAAAGCTTCTTCATTATCTTGCCCTTTGACTGGCAGTTGATGCACTCCGCACCGGGGTGAAGGAGCGTTCTGCCGCACTTGGGACAGACGTTCATCATCTTTTCGTAGGTTGCGCAGACAACGTCGTATTCACGCTCAAGCGGCTCTCCGTGTCCGAGGTTCTCCATAAAAGCCGCCGCCATGTCGCAGAGCGTCGCAACCGAATACGTAAAGCGGAAAAACTCAATCTTCTCTCCGCCGACGGTATTCACGACGAGTCTTGCGTTTCCGTACATTCGCTTGACCTTTGCGCTTTCGACGTCCGTGTACGGTATTATCCGCACTTTTTTGTCCTCCGCAGCCGAAGGGTCTATCGAAATCGCACGTTTATCGGTTGCCGCAAGGAGCGTTTCTCCGTATTTTGCGCCGAAGGTGAGGTCGCCGACGATAATAAACAAGAGCTTTTCTCTCTCCGCGCTTTTGCCGTTCTCCGACGAAAGCGTTTCTTCAAGAAGTTTCTTCATACCTTCTGACGGTTCTTTGTTTGCCGGAACGCCTTTAAAATCCATGTCATCATCCCTTTCTCCGAAAAGCGTAAAATGAATGTAAGTCATTGCTTACGACACACTTATACCATATTCCGAGCCGGAAGTCAACCTTTTTGGCGCAAAAAAGAAAATTTATCGTAAAAAAGGTAATTTTTCCTTTACAAAGGTGGCTTTCGACAACAATTTTCGTTAAAACGCAAAGTGCCGAAAAAAGTGCGGAATCCTGCAAAAAAGCAGCCCCGGATATGCTCCGAGGCGAAAAAAAACGTGTCTGCGGCGTATCACTTCATACATCCCAAAAGCTTCGCCGTGCTTTTCTTCACGTCCTCCATAAGCTTCTGCGTATACGACTTTTTTCCGCAGTCACACATTGCCTTTGCGGCGACGCCGACTGCCGTGCCGAGTATTACGCCGGCTATCATTCCGGCGGCGATGTCCTCTTTGTTTGCGTGCATAAACATAATACCGATTCTCCTTTCAGCGTGTTTTGCCACACAAGTATTCTTTGCGGTGTTTTGCGTTTTATTCATTCATAAACGTACATTGGTCGCCGCATTTGTATTCTTTTTGTTAAACTTTTTGCGCCGTTCTTGTATTGATACGAAATTTATGGTATATTATTGGGAGAACATACGAAGGGAATGCTGCAAATGCCGATTAAAATTCCGGACACTCTCCCGGCGCACGAAACGCTCGTAAGAGAAAACATTTTCGTTATGACCGACAAGCGTGCGACAACGCAGGATATTCGTCCGCTGAAAATACTTCTTCTCAACCTCATGCCGACAAAGGCCGTCACGGAAACTCAGATACTCCGTCTTTTGTCGAACACGCCTTTGCAGATAGAGATAACGCTTCTTCACACGGCGACCCACACCTCGAAGAACACCGCTCAAGAACACCTGACGTCGTTTTACAAGGAGTTTTCCGACGTAAAGGATATGCGCTTTGACGGAATGATAGTCACGGGTGCGCCGGTGGAGGATCTCGAATACGAGGACGTCGATTACTGGAAAGAGATATGCGAAATATACGAATGGGCAAAGACCCACGTATACTCCTCGTTCTTCATCTGCTGGGGTGCGCAGTCGGCTCTCTATTACTATTACGGTCTTCCGAAGGTAAAGCTTCCGAGAAAGCTTTCAGGCGTCTACGAGAACCGTGTTATTGTACCGTCGCACCCGCTCGTGAGAGGCTTTGACGAGGTGTTCTTCGCACCGCATTCGAGAAATTCCGAGGTTACGGAGAGAAGCATTGCGGAGTGTCCTCACCTTGAGATACTTTCAAAGTCCGACAAAGCCGGCGTTTACATTGCCGCCGCACGCACGGGACGACGTTTCTTTGTAATGGGTCATTCGGAATACGACGCCGACACGCTGAAAAACGAATATCTTCGTGATCTTGCAAAAGGTATAAACCCCGAAATACCCGAGAACTATTTCCCGTTCAACAATCCCGAAAACACTCCCAAGAATTTCTGGCGCAGTCACGCTCATCTTCTGTACTCCAACTGGCTCAATTACTTCGTATATCAGGATACGCCGTACAACCTTGACGAGCTTGACAGGTAACCGAAAACAACGACCGAGACGAAAGGAAAAGGCAATGCCGAAGCTTTTTATCACCGACATCGACGGAACAATACTGAAAAAGGGAGAATGCACCGTAAGCGGAGAAGTGCGTGAGTTTTTCTCGGAGCTTGCAGAGAACGGTGTCACTGCCGCCGTCGCCTCCGGGCGCTCTTACGACAGCATAGAGAGAGTTTTCGGCGGCGACATTCCCGATACTCTTTACGTCATATCAAACGACGGTGCGCTCTGCACTCTTGCCGGGAGACACCTGTTCGGAAAGCCGCTGTCGCAGAGTTCGTGCGCACACTTTTTCGACGAAGCGAAAAGACATGGCGGAGGGTTCTTCTGTGCCGCCGGCAAGGCTTACATATACGGCGGTGCAACACGGTTCACGTATGCGCCGGAATTTGCGCTGACCGGGATTTCCGTGACCAACGTATACGGCATAAGCGAAAGCGTCTACAAAATCGGAATAGACATCTCCGACGGCAAAGAGACCGGTATGTGTCCCTCCGACGCACGCTGTGCATACGACGACGGCATACTCTGCGAGTACGTTTCACGCTATGCCGACAAGGGAAACGCTCTCGAGGCACTGTCGCAAAGGCTGTTCTGTCACCGTGAGGACATTTTTGCTCTCGGAGACGGACCGAACGACGTGAGTATGTTCAAAAAGTCAAAGTACTCGGCTTTCATCAACAAGGGAACCGGCGAAACGGAGAGCTTTGCGTCTCTCACCTTTGCCGACTGCGGCGAAGCAATGGAGTACTACAGAAACAACCTGCTCACAAAAAGGTGACATCAACCGCATAAACAAAGCTCCCACCGCAATCGGAAGAAAACGGTGGGAGAAAACTTATCTGTGCTTCGTTAGGTCTTATACTTCCCCGGCGACACGCCGTCGATACGTTTGAACATGGTGCTGAAATAGTTCTGGTTGTCAAACCCGAGTGCGGAGGAAACCTCTTTTATGCTCATGCCTTCACGCAAAAGCTTTTTCGCACGCTTCACCTTCATTTCATTGAAGTACTCTATAACGCCCATGCCGGAATATTTGGAAAAGACACGCTTTACGTTAGAGCGGCTCATGCTGCAAAGCCTTGCTATGTCGTCCACGGAGAGCGTACTGCCGATATTCTTCTTCATCGTGTCAACGATACGTCTGTAGCTCTCCGTTCCTCTCGATATCTCCCGGATTTCCTCCGTTTCGTCGCTCACTATAACCGTGAGAAGAAGCACCTCGAGACGTTTCAGAGAAAGACGTGCGTCAAGCTCCCGCTCCGGGTCAACGCAAAGACGTCCGTCCTTCAGAGCGAATATATCGGCTGTCATTTCAAGGATCGCCTTTACCTCCTCGAGACCTTCCTCCGATACGGCATACACTCGCTTTTTGAGCTTAGGCATATCCGACGCCGAAAACGAGAATATTATAACCGTCGGCTCGGTGCCGCCCTCCGAACGTATGCGGTGAAATTCCATGGGCTTATGGAACAGCATCTGTCCGCTTCCGAGAGAATATACGTCGTTGTCCGCCGTTATTCCGACCTTCCCGTCAAGCACGAACACCGTCTCCCAAAAATCGTGGCTCTCGCCGTTAAATGAAAAGTCCTTCGCAAAATGCTGGTTAAATGCGGTATAAACGGTCTGTATTTCAACCGCATTCTTAACATCACACGGATAGTGCATTGTGTCCCTCCGAAGCAAAATTTACACTTTGGATTCAAATTCAAAGATAAAGTATCCCATAGCGTATATACAAGTTTACAAATATATGTTACAATTGGTATAATAGCAGAAAAAGTGAATTTTGTCAAGAAATTCGCAGATATTTTTTTACGCCGGTGTGCGTTTTCGGCACGGCGGCGATGAAAGGACGCTTGCATAAAATGGGCAAAAATTTAAATCTCGCCGCTATAATGGAGCAGTTTTCCATAGATTCCGGCGCACTTCCTTACGGAAACGGACACATCAACGACACGTTCGTAATAACCTCGCACCCCAAGTACATACTTCAGAGGATAAACACCGACATTTTTAAGTCTCCCGAGGAACTCATGGAGAACATAGAAAAGGTGACGGTTGCGATAAAGAAGAAGCTTGTCGAAAAGGGAGAAGATCCGGCAAAGGGTACTCTCACGATAGTAAAAACCAAGGACGGAAAAAACTTTTACAGAGACGGTAACGGCAACTGCTACAGAGTGTTCCTATTTATCGACGACGCCGTTTCCTACGACAGGGTTGAGTCCGAGAAAATTCTGTACGGTGCGGCAAAGTCGTTCGGAGAATTTCAGCGTATGCTTTCCGATTTTGATGCCTCCGAGCTTCACGAAACCATTCCGGACTTTCACAACACGCCCAAGCGCTTTGAAAACCTGAAGGCTGCGATTGCGGCTGACAGAGCTAACAGGCGTGAATCGGTAAAAGAAGAGATAGATTTTGCGCTCTCGTTTGAAAAAGAGATATCGAAGGTGGTTGACGGTCTTGCAGACGGCAGCATTCCGTTGAGAGTCACTCACAACGACACAAAGATAAACAACGTACTCATTGATCCCCTCACGGGAAAGGGAGTGTGCGTAATTGACCTTGACACGGTAATGCCCGGCTCTCTTCTCTACGATTTCGGCGACGGACTCAGAACCGGCGGTGCGACAGCGGACGAGGACGAGAGAGATCTCACAAAGCCCGGCATCAGTCTTCCGCTCTTTAAGAGCTACACGGAGGGATATCTTGCCGGAATGGGTGACAGCATAACCGAAAAGGAAAAGGAGCTTATGCCCTACTCCGTCTTTCTTCTCACCTATGAGTGCGGAATACGTTTTCTGACGGATTATCTCGACGGCGACGTATACTTCAAGGTACACCGTCCGGGACACAATCTCGACCGTGCGAGAGCGCAGTTTGCGATGTGCCGAGACATACTGAATAAGCTTCCCGAAATGAAAAAGATCGTAGCGGAGGCTTCCGCAAAGCACTGAAAACATCAGACCAAGGAAAGGAAATACATATGAGAACTATAGTATGCGGCAATTACGATGAAATGTCCGAAAAGGCGGCAAAGCTTGTTGTAAGTCAGCTTACACTAAAGCCCGACAGCATTCTGGGACTTGCGACGGGTTCGACGCCGATAGGTCTTTACGAGAGACTCTGCGAGCTTAACAAAGCCGGTGAGGTGGATTTCTCCGAGGCGATAACCTTTAACCTTGACGAGTACTACCCGATATCCCCCGACAACGAGCAGAGCTACCACTATTTCATGGAGCAGAATCTCTTCTCCAAGGTAAACATAAACCGTGCCAACATCCACATACCTAACGGCTGCTGCAAGGATCCCGACGCAGAGTGCGAGGCATATGAGGCGGCAATTGAGGAGGCCGGCGGCATTGACCTTCAGATTCTCGGGATAGGTCAGAACGGCCACATCGGCTTCAACGAACCGAGCAGAGACCTCAACACAAGCACTCACCTCACCGACCTCACGGAAAGCACGATTGAGGCAAATTCGAGGTTTTTTGCAAGCGTGGACGACGTTCCGAAGAAGGCTCTCACAATGGGTATTTCGACAATACTCAAGTCGAAGAAGATAGTTCTTATGGCGTGCGGAGCGTCGAAGAGAGATGCTGTGCGTGAGCTTTTCAACGAGGACATCAACACCGACGTTCCGGCTACTCTCTTAAAGGTTCACCCTGACGTTGTGCTTATCTGCGATAAGGAGGCATACGGCGAATAACTCCGTTTGTGTACATACGAAAAAATTTCTCCGTGGCGAGCATGAGGCTTTCCACGGAGTTTTCTTATTTATTCGTCTTCTTGCGGTACATCTCCCAAAGGAGCTTCGCATTGTCAACGTACCTCTCAATCGGTGCGTTGTAGCTTAAAAGCTCACGGACTATGGTCGAGCTTACGTGTCCGTTCTCGGGTTTCGAGAGAAGGAACAGCGTTTCACAGTGCTTTCCGCACATATCCTCGATAAGAAGTCTGTTAGCCTCTGCCATTTCGTTCTCGTAGGTAAAGTCTTTCGTGTTGCGTATTCCCTTGACTATTGCGTCAACGCTGTTTTCGGCGATATAGCGCATGAGAAGTCCTTCGT
>CAKSCN010000044.1 GCA_934444485.1 uncultured Eubacteriales bacterium | reverse complement strand
CTTTCCAAAAGCCTCATCTTCGCCGAATTTTGCTGTCGAGCTGTGCGAGGCGTAAAATCGGTGAACGGTATAAGCTCCAAATTACAGTCCCGCAAAATTTGATGCTACATAAATCTAAGTCGGTCACTTGCGTATATGGTGACCGACTTTCGCACTATCTCGGATTAGATGTGTCCGTATCTGCGGCGTGAGATAAACCCACGCCCTACAAAATATCATGGAGCGTGGGTGTAATCCTTAAAAATTCCCCCTGCAAAACGAAGTTTTGCTACTTGAAGTTCTTTGGTTCTTTCTTTCAAGAAAGAACACCCCCGTAAACCCCCGTAAAGCCCCTCGTAACCCTACAGCCGCCTGTCAAAGGTTTTTCGTATCGAGGGGAATGACGATGGTTTTACTCATGCTCATAACGTCGAAGCTTCCGCCGCCGGGCTGTTTTTTGCCGCCGTCCTTGCCGTATGCCGCACTGAAAAACGCAGGTATCCTGCCGTGCTCGCCACCGTCAATAAAGGTGATGTTCGGACGCTCGAGATGATAAACCTCACGCTCCGTGCCGTCGGTGAACTTCACGAGCCTCGTGTACGCATGACGGTCGGCGGCATAGTCCCAGTGTATACCGTCCGGAGACACAAAGTGCGCACCGCCGAACTTCTCGCCACAGGTAAGCCCGTTCATGTCCTTCGCTATCATCTCGTAGTGATCGCCCGTGTACCACGCAAACTGATCCTCGAGAATGACAGAGTCGTACTTCGCAAAAAGGTGAGTCGTAAGCATCCGCCTGTATTCGCCTCTCACGTTGTCCGCCTTCGCAACGCCGAGCTTCAGTCCCTCGGGCGTGTTGGAACGGTAGTACAAAAGAACGCTCCCGTCAGGGCAGACGCAGGGCGCAGGATTCGTGACGACAGTGCTGTCCCAGCCGTTCGGGTCGGGCACGAAAATCGGTTTGTCGGAACGCTCCCACGGACCGTTAAGCGACTTCGCAAACGCCACGCCGATTCTGATGTTTCCGTAGCATTCGTCAATGCAGGGCGGCCTCTCGCCGCTGTACAAAACCTCTCCCGACGGCCTCTCGCCACGGTAGGTCGAACCTATGTAGAAAAGAGCATAAACGTCGGAGCCGTCGATGTCACGGCACTTCACAATCGACGGGTTGTGCGTCATGCGACCGTCCCAGTATTCCTCGCCGCGGTCGCCGAGTACAACCTCACGGAAGGTGTACGGTCCCTCCGGTCTCTCGGAAACGCCGTGAACTATCTCGCTCGAGGTGACGTACCCCGTGAAAAACGGACGCTCCTTGCTCCAGCGTGCCGAAAACATATGGTAAAGTCCGTCCTCACCCTTTATCGCAGAGCCGCACCACAGCCAGTAGCCGTCCATGCCGAAACCGTAGTCCTCGGAGGTCGGGAGTATGTGTTCTCTCAGATTGTATTCCGTCATTGTCATATCCTCGCTTTCGGTATTACAGCGTAAGTATATCACCGCCGCCGACCAATGTCAAGATTTTGCTCACATTTTCACAGTTTTTTCGTGTTTTGCGACCTAAAATGTGCAAAAATCAAAAGCAGACACACCGCTTTGAAATTGAGAATGGTAAGTGGAGAATGGAGAATTAGGGTGGAAAAGCGGAGCTTTCGCAGTGAAATATTTTGCTTGCGCAAAACGTGAAATACGCCTGCGGCGTGTGAAATATCTCACTTCGTTCGATGTGAAATGTTGCTTCGCAACGTTTGGGTTGAAAAGCTCCTAAAGTCGCTTTTCTTCAATGATTATATGGTGCTTACCGTTTGCCGGTTTTCAACATGGCGATATACATAACCTTACCTCGGTTCTTGCGGCGGGAGATTACGCTAGCGCAGTCTGCGTTCACCCGCCCTACGGTATACCATAGAGAGAATGCTAACCTCAAGCTTTGCACTTTTCCAAAAGCTCATCATTCCGTAATTTGTCGTCGAACGAAGTGAGGTACAAATTTCGGGAACGGGAGAAGTTCGGATACAGTTCCTCAAAATTTCCGCATACATAAATCTAAGTCGGTCACTTGAATATATGGTGACCGACTTTCGCACTTTATTCGATTAGATGAGTCTTCCTCATTTCACGATGGAGTCCTTGACGATGTCGTGCGGTATAACCTCCAAATTACTATAGGATAAAGTCTTTTGGTTCTTTTCTTCAGAAAAGAACGCCTCCGTAGCCCCCGTAATCGTCAATTGTCAATCGTCAATTGTTTAACAGCCTCACAGCTCCCACGGGGTGTCGGATTTGGGTTTCGCCTGGGTGAAGAGGACACGCACCTCACGCCCGAGAATTTTGGCGAAAGCGTCGGAAATCTGCTTTTGCTTGGCGTCGCTGTTGGTGATGAACGTGTACGCAAAGCCGCTAAGCTCCACCTTCACCTTGTCCGGCGCAGAGTAGAACGCCGACGAGCCGTTGAGAAACGATATGAACATCTTGTCTTCGGCAACAAGTGCGTCGATTACCTCTCGGTACTCCGTAACGGGCTTCGTCCCCTCCGCTGAGCCGGCATTTTCCGCCGCAGACTCTGTCCCGGCGTCTTTTTTTTCCGACTTTTCCACACAATCCACAGACTTTTCCACAGGCTTTACCCCTGCTTCAACCTTAGGTGCGGCGCTTGCCGCCTTTTTTTCTTTCGGCAAATCTACGTCAAAAGGCACGTCCGCATACGGATCCTCCGCAATTTCTCCACCCTCGGGCGGTATGTCCGCATCAGAAAACGTACTGTCAATATTTGCCGCTTTCGGCGTTTTTTCGACGGTTTCCGACTTTTCCACATTCTCCGCAGCCTTTTTCGCAGAGTTTTCCACAACCGTGCCGACCGCATTTTCCGTGCGCAGCGTGACGCCGTTTCTCTCTATGCGAAGCAGCCTCTCCTCAAGCGACGCCACCCTCTCGCTCACACTCTCCGGAAGGTCGGTGAGCTTTATGCCGCAAAGCTTGAACAGCGACGTCTCGAACACCGTCCGACGGCTGAACGCACCCCTCGTGAGCTTCGCCGCAGTCGCTTCGAGTATTTCCGAGCAGTCAACAAGCCTGTCCGCCGTGAATTTGTCCGCCGCCGCCCTGACCCCTGCCGTTTCCGCCGCCGACTCTCCGAGAAAGCTTTCGGGGTTCTTCGTGTACTTTATCATGAGCATATCGCGGAAAAGCTCTCCGCACTCGGAGCATAGCACCGCAAGGTCCTTGCCGCAGTCGTAAAGACGCCACAGAGTCGCAAGAGCTTCGTCGATGTCCTTTGCCGCAATCGCATTCACAAGCGCAAGCACAGGTTCGCGACCGACGACTCCCAGCGTGTCCGCCGCCGCTTTTTCGTCAACCGTTCCCTCTTTGCCGACGAACATCTCGAGCATGGAAAGTGCGTCTCTCATCGCACCCGAGGCAAGGCGTGAAATGAGTCTCAGCGCACCGTCGTCGATACCGATACCCTCGCTGTCGGAAATCATTCTGAGACGTCCGAAAATCTTCTCCGGAGTGATGCGGTGAAAATCGAACCTTTTGCATCTGGACAGAATGGTTATCGGAATCTTGTTAAGCTCGGTCGTCGCAAGAATGAATATGACGTGTTCCGGCGGCTCCTCGAGAGTCTTCAGAAGAGCGTTGAACGCACTCGCCGAGAGCATATGAACCTCGTCGATGATGTACACCTTGCGGCGCATCTCGGTCGGGGGGTACATGACCTCCTCCTTGAGCTTTCGTATTTCGTCAACGCCGTTGTTCGACGCTGCGTCCATCTCGACGATGTCAAATGTATTCTCCGACGCACGGCAGGTCTCGCACTCTCCGCACGGGTCGCCGTTCACGGGGTGTTCGCAGTTTACCGCACGTGCGAAAATCTTGGCGCAGGTTGTCTTGCCCGTGCCTCTCGAACCGCAGAAAAGGTATGCGTGCGACACGCTCCCGGTCTTTATCTCGCCCGAAAGCACCTCCGTTATATGCTCCTGACCGACGACGTCCGCAAACGTTTTCGGTCTCCATTTTCTGTAAAGCGCCACATATTCCGCACTCATTTTACCAACTCCCGCATTCCGGCGGCTTTCGCCGCAGCTTTCTACATTATATTATACTCCAAAATTCATACTCTCGGTGACGGCGGTGTAAATTTTCGGTTTTTTTCAGCACGCCGTTTTTGCGAATACAAAGGGGAAAGGAAACATAAAATTGAATTGAGAATGGAGAATGGAAAATGGAGAATTGATGTCGAAAAACGCTAAGCGTTTTTCTTCAATAATTTTTATGGTGCGGAGTTTGAGATTGTGCGGTGAAGGGAAAGAAAGGCAGAATTCATAATTCATAATGCATAATTCATAATTGACGTTGAAAAGCTTCGCTTTTCTTCAATATTTGTATGGTGCGGATTTGAGGTTGTGCGATAAAGGGAAAGCGGATTTTTGCAGAGGGTATGGGTGTATTGGAGGCGACCACGTCGCCGAGGCTCCCCTGTGTAAGGGGAGCTGTCAGCGAAGCTGACTGAGGGGCTGTTGATTATAGTTTTTATCCGAGTTTTTTGATGTTTGCGATAATACGATTTTATTGCAAACCTTGTTGATGTTTTGTAGGGAACGGGCTTGACGAGCATATATGCTCTGTTCCGCAAGAACCGCACACACGGTTATGTATGCCGTACCGTAGAAATGCGGTGGAAAAATTACAGCAAATGCGCATTATTCGAGGTCGGCAAATTGTCCGAGGCAACGGACGGAGCAATCTACACAGATGCTTCGCATCCTGTGTGTCCCTACAGTATACCATGGAGAAAATGCGAACCTCGAGCTTCGCACCGCCCAAAAACCTCATCTTTCCGTAATTTGTCGTCGAACGAAGTGAGGTTCAAATTTCGGGAACGGCTGAACCTCGGATTAAGTCCCAACAAAGCCTGATGCTATCCCCACCTTCGACGGAGGCTTAGCCGATGTCGAACAGTACTCTCTCCGATAAGATGGTCCTGCTCATTTAAGTCGGCGGCTTGCGTTTATGGACGCCGACTTCGGTACAGCCTTCAAATTACTATAGGATAAAGTTCTTTGGTTCTTTCTTTCAAGAAAGAACGCATCGCAGACGCCTCCGCAGCGAGCGGCTCTCGTAAGCCCCCGTAAGCCCCTGCGGCGAGCGGCTCCCGTAAGAAGCCCCGTACCATTAAGGAGTATTATATGAAGATGACACGAACGAGAGCGGCGGCGGCGAACTTCGGAGCGTCGCTTGCCGGTCAGATAATAACGGTAGCGGTAAACTTTGCGTCGAGGAGGATATTCCTTGCGGTAATGGGAAGCGAGTACATGGGACTCGGCAGCCTTTTCGGACACATACTGTCGTTCCTGTCGCTTGCCGAGCCGGGATTCGCTGCCGCCGTAATTTACGCCTGCTACCGCCCCATAGCCGAGGGGGACACCGAACGCATAACCGCCCTCAATACCTTTCTGTCGAGGGTGAACCTCGTGTCCGCCGCCGTGTCGGCACTTGCCGGACTTGCACTCACGCCCTTTCTGCCGCAGATAGCCGATATACCGCCGGGGATCACCGATGCCTCAAGGGTGTATCTTCTGTCGGTCGCAAACCTGTCTCTCGGGTACGTTTTCGCCTCACGCCGCGCGTTCGCATTCGCAAATATGCAGGGCTACATCCTCACCGCATACCACACCGTTTTCTTTACGGCGATGTCGTTCGCAAGACTCACGGTGCTTCGCATAACCTCAAGCTATGAAATGTACCTTGCGGCGTCGATTGTGTTCGGAGTTGCGGAGGATTACGCTCTGCACGCCTACCTCGGGAAAAAGTATCCGTTTCTGAAAGCGTCCGCTCACCTCTCGCCGGAGTCGGTGCGTGCGATAGTAAAGCAGGTCTGCGCACTGTTTTTCCACAGGCTCGGAGCAATTATCGTCGGCTCTGCCGATAACCTTGCCGTGATGTCGTTTCTGGGTCTTGCCGCCGGTGCGTACTACGGCAATTACACCATGATAAGCGGTTCTCTTGCGGCGTTCGCAAGCCTTGCGGCAGGGTCGGTATCGTCAAGCCTCGGCAACCTCGGCGCAACCGAAAGCAAGAGCCGTGTGAGGGCGGTGTTTTGGAAGGTCTTCGGTGCGGTGTTCGCCATTGCCGCAGTGACCTCGCCGCTTCTTTACTTCGCCTACCCCAAAATCATCTCGGCGTGGGTGGGCGAAAAATACGTCCTCGGAAGCCTTGAAACCTTTCTTTTCTGCACGTCCTACTTCATCGTGACGGTGCGCTCGGCGTTTCTCGTGTTCCGTGATGCGCTCGGACTTTTCCGACTCGAGTTCTTCAAACCGTTCCTCGAGGTGGCGGTGAACGTCCCGCTCACCCTCTTCCTCACTCCAAAACTCGGCATCGCAGGCGTGCTCATCGGGCAAATCTCGGGTATGCTCGTCTGCCTCGTCTACGAACCCGCCGTCCTCTTCTTCGCTCTGCACGAACCGTGCAAGGGTCGGGGGCTTACGAGGACTACGGGGGCTTTACGGGAGCGCTCGCCGCGGGGGCGTCTGCGACGCATTCTTTTCTGAAGAAAAGAACCAAAAGACTTTAAGGAGCAAAGCTGGCGCTTTGCAGGGGACGGATTATATTGTAATTTGAAGGCACTGCCGCACGACGTCGTCGAGGACTCCGTCGTGAAATGGGCAAGGACACATCTTATCCGAGGAAATACCGAAGTCGGTCACCATATGCGCAAGTGACCGACTTAGATTTATGTTGGCGTGAATTTTGAGGAACTGTAATTCAGAGCTTATACCGTTCACCGATTTTACGCCTCGCACGGCTCGACAGCAAAATTCGGCGAAGATGAGGCTCTTGGAAAGTGCGTAAATTGAGGTTGCCGCCTGCTCATGGGGGATTCGGGGAAAATAAAACTTTCTTGGAAGTGCGAAGCTTGAAATTAGCACTTTCTCCATGGTGTATTGGAGGCGACCACGTCGCCAGAGAAATTGCGAAGCAATTTACTCTCGAGTTGACCCCGTGTCAACTCCGGTGGCTCTGCCAACTCCGGAGGCATCCTCTGTGCAAGGGGAGCTGTCAGCGAAGCTGACTGAGGGACTGTCGGATAAGAACTCTCTCAAGGGGGAATTCGGTGAAAATCAAGCTCTTTGGCGTGTACGTAGCTCAAGGTTCGCACATTCTCAATGACACTTTGTAGGGAACGGGCTTGCTCGTTCCGCATGAACCAAACGCAAGGTTATGTATATCATACTGTAGAAAACCGACAAACGGTAAGCACCATACAATCACGCACAAACGCCATGTAGGAAGCGGAGAGAAATGTGAGTGCGCAAGCACTCAGCGAAGCGTACATTTTCTCTCGAGTTGGCTCTGACAACTCTGCGAAGCTTTTCAACCCTAATTCTCCATTCTCCACTCTCAATTCTCCACTCCAAAGCGACTTTGGAGCTTTTCCACGCTAACGTTGCGAAGCAACACATCACAGTTTTGCGAAGCAA
The DNA here is from genome assembly GCA_934444485.1 of uncultured Eubacteriales bacterium. Classification (GTDB taxonomy): domain Bacteria; phylum Bacillota; class Clostridia; order Oscillospirales; family CAG-382; genus CAKSUT01. The sequence continues at coordinate 7,986 of CAKSCN010000044.1, read as the reverse complement.
AACACTTCACTTCGGCGCAAGCCGAAACTTCTCTCGACCGCAGGTCGAACATCACTTGAAAAGCGAAGCTTTTCTACCTTAACGTGCCGCAGGCACATTTCACATCGAGCGAAGCGAGATATTTCACACGAGCGCAGCGAGTATTTCACGTTTTGCGCAAGCAAAACCTTTCACTTGAAAAGCAAAGCTTTTCAATTGTACGTCTTATCAAACCCCGTGATAACCATGACGGTATCGGAGTTATCGAAGTCTGCGGCAGGCTTGACGCTTATCTCGAGCGTGTAGGTGAGTGCGTCGGGGATGATGGCGTCCACCTCGCCGATGAGAATATCCTTCGGATACACGTCGCCGTAACCGGAGGTATACACAAGGTCGCCGACCTCGACGTCTGCCGTTGTCGGAACGCCGGTTATGCGGCATCTGCCCTTTGCGGCAAAATCATAGCTGCCGTCGAGAGTCGCCGTGAGTCCCGTGCGCTTGAAGTATACGCCGGCGGAAATATTGGCTCCTATCACCGTGATACCTTTAGAGTAGGTCGCTCCGGCTTCGGTTATGACTCCGAGAACGCTGTCTTCGGTTATCACCGCCATGTTTTTGTCTATGCCGTGGAACGTTCCTCTGTCGAGCGTGAACGACGACATGAAGTTGCCCTCGCTTCGTGCGACAATCTCTGCGTTTATAAAATGAATGTCGGTGCGCTCACGCTTCAAGTCCATGAACGCATACAGCTTCTCATTTTCGGCAGCTATTTTTTTCGCCTCTTCGTTTTCTATCGCAAGACGGCGGTTTTCCGCACGCAGGGCGTCGTTTTCGTCACGAAGCTCCTTTATGCTTCCGAAATACTCTCCGACCGACGCTATTGAATCGGTCATGCTGTCGAACGCCGACGTCATAGGAACCGTCACGAGAGCGACGACGTTTTGCAGTGCTCCCGCCGCTCCGACGGCGTGTGAATACATCGCAAGCCCCGAAAGGATTATCGACAGGCTCACGCACGCTATATAATATTTTGAGCTTCTTCGTAATATCATAAGACCCCCGAGGTGAAAAGCTTTGCTTTTCAAGTGAAAGGTTTTGCTTGCGCAAAACGTGAAATACTCGCTTCGCTCGTGTGAAATATCTCACTTCGTTCGATGTGAAATGTGCCTGCGGCACGTTAAGGTAGAAAAGCTTCGCTTTTCAAAGTTATGTTCGACCTGCGGTCGAGAGAAGTTTCGGCTTGCGCCGAAGTGAAGTGTTTTGCTTCGCAAAACTGTGATGTGTTGCTTCGCAACGTTGACGTGGAAAAGCTCCTAAAGTCGCTTTGGAATTGAGAATTGAGAGTGGAGAATGGAGAATTGGGGTTGAAAAGCTTCGCTTTTCTTCATTGATTGTATGGTGCTTATCGTTTGTATGTTTTCTACGGTATGAAAACAATAACCTTACGTTCGGTTCTTGCTACAAAATACCATGGAGAGAATGCGAACCTCGAGCAATGCATTCTCCAAAAAACCTCATCTTTCCGTAATTTGTCGTCGAACGAAGTGAGGTACAAATTTCGGGAACGGGAGAAGTTCGGATTAAGTCCCCACAAAGCCTGAAGCCAACCTCATCTTCGACCGAGACCTCGTCGAGGTTGAACGGAATATCCTCCGATATGCACGGTCTGCCTCATTTCACAACGGCGGTGTCGCCTATGACGCCGTTGTGCGGTATCTCTCGGATTAAATATAATCCGTCCCCTGCAAAGCGCCAGCTTTGCGACCTAAAGTTCTTTTGGTACTTTTCTTTCAAGAAAAGTACACCCCCGTAAGCCCCTGCGGCCCTCGTTACTCCTCGATTGAGATAACGCCGTCGGCGAAAGCGGAATTTTTGGAGGTAGACTCACTGCTGACCTTGAAGTCATCGCCGAGTTCGGATTTCTTTATTTCGTAGCCCTCTGCGAGTATCGCCGCCTCTATCGCAGCTTCGTCTTCGTCTATCTTGATTATTCCGTCAGCGAACGCCTGTTCTGTTTTATCGGGTTTGCCGACCTTAGCCGCACTGTTGCCTGCGTCGGCAGCCTTATCGGAAACCGCTGACATTGTCTCTTTTACAACGCCGGCGGTCGGCTCTGCCTTTTTCTCGGACTTCTCGGACTTCTCGGACTTCTCGGACTTCTCAGGCTTCTCGGATGTCTCGGACTTCTCCGGAACGTTGCCGCTCGGATTTTCATCAGCGGACTCGACCGCCGCAGCCTCAGGCTTCTTCTTCTCGGGTCTCGGATTTACAAAAGTAAGCTCCGAACGGTCGTATACCTTCGGCGCACCGTCGCCCTTCTCCGCTCCGAGGGGAATTGCCTTGACAACACCCGTGAGCGCATTGCTCTCGACAACCTTGCAGATTATTCCTTCGGGCGTGTTCACCTCTTCGCCGACTCTGGGCGTAATCTCGTACTCACGCCTGTAGGACTCGTCCTCGTACTTGAGACAGCACATGAACCTGCCGCACGTCCCCGAAATCTTCGACGAATTGAGGAACAGATTCTGCTCCTTCGCCATCTTTATCGACACCTGCGAAAAGTCCGAGAGGAACGTGTTGCAGCAAACGGGTCTTCCGCATATGCCGAGTCCCCCGACAAGCTTCGCTTCGTCACGCACGCCTATCTGGCGCAGCTCTATTCTCGTTCTGAATACCGACGCAAGCTCCTTGATAAGCTCGCGGAAATCGATTCTGCCGTCCGCCGTGAAGTAGAATATCAGCTTGCTGTTGTCAAAGGCGTACTCGACGTAAACGAGAGCCATTTCAAGTCCGAGCTTCGCCACTTTGTCCTTGAACACCTCCGACGCCTCCGCTTCGAGACGCTTGTTGTTCTTGTAACGCTCGGTGTCGGCAGGCGTCGCCGTCCTTATAATGGGACGAAGCGGAAGAATGACCTTCGAGGTCGATACAAAGGTGTTGCCGATGGCCGCAAAGGCGTACTCAATGCCCTTTTGCGTGTCAACTATTACCCTGCTGTCGGCGGCAATTTTGAGTCCCTGCGGGTCGAAATAGTAAATCTTGCCGGAATCTCTGAAACGAACGCCGACGACCTCCGTCTTGTCGCTCACTTTCTTCTGCTCCTCACGGCGTACCTTCATCTCTTCCTCGATCTGCTCCGCAAGGGGACGGTTTCTGTCCACAAGCACAGGCTCCGCCTCGGCGACCTGCGCCTTCTTCTTTTTACCTTTTATTTCCTCTTCTGCGGCGTCGAAGCGTGAGAAGAAGCTGTCGTCACGGCGCATGGGCGCAGCCGAAAACAGTCCGCCTCCGGAAACGTCTCCCACTCCTGCGTTTTTGGTCGCTCCCGACACTGCCTTTCTCGGCGCCTGAGCCGCCTTTTCGACCTTCTCGGCACCACGTCTTCTGCGGCCGCCGTCACGGCGATTCTCGTTCTGCGCACCGTCGTTCTGACGGGAGTTTGCGGTCTTCTTTGCCTGCGCACCGCCCTCTGCGCCTACCTTTGCGGCTGTCTCCTGCGCCTTTTTCGCCTGCTGTGCGCCCTGCCGGCTTCCCTGCTGACCGTTGTTCGGCTTGCCCTGCTTGCCGTCCGCCGACTTTGCCGACTGTCTGTCCGACTGCTTCGCCGGCTTTACCGTCTGCCTGTTCGGCTGTTTTCCCTGCTGTCCGTTCGGCTGAGTGTCGGCATTCTTCTCCGGCTGTCCTATCTTCCGGTTTGCGTTCTGCTTCTCCGACTGCGAATCGTTTCTGCCCCTGCCGCCACGTTTGCGGTTGTTGTCGCCTCTCTTTGCGCCGTCCTCACGCTCTCTGACGTCCGACTTTTCCGCAGCGGCAGCTTCGGCTTCGCCTTTTGTGCGCTTGGCGTTTCCGGCGTCACTGCGACCCTTTGCGTCCTTTGCGTTCTCACCGTCGCCGACGTTCGTCTTTACCTCGGCAGAGTTTCTCTCCTCGTTTCTGTTCTGCGGCCTGCGGTTTCGGCTGCGTCGTCCTCCGTCACGCTTCTCTCCGCTTTCCGTGCGCTGTGCGACGTCCGTATTTGCGCCGCCGTTCGCTCTGACCTCGGAAGCTGTGTTTGCGGCGTTCTTTTCGCCGTTGTCTCTGCCGCTCTCGGGACGCTTGCCCTTGCCGCCGAAGCGTGTGCGGTCGTTTTCCTTTGCGTTCTCGGCTCTTTCTCCCCTGCCGGGTACGTCTGACTTTGCCGCCTGAGGCGCATTTGTCGAATCTATGAGTGCTTTCGCCGGGTTCTTGTTTCCTTTTCTGAACGCCGGCATCGATATCAGAAAGCCCTTTCCCGATACTATGTTGTCGTCGCCGGGCTTGGCGTATCTCTTTTCGTCGTTTCTGTCGTTGTTGTTTGCCATATTTTTCCTTTCATCTTCTTAACTGTATCGTATAAATTTTATTTGATAATGCTGAATGCGGAATTCATAATGCGGAATTGGGGAGGAAAAACTCTGAAACGTTTTTCTTCATTGGTTATACGGTGCTGATTTTGAGAACATACCGTTAACGGAATGTCGGATTTTTGCTGAGGGTGGTTATGTTTGCGATAAACATTTTGCACAGCCTCCCTGACATTTTGTAGGGCGGGCGGCTTGTCTCCCGCCGTTTTCTCCGATAATCGCCGACCTTTGATAATACGCATTCGCTCAAAATTTCCGACATAATTGTCAATCGTCAATTGTCAATCGTCAATCGTCAATCGTTAACACGCACTTTCCAAAAAGCCCATCTTTCCGTAATTTGTCGTCGAACGGAGTGAGGTACAAATTTCGGGAACGGCTGAACCTCGGATTAAGTCCCCACAAAGCCTGATACCAACCCCACCTTCGACCGAGACTTCGTCGAGGTTGAACGCTCTAACCTCGGATAAGATGAGTCTTGCCTCATTTCACGACGGCGGTGTCGCCTATGATGCGCATATATGCGCCGACTTCGGTACCACCTCAAAATTACATTAAATCCGTCCCCTGCAAAGCGCCAGCTTTGCACGCTGAACGAAGTTCTGCGTTTTAAAGTCCTTTGGTTCTTTTCTTCAGAAAAGAACACTCCCGTAAGCTCCCGTAAAGCCCCCGCGGCGAGCGGCTCCCGTAATCGTCAATTGTCAATTGTCAATCGTCAATTGTTTTACGTCCCGTAAGCTCACAGCGCAGCGGCAACGGAGGCGAGAACGGCGTTTGGGTTAGCGGACTCGGAGAGACGCAGAGCGGCGTCGGAAAAAACCGAGCAGAGTGAGGACGCCGCAGAAACGGTGAGCGAAGCTTTGCGTAAAGTATCGTCCGAAAGCACAACGGCACGCCCGGAGTCAAACGAAACGCCCTCTTTTTTGCACACGGCGTACAAAAGCGCATCACGTGCCGCAACGGTCATGACTTCAAACGTCAGCTGCAAATCTTTAGGGTCGGCACTCTTCCTCGACGAAAACAAAAGTTCCGGTATGCCGCCGGTGAAAAAAACGTCGGCCGCACTGTACGCCGCCTCAAGGCTCTGCGCACTCGCATTCTCTATCGCAAATCCGTCGCAGCTGCGGTAAAGCCGTGCCGTGCGCAATATAAAATCGTCGCCGCTCTTCGGGAACAGCGCACGCACATACTTCTCCGCCTCCGCCTCGGACAGGCTTCCGGCAGAGTAAACCGACGCCCTCGACCGCACCGTCTCAAGCATCATCTTAGCCGACGGACACGAAAATATAAAGTAAACGTTCTTCGGAGGCTCTTCGAGCAGCTTCAAAAGAGCATTCTGCGACTGTACGTTAAGCTTCTCGGCATTCAGCGCAATATATATCTTGCACTCCGCCGCAACAGGCGCAATGTATGCGTCCGATTTCACACTGCGCACGTCGTCAACCGACACAGGCTTTCCGCTCTTTGCAAGCTTCTCGAAAACCTTTATGTCGGGATGCGCAAAATCAAGGTCACCGCCGTCGGCAAACGCCGCACTTCCGAACATTTTGCAGCTCTCGCACTCTCCGCAAGGCTTCCCTGCCCCGCTCTTTCCGGCGTCGGTGCAAACAAGAGCACGTGCAGCCGCACGCATTATTTCACGGCGAACCGACACGTCCGCACCCTCTATTATTATCGTATGCGGAAGCGCACCTCTCAGAGCAAGTCCGCAAAGCGACGCCTCAAGCTCTTCCGCCCTTGTGACGGAGGAAATGTTATTTGTCATGTTATTACCTCCGGAGGAGCTGGAAAGCTTCGCTTTTCAGAGTGATGTCGTTCCTTCGGAACGAGAGAAGTTTCGGCTTGCGCCGAAGTGAAGTGACGGCTCCGCCGTCGTGATGTGTCGCTTCGCAACGTTGACGTGGAAAAGCTGCGCTTTTCTTCATTGATTGTATGGTGCTTACCGTTTGCCGGTTTTCTACGGTGCGATATGCATAACCGTGCGTGCGGTGCTAAATTGACAGTCCCTCAGTCTGACGACTTCGTAACGACTGCGTCGTGACAGCTCCAGAGGTTGCCTCGCAACCGGTTACACAGAGGATGCCTCCGGAGTTGGCAGAGCCACCGGAGTTGACACGGTCAACTCGAGAGTAAATTGCTTCGCAATTTCTCTGGCGACGTGGTCGCCTCCAATACACCCAAGAGCAAGTGCGAATTTCAAGCTTCGCACTCTCAAGAAAGCTTCGTCTTCGCCGAATTCCCTATAAGCAAGCGCAAACCACAATTTACGTACACACCAAGAACCTCATCTTCGCAAAAATGAAATTGTCGAGCTGTGCGAGGCGTTTCATTGCGAACGGTGTTTCCCACAAATTACTGTCCCAACAAAACCTGAAGCCAAACTTACCTTCGACCGAGACTTCGTCGAGGTTGAACGGTATTTTCTCCGATAAGATGAGTCCTGCCCATTTCACGACGGCGGTGTCGCCTATGATGCGCATATATGCGCCATTGTGCGGTACAGCCTCAAAATTACCCTATATCCGTCCCCTGCAAAGCGCCAGCTTTGCACGCTGAACGAAGTTCTGCGTTTTAAAGTCTTTTGGTTCTTTTCTTCAGAAAAGAACACCCTCGTAATCCCCGTAATCGTCAATTGTCAATTGTCAATTGTCAATCGTCAATTGTTCAGACGTGCTCGAATCTCTCGATATTCATAACGAAAATCGTGCCGCCGCCGACAAGAACCTCGGTAATGGGTCCCACGCCGGAGGTCGCACCGGTGAACGTGCTGCCGCTTGAAGAGGTGTTCGCAAGCGACGGCTGCATTCTCTTTTTGCTGAAGCGTGAAATGATGTCAATCACACTGTCAACCTTGTCGTCGTCAACGCCGGTGATAAAGGTCGTGTTGCCCGACATCAGAAAGCCGCCCGTGGACGCAATCTTTGTCGTGTTGAAGCCTGCTTTTGTGAGCTGCGTCGTCACAATCGGCGCATCGTCGTTGTTTACTATCGCAAGTATCAGTTTCATTTTGATGTCTCCTTTTCCGTGATGTTTGTTATAATAATATGTACGTTTTCGGTCTTTGCGCCCTTGCGATGCTGCCAAAACAGCATCACGCACATAAATCTGCCGTCATCAATACAAAGTGTCCGCCGCTCTGCGCACGCAAATTCAGCTTTTTTGCCGCACCAAAAGTTACACAAATGCAGATATTTTTGCCCGAAAACGCCGCTTTATATAATGTTTCATGTGAAACATCAGCTCTTTTTCAGTCTCCGTTTACATTTAACCGCATTTCTCGGCAACACTTCTACAGTTTATCATTATATCACTATTGAATAGTAATGTCAAGGGGAAGAATGTAAAATTATTACGGAGGGGAATATGAATTGAGAATTGAGAGTGGAGAATGGAAAATTGGGGTTGAAAAGCTCCGCTTTTCTTCAATATTATTATGGTGCTTATCGTTTGTCGGTTCTCTACGGCGCGATATACATAACCGTTTGTTGGGTTCATCCGGAACGAGCAAGCCCGTTCCCTACAAAATACCATGGAGAAATTGCTTATCCGACAGTCCCTCAGTCTGACGACTTCGTAACGACTGCGTCGTGACAGCTCCAGAGGTTGCTTTGCAACCGGTTACACA
>CAKSCN010000043.1 GCA_934444485.1 uncultured Eubacteriales bacterium | reverse complement strand
GAACGTACCTGTGAATATTGTCTTGTAAACGTCGATAGGATTGAGCTTTGTTATGAAGTAAATGAAGACCGCATCTATAACAAGCGCAAGCAGAACCGCAAGCACTCTTACCGTAACCGACTTCCAAAGAGGCAGACCGTCACGCTTTTCGATGCGTATTAACGGCTCTTTTAACTTTGCCGACTTTGCCATTTTACTTATCCTCCTTTTTCAGCTTTGTCATGAGAAGTCCTATCTCCTCTTTTGTTGTACTTCTCGCATCGACTATGCCGTTGTTTCTTCCGGCACAGAGGACAAGTATGCGGTCGCAAAGCTCGACAAGAACGTCAAGGTCTTCGCCGACGTAAATTACCGCCGCACCGCTTTCTTTCTGGTCGTTAAGAAGATTGTATATTGTGTAGGACGTGTTTATATCAAGACCTCTTACGGCATACGCAGTCATAAGAACCGTGGGGGCGGAGGCGATTTCACGTCCGACAAGCACCTTCTGCACGTTTCCGCCGGAGAGACGTCTTACGGGAGTGTTGATGTTTGGGGTTACGACCTCAAGCTCTTTCTTTATGCGTGAAGCAAGCTTCCGGGGACTCTTTCTTTCGGTGAAAAGATTGTGACCGGAGGCGTAGCTTCTTATCATCATGTTCTCGGTCATGCCCATGCTGCCGACAAGACCCATGCCGAGTCTGTCCTCGGGGACAAAGGAGAGGGCGATGCCGTAGTCCTTTATCTGCTTCGGGGACTTACCGACAAGCTGTTCCGCATTGTTGCTGTCCGGTGCGAAATACTCGATGCTTGAACCGGGGCAGGTAAGCTGAAGTCCGGCTATGGACTCGAGAAGCTCCTTCTGACCGCAGCCGGAGATGCCGGCAATTCCGAGTATTTCTCCGCTCTTTGCGGTAAAGGAAACGTCGTCGAGAACCGTCACGCCGTCGCTGTTGCGGCAGGTGAGATTCTTAACCACAAGACGGGGTTCGGAATTTTTCGGCTCGCTTCTCTTTATGTCGAGAGAGACCTTCTTTCCGACCATCATCTCCGTGAGAGAAAGCTCGTCTGCGTCGCACGTGTTTACCGTTCCGACGTACTCTCCCTTTCGGAGGATTGCGACTCTGTCGGAGATTTCGAGAACCTCGTGGAGCTTGTGGGTTATAATGACTATCGACTTTCCGTCGTTTCTCATGTTGCGGATTACAGAGAAGAGTTTTTCTGTTTCCTGCGGTGTGAGAACGGCGGTCGGCTCGTCGAGAATGAGTATATTTGCACCCCTGTAAAGCACTTTGACAATTTCGAGAGTCTGCTTCTGAGACACCGTCATGTCGTATACTTTCTGATAAGGATCTATCTCAAAGCCGTATTTGTCGCAGATTTCTTTGATTCCGTCAGCTGCTTTTGCAATGTTGAAGCCGCCCTTTTCGTTGAGACCGAGAATTGTGTTTTCGGCGGCGGTAAAGACATCGATGAGCTTGAAGTGCTGATGGATCATACCAATGCCGAGACGGAAAGCGTCCTGCGGCGAACGAATCGAAACCTCTTCTCCGTTTACGCATATAGAGCCGCTGTCCGGATAGTAAATGCCGGCAAGCATATTCATGAGCGTGGTTTTGCCGCTTCCGTTTTCGCCGAGAAGAGACATTATCTCACCCTTCTTTATGCTGAAAGAAACGTCGCTGTTGGCAACTACCTTGCCGAAAGTTTTTGTTACGTTTTTAAATTCTATTGCTGCGGAATCCTTCATCGTAAAACCTCTTTTTCCTTCGATTGCTGTTGTTGCGGTTTACAATTTAAACCCAATAAGGGCTGCCTCGGTGGGGAAGCAGCCCTATAGAGCGTTTTTTAACGCTTATCAGTTGAACTTTTCGCCGATGCCGTCAATGTCAAGTGCGAAGTAAGGAGCGGAACGGAAGTCGGACTCTGCGAAGTAGGAAACATCGCCTTCGGTCTTGATTGCGTTTACTGTCTCGCCCTCGTATACAACTGCGGGGGGATTTGCGGAGAAGTCCATGTAAGAGAGGTCAACCATTGCCTCAGTGAGGTGCTCGCCGTTTACGGTGAACTTGGAGGTGTCGAATACCTTGAGAGTGCCGTCCTTGATAGCTGCGATTGCAGTGTTGACAGCCTCTTCGGTACCCTCTGCGCAGGACTCGCCGAGAGCGGTGATGTTAACTGCGCCTGTCTCGTAACCCTCGGACCAGTTGGTGGGGATCTCCTCACCCTTCATTGCCGCACCGATTGCTTCGGTGTAGTATACGGACCAGTTGTTGGAAGCGGAGGTAAGAGCGGCTGTGGGAGCAACGTCGAGCATATCGATGTTGTAGCCGATGGAGTAAGCAACAGTACCGTTCTTGAGAGCGGCTTCAACTGCTGCGGGAGCGCCGGTGGAGTCAGCGTGCTGACCGATGATTACGCAGCCGTCAGCCATGAGCTTCTCTGCCGCAGCACCCTCCATCTCAATGTCGAACCAGGAGTTGGTGTATGTAACTTCCATAGCAACCTTCTCGTATACGGACTGTATGCCGAGGAAGAATGCGGTGAAGCCGGACTTAACCTCTGCGTAGGGGTAAGCGCCGACATAACCGATCTTTACGTTGCCGTCGGAGTCGAAGTTCTTTTCGGTGAGTACGCCCGCATCAACAAGCTCCTTGATCTTGAGACCTGCAACGATACCGGATACGTATCTGGACTCGTAAACTCTTGTGAATGCGTTCTTGAGGTTGTCAACGCCGCTGAGACCTGCGTAGTCGCCGGTCATGGAAACGAATGTTACATCGGGGTTGGCTTCGGCTGCCTGCTGCATGAAGTCCTGATGACCGTAGCTGTTAGCGAAAATTACCTTGCAGCCCTTGAGTGCAAGCTCGTCTGCCTTGTCCTTGCAGGTAGCGTCTTCGGGAACCTTGTATTCCCAGATTATCTGATCGTCGTTGAGACCGAGAGTCTTGGCAGCGGCCTTGATGCCGTCCATGTGTGCGAGGGTGTAGCCTTCTGTTTCGTCGCCGACGAGAATAACACCGATCTTGAAATCAGCGTTTGCCGAGTTGTCGCCGTTTACGTTGCCGTCACCGTTTGCGGGAGTTCCGCCGTTGCACGCTGCAAGGCAGAATACCATGATGAGTGCGAGTACTGCCGAAAGAATCTTTTTCATTAGGATAAATCCTCCTTAAAAAAATAAAAAGCGGTCAAACAAATTCTGCACTTTTACATAATTCCTGACCACTCATTTATTATATCAAATTACATTTAAAATTTCAATCCCCAAAATACCAGAAAAATGTATGATATTTCCACGGTATTTGGTGCATTATGACAACTGTCGGCGAATAATGCGATCCGTCGGGGCGAAATTGTAAAAAAACATAGTTTTCTCTTTACAAAACGTGCGGATTGGTGTATAATAGTAAGGTAAATACAATTACGGAATATAGTTAAAGGTTTCGGAGGAAAAGACTTTGATAATTCAATTGGAAGAAGCAAGACTTAAACTTAATTCGCTGAATAACGACATAGCGGAGCTTGGAAAAGATCTCAAGATAGAGGAACTGAAAAAGAAAGCGGCAGAGCTTGAGGAAGAGACCTGTAAAGAAGGTTTTTGGAACAGAGACGACACGCAGAGCGTCCTTTCCGCACTGAGCGACGCTAAGAATACGATAGAGAATTTCTCGACTCTCAATAAGGACGCCGAGTCGCTTGCATCACTCATAGAGCTTGCTCTCGAGGACTCCGACGAGTCGCTTACCGATGAGATTCTCACCGAGCTTGCTCACGTCGAAAAGGAGTACGACAAGCAGAGAACCGAGTCGCTTCTGGACGGGGAATTCGATAAACTCAACGCAATAGTTTCCATTCACCCGGGTGCCGGCGGAACGGAGGCTCAGGATTGGGCGGAAATGCTCTACAGAATGTACTGCCGCTGGGCGGAAAAGAACGGCTTTAAGGTTAAGCTCATCGACTACCTTGACGGCGATGAGGCCGGTATCAAGAGCGTTACATTCCTTATATCCGGAACTTTCGCATACGGCTACATGAGAAGCGAGAACGGAGTACACAGACTCGTGCGTATTTCGCCTTTCGACGCTTCCGGCAGACGCCAGACCTCGTTTGCGTCGGTTGAGGTTGCACCGGAGTTTACGGACGACCTCGACATAGAGCTTCGCGAAGAGGACCTCAAGATGGAAACTCACCGCGCGAGCGGCGCCGGCGGTCAGCACATAAACAAGACCGACTCCGCAGTCCGCATAACGCATATTCCGACAGGAATCGTTGTCGGCTGTCAGACAGAGAGGAGTCAGCTCCAGAACAGAGAAACCTGTCTTAAGATGCTCAAGTCCAAGCTCATGGAGATAAAGCAGCGTGAGAAGCTTGACAAGATTGAGGACATAAAGGGCGAAAAGCTCAATATCGAGTGGGGTTCTCAGATACGCTCTTATGTGTTCATGCCGTATACTCTCGCCAAGGACACGAGAACCGGCTACGAGGACGGCAACATTCAGGCGGTCATGGACGGAGATATAGACGGCTTCATGACGGCATTCCTCAAGGCAAAAGGCAATTTCCTGAAGTAATGCGCAGAGGCGCTTCACGGACGGCTGTTGTGAGAATATAATAAATGTAAACAATTTAACGGAAGGACGGTTTATATTATGTTGAAGAAAACAAAGCTTTACGTCGCAATATCGCTTTTGGTTCAGGCGGCAACGTTTATCGTCACCGCAATTGCACTCTATCCCAAGAAAAAGAGCCTTTCGAGAACATTTTTTGCAATAGGACTTGCCGGTGCGGCGGCAGGCAGTACGGTGTGGGCGCTTCACGAAAGGGACGCCGCAAGAATGAGACGTCTCGAGGCTGTTGACGGCGGCTACGGAATCGACGACGATCACGCTTTTGATTATGAGCCCTGCGAGTATCCCGACTGCAGTGTGGACGATGCTTACGAGTTTCCGTATGTCGAAACGGAGGATGCGGACGAGAGCGAGTTCGACTCCGATAACAAGTAATGCAATGAGGGGCGGTTATCCGTCCCTTTTTCTTAATAATTCTTAATATTTTCCCGATTGACGTATAATAAATTGACATTAAAATAACACTGTTTGATGAGAAATATATCACGGAGGTTGGTAGCTTGAGCGAACAGACGAATAAACCGAACGCAATGTATAAGGTCGCGGCGTTTATAGTCGATAAAAGACAGGGCTTTATACTTTTCTTTGTTATAGCGGCGATATTCTGCGCAATTTCGTCAGGATGGGTTGTGGTTAACGACGACATAACGTCGTATCTTCCGGATACGACCGAGACACGCAGGGGTCTTGACATAATGGAAGAGGAATTTACCACCTTCGGCACGGCAAAGGTTATGGTCGATAATATAACCTATTCGGAAGCTGAGGGACTCGTCGATCGCCTCGAGAAAATCGAGGGTGTTTCAGGCGTCGAATTTGACGACACGGAGGATCACTACAAAAACTCCGCCGCACTTTTCGATGTCACCTTCGACGGCGAGGAGACGGACGAAATCTCCGTAGAAGCGATGAAGACGGTAAGGGAAGAGCTTTCGGACTACGACACCTACATATCGAGCAGTGTCGGCGAGGGAAAGTCGGATCTTATCGCACAGGAAATGAACGTCGTTATCCTCATCGTTGCGGGAATCATTCTTCTCGTTCTTCTGCTCACCTCGCAGACCTACGCCGAAATCCCGGTGCTTGTGCTGACCTTCGGTGCGGCGGCGATACTTAACAAGGGTACAAACTATATGCTCGGCGAGATATCGTTCGTGTCGAACTCGATAGCCGTCGTTCTTCAGCTTGCGCTCGCAATTGACTACGCAATTATCCTCTGCCACAGGTACACCGAGGAAAGAGTGAACCTTGACGCAAGAGAAGCGGTTGTCGTTGCGCTTTCAAAGTCGATACCCGAGATATCCTCGAGCTGTCTTACCACAATTTCCGGTATGCTTGCAATGATGTTCATGCAGTTCGGACTCGGAAAAGACCTCGGTATCGTTCTTGTCAAGGCAATATTCTTCAGCCTTTTGTCGGTGTTCGCTCTCATGCCGGGACTTCTCATGATGTTCTCGAAGCTCATTGACAAGACTCACCACAAAAACTTTATTCCCGACGTCACGGTTATCGGTAAGTTTGCCGTAAAATCAAGATATATAATAGCTCCGATATTTGCGCTTCTTCTCATCATCGGCTGTATCGCCTCCGGAAGGTGTAACTACGTTTACGGCTACTCCACGCTTTCCACCGTGAAAAAGAGCGAGACGACCATAGCCGAGGAGAGGATAGACGAGGTCTTCGGAACAGACAACATGATGGTAATAATGGTGCCGAACGGCGACTACGAGAAAGAGGGAAAGCTTCTGCGTGAACTCGAGTCTCTCGACATAACCGAGTCAGCTCTCGGACTTTCCAACGTCGAAATCGACGACGGCGACTACGTGCTCACCGATTCTCTCACGCCGAGACAGTTTGCCGAGCTTACCGACCTCGATATCGACATAGCAAAGCTTCTTTACACCGCATATGCCGCCGATCAGGAAAGCTACGGTCAGATAGTCAGCGGTCTTGAGAGCTACAGCGTTCCGCTTATAGATATGTTCGACTTCCTCTATGAGCAGAAAGAAAAAGGCTACGTCGAGCTTGACGCCGATCTCGAAAAGGATCTCGACGACCTCAACGATGAGCTTACCGACGCCAAGGCGCAGCTTCTCGGCGAGAATTACAGCCGTATGCTCATTTACACGAACCTCCCCGAGGAGGGCGAGGAAACCTTTGCGGAACTTGCAAGGATACACGACGTAATATACAAGTACTACCCCGAGGATTCGTCCTACCTCGTCGGCGACTCGACGAGCGACTTCGACCTTTCAAGCTCCTTCGTGGGAGACAGTAACCTCATAAGCGTGCTGACGGCGCTGTTCGTAATAATAATACTTGTGTTCACGTTCAATTCCGCAGGACTTCCGATACTCCTTATGATGGTAATTCAGGGAAGTATCTGGATGAACTTCTCCTATCCTACGATAACGAACACCAACATATTCTTCTTAAGCTTCCTCATAGTAAGCTCCATTCAGATGGGCGCAAACATCGACTACGCCATAGTCGTCTGCACAAGATACAATGACCTCAAGCGTTCGATGCCGATAAAGGAAGCGGCGATAGCGGCGGTAAATCAGGCGTTCCCGACAATCCTCACCTCCGGAAGCATACTCTGCACGGCAGGAAGCCTTATCGGACTCTTTTCCTCCGACTGTGCAATAGCGTCGGTCGGCGAATGTATCGGCAGAGGTACGCTCATATCGATAATACTCGTTCTTATCGTTCTGCCCGAGATACTCGTTATCGGCGACAGAATAGTCGAAAAAACTTCGTTCACTCTCAAGCGCCGTGACCTTGTCAAGTCGTATAAGGGTGTTACGAGAGTAAACGGCAGGGTGCGGGGCTACGTAAACGGCTTTGTCGATGCGAGAATAACAGGGCTTATTCACGGTGACGTGAATGCGGTTCTCAGCAGTGACAGCATATCGGAAGAAAAGCTCGAGGCGGCACTCAAATCCGGAGACGACGGAATAGAAAGCGATGATGTGAAAGATGATACGAAAGGGGAGACGGTGAAATGATGAATAACAAAAAGCTTTCGTCGAGAGTTATTGCGGCGGCGGTCGCCGTACTTCTCGTATTCTGCACGTCTGCGGCGTCTTACTGCTTCGCCGCTCCCGGTACGTCGTCAATCGAAATAGGCAAAAACGGCGTACTCTACATAAAGACCGCCGAGGACTTTGCGGCATTCGCACGGTTCTGCCGATACGACGCCAACAGCCGAGGACTTTCGGTCGAACTGAGCGCCGATATAAAGCTCGACGGTTCGTCCTTTGAACCCGTGCCGATTTTCTGCGGCTCCTTCGACGGAAAGGGCTATACCGTTACCGGTTACGATTACACGGACGAAGGCTCGACGGTCGGACTTTTCAGAATAGTCGCACAGGGGGCTGTCGTCAAGAACCTCCGCTTTGAGGGCGGTATTCGTCCCGAGGGTACGGCGGAATACGTCGGCGGCATTGCCGGCAAAAACTTCGGCACTCTTCTCAACTGCACCTTTGTAGGAAGCGTGTCGGGCAAGGAGCAGATAGGCGGTATTGCCGGAAAGAACGACACGACGGGACTCATTTCCGCCTGCCGCACCTACGGCGTCGCAAAGGGTGAGCATTACACCGGCGGCATTACGGGCTACAACTCCGGTATTGTGATAAATTCCGAAAACTCGATGCTCGTAAACGTCACCGATGAAGAGATACAGTTCTCTCTCCAGAATATAGATTTGAGCAATATCATTTCTGCCGAGGGCGTTACGGGAAGCACCGACACGGGCGGTATCGCCGGATTCTCGTCCGGAAGCATAAGAAGCTGTACCAACCTCGGAAACGTCGGATATATCCACCTCGGCTACAACGTCGGCGGCATTGCCGGACGCCAGAGCGGCTACATCAACAATTGCAGAAACAGCGGTGAAATTAACGGCAGAAAGGACGTCGGAGGTATCGTCGGTCAGGCGGAGCCTTTCCGTGCCATAGATTTTTCCGCCGACATAGCAGCAAAGCTTTCCGAGCAGGCGGATAAACTCGACGCATCGAGCGACAGACTCACGGAAACGGCTGACAGCTCCAATGATAAAATATCCGGAACCGTCGATACGCTTGCCGACAGCCTCGATAAGGTCCGCACGGATCTCTCCGACCTTTCGGATTATCTCTCGGGTTATGCCGACGATATTTCCGACAGCGCCAACGAGCTTTCCGCAAGGGTCACCGACACGCTCGACAAAATGGCTCCGATACTCGATAACTTCACGGAAATAACAAGGAAAGCGACCGATCTCACAGAGTCTCTCCGCACCGCAACCGATGAGCTTGCAAAGGCTTCCGATCTTGCGTCGGACTCGGTGGAGAGCCTTAACACAGCACTCGACAAAATGGACGGCGTGTCCGCAAAGCTTTCGGATGCCCTTGCCGACCTCGGCGATTCACTCGAAATGCTCAAGGACGCAATGGGTGATGCGGATGAAATAGAAAAGGCCGCAAAGGATACTGCCGACAGCCTCAAAACCATATCCGACGGACTTTCCGAGCTTTCGGATGCCGTTACCTCGTTCGGCGATGCGGCGGATATACTTGACGAAAGAGTTACCGACTCCAAGGAGTGGAACGCACTTTTCGACAACGCCGAAAAAATAGGAGACAGCATATCCGAGCTTTCCGAAGCGGTGGGCGACATTGCCTCGGCAGTGGATAAACTCAAGGACAGTGTTGACGAAAAGAAGACCAAAGCGGTACTTGAAGATATTCTCTCGGCAACAGAGCATTTCGATAAAGCGTCCAAGAAGCTTGATGAGGCGCTTGCGGAAATTTCCGGCAACATAGGCGGAGATTCATCTTCGGCGAAGGACGCTGTTTCGGAGATAAAGAAGTGCAAGAGCGACCTCGATACCGCACAAAAGCAGCTCGATGAAGCAAGACAGCACCTCGAAAATTCAAGCGAGGGTCAGGAAGCGCTCAAGTACGTCGCAAGTGCAGAGGAGCATATAGCGAAGGCGGCGGAGTATGCCGGACTTGCACTTGATGCGGCGTCGAGCGGAGATCTCACGAATGCGGCAACCTACGTCGCAAACGCACGTGCCGAAGCAAAGGCGGCGGATGCGGATCTCACCTCGGCGAGAAAGATACTCGATTCTCTCGGTTCAAGCGACGACGAAGAGGTAAAGGCGGCTTTGGCATCGTTTACAGCAGCGCAGAACAGTCTTCGTTCGGCTCAGAACCACGCAAAGAACGCTTTTGACAGCGCAGGAGACTTTATAGACAGCGTGGACGTAAGTCTCGGCGGAATAGTCAAAGCTCTCGGTACGATAACGGAAGCCGGCAAAGAATTCCGACTCGGTCTCGGCTCTGTGAGAGACGCTATAGAAAACGCCGACGGCGCAGTTGATAAGGATAAAGCAGACAAGGCATACAATAATCTTCAGGATTCGGTCGAAAGGCTTTCCGACGCAGGCGTTGACCTCGGAGATGCAATGTCGGACGCAATAAGCATACTCGACGATATGCGTGATTCCGAGAGCGCAAACGAGATAAAGGATCTTCTCAAGAGCGCAAAGGATTCACTTGGCACATCTCTCGATAAGTTCTCAGAAGCGACGGACGTTCTTTCTTCGGCACTCGACACGATAACCGGAGAAATAGACGGCAACAAGATAGGAGACGCCGTCGGACTGCTTTCGGACGCAACGAGACTTCTCTCTTCGGTTGCCGACAGTGTGGACAAGGCGTCGGATGACCTCAAGGATTCCATGAAAGCACTTGACCTTGCGGCGCAGTCGCTGACCGATGCGTTCGGCACTCTCGGAGATTCGATGGATATAATGAAGGAAATATCCGGAATAGCGACAACCGCCTCGGATGACCTTCACACTCTCGTGAGAGACCTTGCGGACAAGGAAGAAATAAAGATGCCGTCTCTCGGCGAAAAGTTTACGTCGCTCAAAAACAATCTCTCCGATTCGTCGAAGTCCGCTCTCGATATAATAAAAAGGCTCAACTCCGAGCTTTCCGATTCCGCAGACGAGCTTATCGACTGCCTCTCCGACGTCGGTGATATCGTGAGCGAGGTTCTTCACATTTTCTCCGACGCAATAAGCGGTGAGGACGGCAGAGCGACAAGCATAGATGAGCTTACCGAGGATATATCCGATGAGGACACCGATGAGGTGACGCAGGGTAAGGTTTCGGGAAGCACGAATGCCGGACTCATTAAGGGAGACGTAAACGTCGGCGGTATCGCAGGCTCTATGGCTATAGAATTTGACTTCGACCCTGAGGACGACGTCACGAAAATCGGCGAAGAATCCTTTAACTTCAGATACCGTACACGTTCGGTTTTGAGAGAATGCACGAACACGGGTGAAATAAACGCAAAGAAGAACTACGTCGGCGGCATCGTCGGCAGAGAGGATCTCGGTTCGGTTATTGACTGCATAAACGACTCTGCGGTGTCCTCCGACAGCGGAAGCTACTGCGGCGGTATTGCCGGAGCGTCGTATTCGACGATAAGAGGAAGCTGGTCGAGAAGCGCCGTTTCCTCGGCGACCTACTGCGGCGGCATTGCCGGCTACGGCTACACCCTCATCGGCAACGGTGCGATAGTCAAGTTCGACGACAGCGACATCGATATCGAGGAGTTTTACGGTGCAATCTGCGGCGACGCCGACGGTGACGGAGCGATGAAGGATAACTTCTACGTAAAAGGCAATTACGGCGGCGTTGACGGAGTCGGATACGAGGGAAAGGCGGAACCGTGTACCTTTGACGTACTCAGCGCAAAGGAAAGCTTCCCGGCGTTCTTCTTAAGCTACGAGGTAAAGTTTACGGAGGACGACGAAGTCATTTCAAGCGTTACGAAGAAGTACGGCGAAAGCATAGACGATGACGAGATACCTGAAATACCGTTTGTTGAGGGAACATACGCACATTGGAGCAGCTTCGACAAAAACTCCGTAACCTTCCCCGAGACGGTGACGGTCGAAAGAAACAGCTACGTTACCTCACTTTCCGCAGGAGATGCCGGAACGCCGGCGGTGGCGGTTGTTGACGGTCTGTTTACCGACAGAGACAGCCTTGAATATAAGTACCGTGACGGCGACAATATGCCGGTTGACAATGCGGGGTACACGATAGAGTTAAGACTTGACGGAACGTCAAAGAGTGCGGACGGTCTCACAACACTCCGTCTCAAGCTCCCCGACGGCAAAAAGCAGAGACTCTATAAGTACAGCGACCTTACCGGCGAAAAAACGAAGCTTGATTATACGGTAAACGGAAGCTATGCCGTCGTTGAGGGCGTGAGCCTTGCCAACTCTGCGGTATACTACTTTGAAAAGGGATTCAGTCCCGTGTCGGCGATCGTGCTTATCGTCGTGATTATCCTTGCGGCGGCAGTGCTTGCGGCGGCGATTTTCGGAAAGGCAAAAGCCGGAAAAAGAGGAAAATACTCGGCAAAACCGAAAGGGTAAAAGGAAGTGAAACAATGCCGAAGGTAATGATTATCGACGACGACGTTGCGATAGCAAACCTTGTGAACGACGCTCTCGGAGACGAGGGCATTGAGAGCGATATATGCCGTGACGGAAAAAAGGCGTATGACATTCTCAGAAGAAACGGCAATGAATATGACCTCATTCTTCTCGACATTATGATGCCGGGAATGGACGGACTCGAGGTTTGCCGAAAGATAAGAGATACCGTCGCCTGCCCCATAATTTTCGTCACGGCACGCAACAAAACCATAGATACCGTTGTCGGACTCGAAATGGGAGCGGACGACTACATCGGCAAACCGTTCCGTGTCGAGGAGCTTGTTGCCCGTGTAAAGGCGCACCTTCGCCGGAGCGAGCGTGAGACGGGAGGCAAAATAGGCAGAGTAATAACCTGCGGCGAGATAAGCATCGATACCGAGCGCTTTGAGGTGACAAAGGGTGCAAGACGGGTGGAGCTTACCTCGAGAGAATTTCAGCTTCTTCGGTTTCTCATGGAGAACGAGGGCAGAGTTCTCTCGAGAGAGAAAATCTTCGACGTCGTCTGGGGAATGGAGTATGCGGACATAGGCACGGTTGCGGTGAATATCAAAAACCTGCGAAGCAAGATAGACCCCGAGAACAGACACATTATCACCGTGTGGGGTGTCGGCTATAAGTTCGTCGGCGGAGAAGACTGATAAAAAGTGGGAGAGTTCGCATTGAAAAAAGATAACGGTACTGCGGCTGTTTTGAAGAAAAGAAGCGTTTGCCTGAGAAAGGTCGTCGTGGTTTCGCTTGCGGCATTTGCGGCAAATATTGTTATGCTTCTTGTTGTGTATAAGCTGTTTCTGTCGGCGAGCGTGGAGGATTTCTTCATCGCAATACAGGCAGAGGCGGACGGATTTGCCTCAGAGATAGCGGCGAGCATTGAGAAAAGCGGCGATTACGCCGATGCGATAGACAAATATGCCGCCGAAGGCACGGTCATTACTCTCGAATGCCTCGACGGCAGAACGGTGTACGCTTCCGGAAAGGCGATAACTCCGGCGATCGAAGTGGGGGCGGCTAAGGGCGTTGTTGTCGGAGACGACGGCTACATTCTGAAGGTCGTGCTTATGACGTCGCTCAAGCAGGTTTCGGCACTCGATGTCACGAGAAGACTTCTGTGGTTTGAGGTGCTTGCACTGTTTATAATAACCTCGGTTATCGCACTCTATTTCTACGTCAACTTCGTAAAGCCCATAGAAAAGCTCGGCGAGGATATGCACGCATACAGCAATGGCAAAGTTCCCGAGAGAACGGAGCGTTCCGACGAAATAGGAGACCTTCGCAACGACTTTGCGGAGCTTGCCGAAAGGCTCAATTCCGAAAAAAAGAAGCAGAACCGCATAATAGCGTCGATTTCCCACGATATAAAAACCCCCCTTACCTCCGTCATGGGCTACGCCGAAAGGCTTTCCGAAAATGCGGCATCAATGACTCACGAGAAGCGCAAAATCTACCTCGATACCATATACGAAAAGTCGCTCTGCATAAAGGAGCTTGTCGAGGAGTTTGACGACTACATCAGCGCCGAACAGCTCTCCGACCTCAGAAAGAGTACGGTCAGCGTGAGCGAGCTTTGCGGCATCGTCAAAGAGGACTATCGCTACGAAATGGAGAGCATGGGCTTTGATTTTGACGTCGAATGCAGCTGTGACGGCAGTGTCGAGGCGGATATACCGAGAATAAGACGTGTTTTCGGTAATATAATATTAAACAGCCTGAAATACTGCGGAAGCGATAAAATAAGCATTAAGGTGACAGCGGAAAAGGACGGAAAAAACGCCGTGTTTACCGTTGCCGATAACGGAGCGGGCGTCCCGGAGGACAAACTCGAGAGAATATTCGAGCCGCTCTATACTTCCGACGAGAGCAGAGGCTCGTCCGGTCTCGGACTTGCGATATGCAGCGAAATAGTGAAAGCGCACAGGGGCAGTATACGTGCCGAGAATATCCCAAGCGGCTTTGCCGTTATATTTACGCTTCCGCTTTCTTAACGTAAGTGGTATCTTTAAGGGATTCGTGTATACTCGCCGCTAAGATTTCGCTAAGAACTTGTTCACCGATTGTTTGCACAGGGTTTCTTGACAAAAATCCGGGGACAATATAAAATGTACTTATATGTAATTTGATTGCATATTTGTAATAATTCAGCAAAAAAGCTCAGACAAATAAAATTCAATCGGAGGTGATACGATGGAAATGCTCGATAAGGTAAAGCAAGCCGAAGAGCAGGCAAAGACGGCAAAAGCCGACGCAAAGGCAAAGGCGGCAAGAATGTTGGCGGACGCAAGAAACGAGGCGGAACGTGAAGCTGACAAACTTGTTGCGGCGGCGAAAAAGCAGGCGTCGGAGACTGTTGCGGCGGCACGCGAAAAGGCAAAGGTACAGACTGCGGAGTCCGAGAAAAGGTGCGAAAGCGAGAAAGAAAAGCTTGCGGCGGCAGCCTCTGGTACGAAGCAGAAAACCGCTGACCTTTTGGTGTCACTGCTTTAACGGCGCAGACTTTCGCAAAAGAGAGGTGATTCAATGATTGCGCCAATGAAATATGTAAAAATCCTCTGCCTGAAAGAGGACAGAGACAAAGTACTCTCGGCAATTCAGGACAGCGGCGATATGATGCTGTGCGAGACCGAGGAGAGCAAACCCGTCGGCGGAGACGCTGCTGCGGAACTGCGTAAGATGGAAAAGCTTCTCTCGGAGCTTAAACAGTACGACAAAAAGTCGCTGCTCGATGCGCCGGAGGAAATCACAAGTGCCGCTCTTGAATCGGAACATCCCGAGGAGAGGGGAAGAGTCGAGAAACTTTCGGCGCTCGTGAACGAAAAAAACGCACTCACGGAGCGTGCGTCAAAGGCGAAAACCTCGGCAGAGAGCTACATTCCGTGGCTTTCTCTCGACACTCCGCTCGAAGACGTGCGTGACGGTGAGTATACCGCAGTGTTTGCGGCGACGGTACCCTCGGGGAGCTTCTCCGAGCTGTGTGCGCAGGCAAAAGAGGCAGACGTCGGCATAGACAAAATTTCCGAGCTTTCGGGAAAGACCTATGTTGTCGTTACGGCAATGAAGGACGATGACCTTTCGCCGCTTTACGCACACGGTCTCGAACGAACCGCACTTCCGAGCGGCACGGGAACGGCAAAGGAAAACCACGAAAGACTCACCGCAGAGTCAAACGAGTGCGCCGAAAAAGCAGAAAAGCTCGGTGAAGAGATAAAGTCGCTCTACGCCGACGGAGGCGCACCGAAGCTGCTCTACGACAAGGCTCTCAATGAGAGTGAGCGTGAGTCCGCACCTTATACCGAGACCGACGAGACCTTCTGCTTTGAGGGTTGGGCGGCGGCGAAAATGGTGGCGTCTCTCAAAAAGCGCATTGAAAAAGAAAAGGTGATATACGCACTCTCCGAAAGAGACCCCGAGGAGGGT
>CAKSCN010000042.1 GCA_934444485.1 uncultured Eubacteriales bacterium | reverse complement strand
TACACAGAGGATGCCTCCGGAGTTGGCAGAGCCAACTCGAGAGTAAATTGCTTCGCAATTTCTCTGGCGGCTTCGCCGACTCACTCCAATACACCACCACCCTCGGCAAAAATCCGGCATTCCGTCCATGTTACAGCCTCAAAATCTGCACCATACAATCAATGAAGAAAACCGCCTTTCGGCGGTTTTCGACATCAATTCTCCATTCTCCACTCTCAATTCTCAATTGCCGAAAAACGCTTCAGCGTTTTTCAACGCATCGCCGCTTTAATAAACTCACGGAACAGAGGGTGAGCCTTATTGGGACGGCTCTTAAGCTCGGGGTGGAACTGCACACCGACAAACCACGGGTGAACGTCGGTCGGAAGCTCAATTATCTCGCAGAGCTTGCCGTCGGGGGAAAGTCCGGCAAGTATGAGTCCGTTCTCCTCGAGAGCCTTGCGGTAGTCGTTGTTTACCTCGTATCTGTGGCGGTGACGCTCCTCAATGTGAAGCGTGCCGTAGGCGTCTGCGGAGTGAGTTCCCTCCTTGATGTCGCAGGGATAATGACCGAGACGCATTGTGCCGCCTTTTTCGGAGATATTCTTCTGGTCGGGCATGATATCTATAACGGGGTACTTCGTCTTGGGGTCAAGCTCGGTGGAGTTTGCTCTGTCCATGCCGCAAACGTCCCTTGCAAACTCGCAGACCGCCATCTGCATACCGAGGCAGATTCCGAGGAACGGTACCTTGTGTTCCCTTGCGTACTTGACCGCAAGTATTTTACCCTCGATGCCTCTGTCGCCGAAGCCGCCGGGGACAAGTATTCCGTCGTAACCGCAGAGAATTTCATCGACGTTGTCCTCGCTCACGTTTTCCGACTGAATCCAGCCTATTTCGACGTCCGCGCTGTTCTCGAAGCCGCCGTGGCGGAGTGCCTCGGCAACCGAAAGGTATGCGTCGTGGAGCTCGACGTACTTGCCGACAATCGCAATTTTGACCTTGTGCTCAAGGTGCTTTATTCTGTCAACAAGACCCTTCCACTCGTTGAGGTTGGGCTCGGGAGCGTAGATGTTGAGTCTTTCGAGAACGGCGTGGGCAAGACCCTCTTCTTCAAGAAGAAGCGGAACTTCATAGAGTGTGTCTGCGGTGAGGTTGTTTATGACGTAGTCCTTTTTGACGTTGCAGAAAAGGGCTATTTTTTCTTTCATATCGTCCGGGAGTCTTGTTTCGCAGCGGCAGACAAGAATATCCGGCTGAATACCGACCGAGAGAAGCTCCTTGACGCTGTGCTGAGTCGGCTTAGACTTGAGTTCGTCCGAACCCGTGATGTACGGCACAAGGGTTACGTGGATGAACATGCAGTTTTCCTTGCCGACGTCAATCTGCACCTGACGGCAAGCCTCGAGGAACGGCTGAGATTCGATATCGCCGACCGTACCGCCGATTTCGGTGATGACGAAGTCCGCCTTTTTGGTCTCGCCGAGCTTGTAGACGTTGCTCTTTATTTCGTTGGTGATGTGCGGAATGACCTGTACGGTACCTCCGAGGTAGTCGCCGCGGCGCTCCTTTGTGATTACCGACCAATATATCTTACCGGTGGTGACGTTGGAGTACTTCGACATATTTTCGTCGGTGAAGCGTTCGTAGTGACCCATATCGAGGTCGCACTCAGTGCCGTCGTTTGTGACGAAAACCTCGCCGTGCTGATAGGGACTCATTGTGCCGGGGTCAATGTTTATGTACGGATCGAACTTCTGAAGAGCTACCTTATAGCCTCTTGCCTTGAGAAGTCTGCCGAGAGATGCCGCCGTAATGCCTTTTCCGAGTCCGGACACGACGCCGCCCGTGACGAAAATATACTTTGGAAACATACCTTGTCTCACCCTTCTTTCAAAAAATACATCATATTATATTATACGTCCGCCCATTTGTCAAGACCTTCGGATTTTTGTTTACACAATGACTCAAAATGCTTCAACAACAACCTTAATTTGTAAGCCGCAGTTTACCGTCGGGTGAGGGGAAGACGGGGGGGACGAGGGGGTACGGGGCTTAGTAACTGCGATTACTTCACCATTGCGTCGGTAAGCTCGACGAGTTTTTTGAAGTACTGCTTTTCGTGGGGTTTGATTTCGAGGTAGTTCGCAATGCGTGCGTGCTGGGGGTCGCTCTCGGGAGTTTCGGCGAGCTTCTGCGTCCAGTAAGCGATATGCTCTTCGTCGGACTTGCCTTTGAGATTTTGCGAGAACAGAAAATCAATGAACGCCAGCCAGCCTCTGAGCAGCTCCTCGTATTTTTTGCGCTCGGCGTTAATTGCGGAGAGCGGAGGAAGCACCTCTTTGCCTGCGGCAAGACTCTCGACAGTCGGAAGCGTGACATCAAAACCCTGACTCTTGAGGAAAATCGCCGCCATGCCGTCGTGACCCATCGCATTCGGATGAATACGGTCGGGGTTTATGAAGGACGGCAGTCTCTTCTCGGCAAGCTCTTTCTCAAGCGCTGTGAGGGGCGTTATGTAATCGACCGTGTTCTTGAACGTGAAGTCGGCGAGTGCTTCGCCGTAAAGCTTAAAGTAGGTCGTAAGCTCGTCACGGACTCCGATGTAGTTCGTCTCGTTCAGAAGCGGCGACGACTCGTCATACGGCGTGGGAGAGCAGAGTGTCACGGGAAGTCCGTGCGCCTTGAATGCTTCGCAGAGCTTGTACATTGAGTCAAGATGAACCTTGCGCTTTTCAAGGGTGTCTCTGTTGCGCTT
The DNA here is from genome assembly GCA_934444485.1 of uncultured Eubacteriales bacterium. Taxonomy (GTDB): domain Bacteria; phylum Bacillota; class Clostridia; order Oscillospirales; family CAG-382; genus CAKSUT01. The sequence continues at coordinate 13,001 of CAKSCN010000042.1, read as the reverse complement.
CTCGACGTCCGTGTCGGCAAAGTGCGGATATCCACAGTCGTTCATGCCGAACATGAGAACGATTTCGGTGGGGTTGAATTTATCGAAAACGTCCTCGTCGAGGCGCTTCAGCGCACCTCTTGCGGAATCGCCGCCGACGCCGCAGTTGTACATTTTAACACCAAGCTCCGGCAGATTTGTGCGGTAGTAGTCGAAAACCTTGGCAATATAGCCGCCGTTTGCGGTTATGCTGTCGCCGACAAAGCACACACGTGCATTCTTTTCAAACTTTTTTGACATGGTAAACCTCTCCTTTATTCTTCATGCACTTCAAAATACCGATATTTTCACAACTCCATTATACTACGCACCGCCGTTTTATTCAATGGTGAAAACTAACTTCTTATTGTAAAAAACTAACCTTTTGACAAACCGAGCAGCTCGCTGCCGGGGCTTACGGGAGCTTACGGGGGCGCTCGCCGCAAGGCGTTCTTTCTTGAAAGAAATAAGCGACGCCGATAACGGCTTTCGCAAAGAACTTTAAGTAGCAAAGCTGGCGCTTTGCAGGGACGGATATAGAGTAATTTGGAGAAAGTACCGCACGACGTCGTCGAGGACTCCGTCGTGAAATGGGCAAGGACACATCTAATCGAATAAAGTGCGAAAGTCGGTCACCATATACGCAAGTGACCGACTTAGATTTATGTAGCATCAAATTTTGTGGGGAATGTAATTTGTGGGAAACACCGTTCGCAATGAAACGCCTCGCACAGCTCGACAATTTCATTTTTGCGAAGATGAGGCTCTTGGAGAGTGCGTGAAATGATGTTTTCGCTTGCTCATGGGGAATTCGGCGAAAATCAAGCTTTCTTGAGAGTGCGAAGCTCGAGATTAGCACTTCCTCAATGGTACTTTGTAGGGAACGGGCTTGCTCGTTCCGAAGGAGCCCAACGCACGGTTATGTATATCGCCATATAGAAAGCAGACAAACGATAAGCACCATACAATATTGAAGAAAAGCGAAGCTTTTCCACCCCAATTCTCCATTTTCCACTTTCAATTTTCAATTATTGAAAAGCGACTTCAGGAGCTTTTCCACCCCAACGTTGCGAAGCAACACATCACAGTTTTGCGAAGCAAAACACTTCACGCAAGCAAAGCTTGCACTTCTCTCGTTCCGAAGGAACGACATAACTTAGAAAAGCCCCGCTTTTCATTTATTATACGGCACGTAGTTTTCCTGCTTAACAAGTTCCTTGCCCTGATCGGAGATAATCCAGTTGTAGAGAATGCGCGCCGGAGCGTCCTCGGGGAGAGACTTGTCGATTACAACGTAAAAGTCGTTGCCGAAAGGATATTCGCCCGTGCCTATCGTGTCGTTGTTGGGAACGACGCCGTCTACCGCAAGAATCTTCGACGTGCCGAGCTTGTCGCTTTCCATATTCGTAAGGTAGTAGTAAACCGTGTAGCCGAGAGCCGCCTCGGAGTTGTCGTAGTCCGCAACCGCTTCGAGAAGTCCTATCATCGAGCCTATTCTCAAGTCCTTCGGCGCATCCATGAGGTCGTCGCCGAGGTTTATTATTTTGTCGAAGAGAGTCTGGCTTCCGCTGTCCTTGTTGCGCTGATACGGTATGATGTCCATATCCTTGCCGCCGACCTCGCTCCAGTTCGTTATCTTGCCTGTGTAGATGTCCTTTATCTGCTCGGTCGTGAGAGAGTTCACTTTATTCTCGAGACTGCAAATGAATACAAGTGCGTCAATGCCGATTGGCGTCATTTCAAGCTCTTTTCCGCTGTCGGCAACGTACTGCTTTGCTTCCTCGGAGGGTTCGTATGCAAGAAGTATGTCAAACTTGCCGTCGATTATCGCCTTGTAGTTGTCGGTGGTCGAACCCTCGAACACAATCATCTCGTTTGCGGCGTCACGATCTATGCCGAGTACGGTCGCCGTAACCGCCTCTCCGAGAGGAAGAGCCGCAAGTGAGCCGCCCATCTTGGGGTAATTGTCAACGGTAAAGGTGAAGTCGCCGATGTTCTTGACGTCCTTGTTTGCGTCGTCGGAAATTTCGTTTCCGGAAGTGTTTGTGCCGTCAGGGTTCTTTGCCGGTACGCAGGAGGCGGCGAGAAGAGCGATAAGTACGCACATAGTGCCGGCGGTGAGACGCTTTGCGAGATTTGCAAGTGTGTTTTTCATGGTGTCATCTTCCTTTCTTTATGTAGGCTTCGGTCAGTCTTCGTTCTTTTCGCGGAGCTTGATTATCGTGTTGAAGTCGGCGTCTGCCGTGTAGAGGTAATTTCCGTCGGAATACTGCGTGTACTCCTTGCCGTCAACGGAGAAGGTGTAGGTCGTCTCGAGTCCCTTCATTATGTATTCGCCTGTGTCGGCGTCGTATACCGATATTGAGCCGCCGTAAGGATCGTTTTCGTCGCTCTCGTATATCGTGATGTATCTGTCGCCGATGCTCGAGTTTACCGAACCTGCGAAAATACCGAGATTCTTTTTGGTTTTAAGGTCGAACACGTAAGACTTGTCGTAGTTTTCGTCTACGAAAATAGTGAGGAAGCGGTCGCCTATCGTGTTATAGTAACGGTTCGTGATGTTTTCGTAGGTGACTATCGTGTCGCCGTTCCTGTCGATGAAGGTGACTGTCTTTGCGTCGGCGTCGTAGCAGAGGAAAACATCCATGCCGTATGCGCCGGAGACGTTTGCGTTTGTGTCAAGCTCCTTGCTTCTCACCATAAAGAGTCCCGTTGTGTCGTCGCGCCTTGCGGACGCGATAAAATCCGGGTCTGACGGGGGATTGAGATACTCATACTTGCAGCTTCCGTCGAGGTGGCTCTGGAAGAGGAGAATGTCGTCGTCCTTGCCGCAGAAGGTCACGCCGTAAGGGTTGTCCTCCTCGGACGGAACAAGAACTCTTATCGAGTCCGCAATCCTCGATTCGCTCGCCGTGTCGGCAAGATAAACGTCGCTTCCCTTTCTGAGAAGCACGAGAGAGTGATTTTCGCTTGTTTCTATGTAGTCGTATTCCGGAGCAACTACCCACTCTCCCTTGGAGTTTATGAGACCGTAGACGGTGTTTTTGTACTTTGTGCCGTCCTCGTCCGTACTCTCCGACGCAATACCGGCTACCGCAATTCCGTAGTCCGAGAAAGGCATGGCGTCACGAAAGCCCTCGATGACAGTGTTTCCGTCCTTGTCGATGTAGTAGGCGGTGTCGAAGTTGTCGTCGCCGTTGTACTCGGAGTAGGTAACGTTTGCAAGACCGTTCTTTGCGAACTCGCCGATGTTTCCGTAGGAGGAGAAGCTGTCGCTGTCGTCTGCGGTATTGGGAGTTGAGGCACGGAGCTTTCCGTCGAAGCCGAAGTACATTGCGGTGACGTGGTTTCCGGACATTATGTCGCCCTCGTAAACGGTGTAGCCGTCGTCGCTCACGTTCATAAGCGAATATTCGCCGATGTCGTAGACCGCAGAGCCGTCGCTTTTTATAAGGTAGGTGTGCGCTTTCTGAGAGTAGTTTTCGGCGTCAACGTCGTAGTATTTCACAGTGGAATAGTAGCCGCAGGTTTCGCCGTAGCGGTCGTATACCGGGTATATTCCGTCGTACACCGCATCGAGAACTATCATGCCGCCGAGGGTGCAGAGGCCGTACTTTCCGTAGCTCATTTCCTCGCCGAAATAGAAGCTGTCCTCATCGTCATTGCTGCCGGGAATCTTGTAGTCCTTTTTACTTCCGACAAAGGGGACAAGAGTGCCGTAGTCCTTTCTCGGGTCGAGAGTGTCGATAAGCTTTTCGGAAAGGCGTGTGTAAATCTCGTTTTTTTCGGAGTACTTGCCTATATCGGGAAGCCTGCTGAGGCGGAAGGTGTTTGGGGGAAGCTCGGGTGTTTCCGTGTCAGTGCCGGACACCTCGGCGCTTCCGCTCGGCGCTGCGTCTCCGTCGCCGTCGGTGTTCGCAGGTGCGCAGGCGGCAAAGCTTACCGCAAGAGACGCCGTGAGAAAAAGTGCGAGTGCGGAACGTGAAATTTTGTTCATGTGTACATCTCCTTTCGCAGAAATAAATTTACTTGTTCGTTTTCTTTTTCTGTACGTTGTAGGTGATTTTTGCGCTCAGCGATTCGGGCGCAAGCTTTGAAGCAAGCACGGCGCATTTTATGTCAAGACCGGGAACGATTATTCCTTTTCCCCGGAACATTTTCTTTATCGCATAGCGGACGACCTTCTCGGAGGGCTTGCCCTTGAGCGAGAACGACACGTTTGCGACCGATGAAAACTCCGTGTCAACGGGACCGGGACAGAGACAGCCGACGTAAATGTCCTTTCCGAAGCCGGCACGGCGAACCTCCTCACGCACAGCCGACGTGAGACTTACGACGTAAGCCTTTGTTGCGTAGTAGGTCGAGAGAAGAGGACCGGGCATGAAGCCGCCGACAGAAGCGACGTTGAGTATCTTTCCGCTGCCTCTTTCGCAGAATTTGCACAAGAAAAGCTTCATGAGGATGTGCATTGCCTTGACGTTTAAGTCTATCATCGAAAGCTCACGGTCGAGGTCGTTTTCACGGAACGTTCCGAGAAGACCGAAGCCGGCGTTGTTTATGAGTATGTCGATGTCCTCGTCGCAGACGGCGTCGAAGAGCTTTAGGCAGTTTTCCTTTTCGGTGAGGTCGAGGGCAAGGACGCACGTTTTTACACCGAGGGCTTCTGTTTCGGCGGCAAGCTCTTTGAGCCTGTTTTCACGCCTTGCGACAAGAATGAGGTCGTACCCCTTTGCGGCAAGCTGTCTTGCGAAGTCCGCTCCCATGCCGGAGCTTGCGCCTGTTATAAGTGCTTTCATCTGCGTTACCATTCCTTCTTTTGCCCGTAATTCTTCCGAATATTTGCAATCTTATACGGTAACTTGATTATACAGTATAATTATTAAAAATTTTATCGGTTTTTGCTAAAATACCGCTAAGAAATTCTAAAATCGATTTAAGAATTGCGGCGGAGCGAAGTTGAGCGCAGGCGGAGCAAAAAAAGGAAATTTTACAAATTGGGTGTATCTTTCCGAGTTTACATTGTGTATAATAGGTTTAATGTAAGGTACATGAAAAATAATGAGTAAAAGGAAGGATAACGTGCCAAAGTACAAGAGAATACTGCTCAAGCTTTCGGGCGAAGCGCTTGCGGCAGGCAAAGACAAAGGAATACTCGATTTCGACTTCATGTCCGAGGTTTGCAGGCAGGTCAAGGAATGCAGAAAGCTCGGAGTTGAGATAGCCGTAATAAACGGCGGCGGCAACATCTGGAGAGGGCGAAGCGGCGGTAAGATTGACCGCACACGTTCCGACAGCATAGGAATGCTTGCGACGGTGATAAACGCTCTCGGCTTCTGCACGGCTCTCGAAAACGAGGGTGTGCCGGCGGTTGTCATGAGCGCATTGCAGATGGATAAGGTCTGCGAGTTCTACACCAAGGAAAAAGCGATGAAAGCAATGTCCGAGGGCAAGGTTGTGATAGTTGCCGGAGGCACGGGAAATCCGTACTTCTCTACCGACACTGCGGCGGCTCTCAGGGCGGCTGAGCTTGAAACGGACATAATCCTCTGCGCCAAGACCATAGACGCCGTCTACACGGCAGACCCCAAGGTTGACCCGACCGCAAAGAGACTCGACTCCATTACCTACGACGAAATTATCGAGAAGAAGCTCGGTATCATCGACCTCTCGGCGGCTATCTTCTGCCGTGACTACAAGGTCCCTCAGCTTATATTCGGTCTCTCAGCCCCCGAGAATATCGTCCGTGCCGTAAACGGCGAAAAGCTCGGAACCGTCGTTACGTACTGACGAGGACGCAGGGGAATTGACGATTGACGATTGACAATTGACGATTACGGGAGCCGCTCGCCGCGGAGGCTTTACGGGGGGCGCTCGCCGCGAGGCGTTCTTTTCTGAAGAAAAGAACCAAAAGACTTTAAAACGCAGAACTTCGTTCAGCGTGCAAACCTTCGCTTTGCAGGGGGGTAATTTTAAGGATTATACCCCCGCCCTACAAAACACCAATGAGCCTCGGAATAACCGCACCGCCTCAAACACCCATAACCTCGGCAATAATCCGCTCTCCCGTTATCGTACAGCCTCAAAATTAGCACCATGTAATCAATGAAGAAAAGCGACTTTAGGAGCTTTTCCACCCCAATTCTCCATTCTCAATTTTCCATTCTCAATTTCAAAGCGACTTTAGGAGCTTTTCCGAGTCAACGTTGCGAAGCAACACATCACGGCTTTGCAAGGCAAAACACTTCACGCAAGCGAAGCTTGCACTTCACTCGACCGAAGGTCGAACATCACTTTTAAAGCGAAGCTTTACAAAACATTTTAGGAGGATATACAAATGAAAATCACACTTAAGGAATACGAAGAAAAGATGAAGAAGACCGTCACCGCACTCGACAGTGAATTTGCAACGGTAAGAGCCGGCAAGGCAAGCGCAGCCGTTCTCGACAAGATAAGAGTCGATTACTGCGGCTCTCTCATGCCCATAAACCAGGTTGCCGAGATAAAGATACCCGAGCCGAGAATGCTTGTCATTCAGCCGTGGGATCCGTCTCTTCTCAAGGAGATAGACAAGGCGATAAACGCCTCCGACCTCGGCATCACTCCCCAGAACGACGGCAAGGTTATCCGTCTCGCATTCCCTCAGCCGACCGAGGAGCGCCGCAAGGAGCTTACCAAGAACGTCGATAAGTACGCCGAAGAGGCTAAGGTCGCTCTCAGAAACATCAGAAGAGAAGCCAACGACAAGTGCAAGGACATGAAGAAGAAGAACGAGATGACCGAGGACGAGCAGAAGTCGAGCGAAAAGGACATCCAGACGCTCACCGACAAGTACATCAAGGCGGTAGACGACTCTGCGGCAAAGAAGAAGAAGGAAATAATGGAGATCTGACGTGTCAATCTTCGATATATTCGGAAAAAAACGGGAGACTTTGTCCCCACTGCCGAAAGAGTCGCTTCCGCACCATGTTGCGTTTATAATGGACGGCAACGGCAGATGGGCGAAAAAGAGAGGACTCGCACGCACCTTCGGTCACGCAAAGGGTGCGGAGACCTTCAAGAGAGTTGTCACCGACTGCTTTGAACTCGGCGTCGAAACCGTGACGGTGTACGCTTTTTCAACCGAAAACTGGAAGCGTCCGAAAGAAGAAGTGGACGCCATAATGGGGCTTTTGGACAAGTACATCGACGAAATAGACGATTACTCCGCAAAGACCCGTGCCAAGGTCGTTTTCATCGGAGGACTCGAACCGTTTTCCGAAGAACGCAGAAAGAGAATAGAGGGCGTGGCGCAGAAAACCTCAAAAGAGCGTGAACATACGCTCAACATCGCACTCAACTACGGCGGCAGGGACGAGCTGTGCCGTGCATTCTCCGCACTTGCCGAAAAAGGCGTGACAAAGGTCACGGAGGACGATATTTCGCACGAGCTGTTCACGAAAAACTCCCCCGACCCCGAGATTATCATAAGGACGGGCGGAGAATCGAGGCTCTCGAATTTTCTCATATGGCAGAGCGCATACTCGGAGCTGTTTTTCACGGATACTCTCTGGCCGGACTTCGGTAAGCGTGAGCTTGTCTCAATACTTCGCAGATACGCCGGCATCGAAAGACGCTTCGGCGGCGTGAAGTGAGCGGTCTCGGCACTGCCGAAACATTATCATTGATTATCATTGAAAGGAACGGGACGATGAAGCAGAGAACGATAACGGGATTGCTTCTCGCCGCACTGTTTATTCCGGTGCTGTTTTTCTCGCACACGTGGTTTTTCAGACTCGTGCTTGCGGTGCTTTCCGGAATGTGCGTGCTTGAAATGCACATAACGATAGGGTGCAGCTACAAAAAGCTGCTTGTTATTCCGGCGTTTCTTATCGCCGTCACAGCTCCTTTTCTCGCAAACTTCATGACCTTCGGGACTCTGCTTTCGATAGTCGCAATTTACCTTGTGTACTGTCTTTTCACGATGGTGCTGTCAAACGGAGAAATAACCGCCGAGAATGCGTGCGTGTCCTATGCGACGACGGCGTTTATAGCGCTTTCGTTTGCAAGCATCGTTCTCATGCGAAACCTTGAACCGGCAGGCTACGTGCTTTATATCATGGTTTTCGTCGGCGGCTGGATGTGCGACGTGTCGGCGTACTTTTCGGGCGTGCTTTTCGGAAAGCATAAGCTTATACCGAAGATAAGCCCCAAGAAGACCGTCGAGGGAGCGATAGGCGGAGTTGTGGGAAGCGTGGTAAGCATACTTGTTTTCGCATTCCTTGCCGCAAATATCAAAAAGGTGATACCGTTTTTCCCGATTGACGTCGTCCTCGAACCGAATTACCCCATGCTCGCACTCGCCGGCGTAGGTATCGCAATAGTGTCGCAGTTCGGAGACCTCACGGCGTCGGCGATAAAAAGATGCTATAACGTCAAGGATTACGGCTGGATTTTCCCCGGTCACGGCGGAGTCATGGACAGATTCGACAGTATACTTGCGGTCGCACCGCTTCTGTATATGTTCGCAAGGAAGATTGCCGGTCTCTTTTGACCGAGTCTACAGGCTTTTGCGTCCTTTACCTTAATCCCGAAAGAGAGACCATGCGTCTTTCATAATAAACCGCATCAAAATTTAAGGAGGAATAACCATGAAACAATGTCCGAATTGTGCGCACGTATGTGACGACAACACAACCTTCTGTCCCGAATGCGGACTGAAGTTCTCCGCTGCCGGAGCGCCGGGCGCAAGCTTTGCAAACAACCAGAACGCCGGAGCCGGCTACATACCGTATGACCCCTACGACCACACGGCAGAGTTTGATCCCAAGGATATTTCCGACAACAAGGTTATCGCAATGCTCGTCTACCTTTTGGGTACGATAGGCATCATCATCGCACTTCTCTATCAGAAGTCCCCATACGTCACATTCCACCTGAGACAGGCGCTCAAGTTCCTTGTGGTCGAGGCGCTCACCGCAATCGTTACCGCACTTCTCGTCTGGACATTCATCGTTCCGATTATCGGCGGTATATTCTTCGTCGTCCTCTTCGTGCTGAAGATTATAGCTTTCTTCGGCATTTGCAGCGGCAAGGCGAAAGAGCCGGCAATCATCCGTTCTCTTGCTTTCCTTAAGTAATACGGAAGAAACGGACGTGAACGGCACGAACGCCGCTTTTGCGTAAATTTAACCGCCGATGTCTCGGGATGTCGGCGGCGTTTTTTGTATATGGAATTGTTGTGCTGTGTAAATGACAGGAAAAAGGAACGGCTTTCCCGACTTTTGAACAGATAAATGTCGGCATATGCAATAAATCCCCACAAACAGAAAAATACCACCGTACACCGTAAGATGTTCAGTGATATTTGGTACGACTGATATGGCTTGCACATCTGCGGACGGGTGCCGGTGCGGTCAAACTTTCTCTGCACGCTCCATTCAAGTCCCCTCAAAACAGAAAAATACCACCGCACACCGTAAGATGTTCAGTGGTATTTGGTGCGGCTGATGGGACTTGAACCCATATGGAATGCTCCACACGCCCCTCAAACGTGCGCGTCTGCCAGTTCCGCCACAGCCGCATATTGCGTATCTCGGAAGCTTTTGTTTTTGTCCTCAGCTCCCTGCGACTCTTGTATTATATCAGAAACGTGACCGTTTGTCAAGAGTTTTTTTCAAAAAAATGCATTTTTTCTTCGATTTTACTAAATGCACAAAAAGAACGTGCGTTTTCGGCGTTTAATTGAAGTTTGTAACCAATTGCACCGAAGCGGCTGCGTGCAGCGTCAAAAATGACGTTCTGACATTAGATTTTGTCTTTGAGCCGAAAAATTTAAAAATAAGCCGTAGTATTTTCCCGAAATATGCGGTACAATAAAGGCGTCGGTACTCAATAAAAGTGCCGCATTCGGCAAACACACGATACATCAACCGTCGTCACGGCGGATTGCGAAAGGAGAGACACGGCATGAAAGAAATAATGAAAAACATCGGAAAAGCGGAGGTTCTCACGCTGAAAAACGAGGTCGGATATCAGGACGGTCAGATCGTGAGCAAAACCCTTGTGCAGAACGGCGCAGTGAGCATAACTCTGTTCGCATTCTCAAAGGGCGAGGAAATAAGCACGCATGAGTCGGGCGGCGACGCCTTTGTTACCTGCCTTGACGGCAAAGGAAAGGTTACAATCGACGGAACGGAATATTTTCTCACGGAGGGCGAGTCGATAGTCATGCCGGCAAAGCATCCCCATGCGGTTTACGGTGAGGAAAACTTCAAAATGCTCCTTGTCGTGGTGTTCTGAACGGCAAAAGCAATGAATATGGGCAGAAGATTTTGAGGTCTCCTGCCCGCTTTTTATATTTTCCTTATTACAATAACCTGCGAGGAGTAGTCGCCGCGCAGATTTATCTCGATTCCCTCGTTCATGAGGATGCTTCCGCTGACCTTTCCTCTGCCGTCAACCTCATAGAGTGCGTTTTCGTCAAGTCCTCTGAGTCTTGCATACGGAATGCGCTCCCACGCATTGAGTCCGTTGCCGAAGGCGAATATCACCGCTTCTTTGCCGTCACGCCCCATGTACTGCCACACGGCGTAAGGGTGTTCCTCGACGGAAAAAATGCGGTAGACATAAGAGTTCTGCACCGTGCTTCGTATCTTCTTGAACGCCGCGGTGCGCTGTGCTATTTCCGCAAGCTCTTTCTCGTCCGAGAGCAGAAGATTTATGCCGATACTCATCGATCCCGTCATGCCGAGGTCGGCACGGTAGCCGAGAGGCGTCACTCTGCCGTTGAGTCTGTGCGGAGAGAGTGCGATGTTGCCTGCGCCGCCGGCCATTTTCGGCAGAAAGAGGAACGAATATCCCTCGTGAAGCTTTACGACGTCCACCGGGTCGGAGTTGTCGGAGCGGTTTATTCTGTCCGACCAGCGAAGCATACCGAAGTCGGTTCTCGCGCCGCCGTGAGCACAGCATTCGAGAAGCACGTGCGGATACTTTCGGTTTATTTTGTCCCATATGCCGAAGAGATTCTTTGTATAGTTTACGTACACCTCGTCCTGCTCTTTTTCGCTTCCGCCGACATATCCCGGCTCGCTTATGTAGCGGTTCATGTCCCACTTTAAGTAGTCGAGACTGTTCTCGGAGATGAGCCTGTCGGCGACCTGCCATATATACTCCGCAACCTTGGAATTTGCAAGATTGAGAATGTACTGCCGACGCATTGGGGTCATTTTGCGTGTCGGGTACGAAAGCACCCAATCGGGATGCTCGGCGAAAAGTCTCGAGTCTTTCGTCACCATTTCCGGCTCAAACCACAGACCGAAGAGCATTCCTGCGCGGTGCGCGGCGTCGGATATTTCGCGGATACCGTTCGGAAACTTCACAGCGTCTGTGTCCCAGTCGCCGAGACCGGATATTCCCCCCGGTCGGTTCGCCATCCAGCCGTCGTCTATGACGAAAAGCTCCGCACCCACACGGCGGCTCTTTTCGATGAGTCCGAGAAGCTTTTCGCGGTCAACGTCGAATTCGTAAGGATACCACGAGTTGTAGATTATCGGGAGCGTGTTGTACACTTTCGACCTCGGACAGAGGACGTCGAACTGATAGTCGTACATATCGACCGTGATGTTCTCAAGACCCGAGGACGAGTAACTCACCGTGAGATTCGGAGTCTCGAAGCTCTCACCGCCGTCTATGTGAATGACTGTGTATTTGTCGCCGATGCCTGCCGTGACCGAGGTCATTTCAGCCTGATTTTTCTCGACGCATATTTTGAAGTTGCCGCTCCATTCGACAACGCCGTACCAAACCTCGCCGAAGGTCTCGCCGCACTTTCCTTTTTCGTGAAGCGCAAAAAACGGCACGTGGTGAGGACCTGACGAGCTGCCTCTGAGGGATTCGAGAACGGTTTTTCCGTGCGGCACGCTCACCGTTTCCCTGCGGTACTCCTTCGCCCAGTTGCCGTGCATGGCGAGAAGCTCGTAATCTTTGCCGTAGGGAAGATATACGACTCCGGACTTTGCCGCATGGAGCTTTATCTTTTCGTCCCCGACGTTGCGGAAGACGATGCTCTTGCCGAGAAGCGGCGTTTTGCGGTAAAGCCGGTAGACGAGGTCGGCTTCGAGAGGGTAGTGACTGTCGGTGAGAGTCACCGTGAGTATATCGGCGTCGGCGTCGGACGATACTGCGTGACTTTTATAGATAAGGCGAGTGTCGCGCACCCCGTCGGAAAACTCGGCGTCAACAACGCTTTCCTCAAAGGTAAGTCCTCCTCTTCCGGGACACTCGGGCATATATTCGTAGTTGCACGCCGAGCTTCCTATCCAATTTTTTATGGTGCGGTGCTTGATTTTAAGGTTCTTTCCGTCGGAAATGCGTTTTCCGAAGTAGATGTTCACGAGTACTCCGTCGTCATCGATTCCCATGGCGTAGGTGAAGCGGCTGTTTTCGAGGACAAAGGTTTTCGTGTCGCCGTAATAGTTTATTGACATAATGTGACCTCCGTTGTTTTCGTATAATATGCGTACTGCTGCACACGTATATTATACAGCGCTCCGCACCGTTTTGCAAGACAAAAAGAAATGCTTTTCGTACATAATATTTGACCCGGGCGCAAAACAATTGACGATTACGGGGGCCGCTCGCCGCGGAGGCGTCTGCGACGCATTCTTTCTTGAAAGAAAGAACCAAAGAACTTTAAGTAGCAAAGCTTCGCTTTGCAGGGACGGATATAGAGTAATTTGGAGAAAGTACCGAAGTCGGCGTCCATAAATTCAAGCCGCCGACTTAGATGAGGTAAGACTCATCTTATCCGAGATAGTGCGAAAGTCGGTCACCATATATTCAAGTGACCGACTTAGATTTATGTAGGCGTAGATTTTGAGGAACTGTAATTTGGAGCTTGTACCGTTCCCGGGATTTGCACCTCACTTCGTTCGACGACAAATTACGGAAAGATGAGGTTTTTGGAAAGTGCGGAGTTTGAGGTTCGCATTCTCTCTATGGTATAC
>CAKSCN010000041.1 GCA_934444485.1 uncultured Eubacteriales bacterium | reverse complement strand
TTTAGCTCAGTTGGTAGAGCAACTGACTCTTAATCAGTGGGTCCCGGGTTCGAATCCCTGAAGGTGCACCAGAAAGTTAGTGTCATTAGCGGTGAGGGTCCACCCGTTCCCATCCCGAACACGGAAGTTAAGCTCACCTGTGCCTACAATACTCGGACGGCGACGTCCCGGGAAGATCGGTCGATGCTAACATCGGGTTCTCATGAACCCCTTCGAGTTGGTAGCTTCTGTTATCAACTCTCTTTTTTACTTTGGTTCGTGAGTACATGAGCCATTGTGGCGTCTTAGACGCATATTCCGCTTTCGGGCGGCATATTCCTCCTTAGCTCAGTCGGTAGAGCGCATGACTGTTAATCATGATGTCGCTGGTTCGAGCCCAGCAGGGGGAGCCAGAATTTGCGGTCAAAATAGATTCAATCTGTTTTGACCGCATTCTTATGCGGTTTTTTAGCAGTTTTGAAAAATTTGATTTGACTAAAAAACAGTAGATGCACCCACCGGTTTGACCGGACTTGAACCGGGGACACCGGTATAAATCCTATAGAAACTCGAATTAACTGCATAATAGATGCAAGGTGGAATATATAGTATATGAACTCTAACACAATTTAATATTGATAATTGAAGGCGATAGTTTCGAAAGAAATTATCATCTTTTTTTTGTTAGCATTTGATTCCTGTATTCGGTTGGGGTCATATCGGTTGCTTTTTTAAATACGCGGCAAAAATACTGAGCAGTTAAAAAACCACATTGCAATGCACACTCATTTAAATTTAAAAAATCATAGCAGAGAAGCTGTTTTGCTTTTTTAATCCGCACCGAGATGAGGTATTGAACAGGCGATAAATTATATTTTTGTCCGAAAAGCTTTCGGAAATAAACCTCGCTCATTCCGGCCTGCTTTGCAAGCGCTGAGATACTAAGCGTTCTGTCTGAAAAATTTGTATCGATATACTCTTTTGCTTTGAAAATCCTGCTTTCCGCCGAATGATTCAGATAACATTTTTCAGCGGTTGACAAAATCAATCCGTAAATATCATATATTAAAGACATACATTTTGAAAATGAGGTTTTTGAAAACATATTGTAGGAATTTACAAGCTTTATAAAGCGATTTTCCGCATCGGAGCTGTCCTGCGGTGTGTATTTTTTGCTTTCTCTGACAATGTTGTCATCAAGCTCAAAATCGCAGAATATAAAGCGATAAGTTTTTGTGTGAACCTGCATTGTATAAGCGGAGTTGTGCGCAAGATACAATATATCGCCCTTATTAACCGTTGTTTCATACATATCGGCAAAATTATAAGTGCAGCTGCCCGAGAGAATGTACACAAACGCATGGCTGTGTCTGCCGTTGGTATACAGCTTGTTTGTGCAGTTAGTTATTTCCGATTTTACAACACATATCAGTTTTTTAAGGTAAAAATTTCCTGACTCAATATTTATTTTCATATTCGTTCCGCCTTTGATATTTTCTATAATTATAACATAAAGTGTAATATAAGTCAATTTTTGCGCAGATTATGTTTCGAAAAATATAACTTTATCGTTTTTACAGTATTTACACGCCTGCACAAATGCAGTATAATAATATTGTAAAATATTCTGTATGAAGGGATGAGAGTTTATGGCATTGAATAAAGAAAAATTAATTGAATATGCTTTTCGCAATGTTGATATCGGCGACGATTGCGACGTTCTTGAAGCGGATTGTAAAAATATTGTTTTTTTATTTGATAACTGCGAAATTACAATTCCAAAAGAAAACCGTTTTTTTGTCAACGTGAACTGTGACGGAATACAAAGGATGGTATTGTATAGAAGGGCGAAGCAATACGACGAGGAGCTTGCCGAAAACGGACTTTCCGTCGGTAACGAAACCTTTGCATATACCGGAACCTACGATTTCGGTCATACTTCAACAGAATGGGAAAGTGTGATTTCTCTCGGTATTTCGGGTTTGAGAAAAAGAATATCCGAATATTCAAAAAAAGCAAAAAGCGATAAGAAAAAGCAAAGGTTCTACAGCGAAATATTGAAGGTTTACGATGCTGCCTTGCGCTTTATGAAAAGGGCTTCGGAAGAAGCAAAAAAATGCGGCAAAAAACAGATGGCTGAGGGAATTGCAAATCTGACGGAAAATGCTCCGCAAAATTTATTTGAAGCAATGCAGACCAGTATAATTTATTATGTTATGCAGCAAATGTTTGACGGCACGAATCTGCGCACCTTGGGCAGACTTGATTCTCTGTTTTATCCTTATTATCGCAAGGAAAGCAAGGAAATCGCAAAAGAGCTGGTTGCCGCTTATTTTAAAGAAATAGATATGCTTGGTGCGGAGTCAAATATTCCATTTGCAATCGGCGGGACGGATAAAGACGGAAAAAGCATGTTAAACGAGCTTTCATATGTTTTTTTGGAGATGTACAAGACTGCCGGAACGAGCAATACAAAACTTCATATTCTTTATGAAGATAATACTCCGGATGATTTTACGGAAAGTGCGTTTAAGGGCATTCGCAACGGAAACAACAGCATAGTGTTTATGTCCGATAAAAAAATTATAGAATCTCTCGAAAGACTCCGGGAGGAGCATGATAAAGCGGTAAATTATCATGTAGTAGGCTGCTATGAATGCGGCGGCGAGGGAGAATTAACCTGCTCCTGCAACGCACGGGTAAATATACCGATGGCGCTGGAATTTGTGCTTAATAACGGGAGAACATTTCTCGGAGAAAAGCAAGCGGGACTTGAAAATGACGGCTCGTTTGAAACCTTTGACGAACTGTATAACGAATTTAAGCGGCAGCTCTGTTATATGTGCAAATGTGCGATGAAAATGACCGATTTGTGTGAAATGCACTACAGTCGGATTCATTCGGCGCCGATTTTGTCGGGGGCATATACATCTTCATTGGAAAAGGGCGGAGATTTGTACTGCGATTATACCGCATTATACAACAATTCCTCCGTTAACGGACTCGGACTTGCAACTGCTGCGGATTCTCTTATTGCAATAAAAAAGCTTGTATATGATGATAAAGCTATTACTCTTGAAAAATTAACGGAAATATTAAAAAGCAATTGGGAAAATCAGAAACCGCTTCGTTTGATGATAAAAAATAAGTTCCCGAAATTCGGCTTGAATGATGAAAATGTCAATAAAATCGTTAAGGACATAGTTGATGTAATGTACGAGGTGATAGGCGGAAAGCCGAATTTAAAGGGCGGTGTATACAGGCTCGGCTTGTTTTCAATCAATTGGCGATGGGAATTCGGAGAAAAAACAGGCGCCTCTGCGGACGGAAGGCTTGCCGGTGAAACACTTTCACAAAACACAAGCGCAAGCTTCGGTGCGGATAAAGACGGGGCCACTGCTCATTTGCTTTCAGTTGCCGCAATTGACGCATCCGAAACACCGAACGGAGCAATTGTTGACATTGACCTTCATTCGTCAGCGGTAAAAGGAAAAAACGGAATAAAAGCAATGGTATCGACATTAAAAACATACTTCGGTTTAGGCGGTTTTGCGGTGCATTACAATGTTCTTGATACGGAAGTGTTGAAGGATGCAAGGCTGAAGCCTGAGAAATATCCGAATTTGCAGGTGCGGCTTTGCGGATGGAATGTTTTGTTTTCCTCTTTGAGCGAAAAAGAAAAAGATGAATTTATAGCGAGGTCAATTAAATGAAAGGTTTGATTTCAGGTATAAAACGCATGGAAATACATGATGGCGATGGACTCAGAACCACCGTTTTCTTTAAGGGATGTCCGTTAAAATGTATTTGGTGTCACAATCCCGAAAGCATTTCATTTGAAAAGCAGATTGCTTTTTTTCAAGAAAAATGTATATCATGCAATACATGCAAAGGCAAAAGGACATCGGAGACGGTCAAAGCCTGTCCGACAGAAGCACTTGTTGAGTATGGTGATGAATACGAAGATGATTCGCTTGTAAAAGAACTTATCAAGGATAAAATGTTTTTTGACAAAAGCGGAGGCGGAGTTACATTGTCCGGCGGCGAGTGTTTAGCCCAACCGGAATTTGCAACAGCGATAGCGAAAAAATTATACGAAAACAAAATAAGTGTTTATATAGATACTTGTGGTTTTGTAAATCGTGATGCTTTGAAGAATATTATTCCATATACAGATACATTTTTGTATGATATAAAGGCTATTGATCCCGAAGTGCATAAAAGATGTACCGGATACGATAATTCGGTAATACTGAATAATCTTCGGTTTCTTTCTGAAAATAACTGCAAAATAGAAATACGCTGCCCGCTTGTTATGGGATATAATGATAAGGAATGTGATAAAATCGGGAAATTTTTAATGAATTTAAAGGGAATAACAAAGGTAAAGCTTTTGCAATATCATAATTTTGCAGCTTCAAGATATAAAGCGCTTAATATGGCGAACACTCTTCCGGATACAAAAACCACCTGTGAAGATGTGCAATGCGCTGTAGATATTTTGAAAAAATACACTCCGGATGTGGTGAACGGCATTACGGAGGATTAAAAATATTGTCAAATTGTGTTTGTCGGACTTTTGTGCGTCAAGGATATGTACTGCGTACAAAACAATGTATAGCTGCGGCGAAGGTGCGGAAATGCGGATAAGCTGAAGACTTATCCGTGTTTTCGCACCCTTTTGCTCTTGCGCCGCGATGACGTTTTGTAAGAAAGCAAATAAGAATCCTTTTTTGTGAACCGGTCAAAGCTTCTGTATCCGCAAGCACTACGGGTCAGGGCTTAATTTTGCTTTCCTGCGCACCTAACATTATCATGCTTGAATTGCAAAGGTGTTTTTCCCGTTATGCTCTTAAAGGTACGTATGAAATTTGAGCAATCGTCGAATCCGGAAGAAAAGCAGGCGTCTGTTACACTGAAGCCCTGATTAAGCAAAGTTTCCGCATTGCCGATTCGCACATCAATTATATGATTATATATTGTTTTGCCCGTATATTGCTTGAATATCCGCGCCAGATATGTAACGGAGCAGCCGGCATTTTTTGCAAGTGAGCTTAGCGACAGCTTTTCTCTGTAGTTTTCGGATATGAACAAAAGCGTTTTCGCAACATATTCCGGCATATTTATTATTTGCGGATTCTTCTTCTGCTTCTCATAATTCTCAGAGCATAGGATAATAATTTGCAGTATCAGAGAAAATAATTTGATATTATCTGCCCGATGCTCCGTGCAGAGTATATTGACAGTCTTTTTTGCAATGTCAATTACGGTTTTTTGAGTATCTGCGTCAAATACAATATAATTTATCCGATCGTCCGCTCTGTCCTCAAAGAATGACATAAGCTCCAAATCGCCGAAAACGTTCTTGAAAAAATCCAAGGGGATGTAAAAATCTATGAATTTATGTACACCGGCACGAAGAAATCTGCCGAAATGTATCTCATCGGGGCGGAAAAACAATATATTATTCTTTCCGGCATCTATAACGGCGTTTTTTGTCACAGCGGCCAAGCCGTCGCTCAAAAGTATACTTATTTTATATTTATTGTATATTCTTATTTCGGAGTCCTCTGCGGTATATTCTTTGACGGAATATACTGCGGAAAGAGATTCCGCAAGGTTGGGAAACTCGAGGTTTCTTTGTACAATCATATATTCATGTTCCTTTATTCAAGTTTAAGATATTCATATTTTTTGTGTTATAATTACATAGCGCCGCACATTGGTGAATGTTATAATATAATTATACTACAGTTAGCATTAAATTGCAAGCGGGTATAACGAAATTGTAAAAAGTAAATTTTGTGTGTATGAAATATTAAAAGGAGGATTTTATTATGTATCTGCCGAAAAGAACGCAAAGAGTTGAAGAGCTGAGAGAATATTATCTGAAAAATTCAAGGATGTCGATTGATAAGAATTTAGTATGTTGGAAATGTCACCGTTCGCTTATGTTATATGTTGAGGGCTGGGAAAAGAACGCATATAATACGGATACGGCAAGAATGCGCCGTTCCGCCGCAGAGGCATATATGCTGGAGCATACCAAGCCTGTCATTATACCGGGCGAGCTTATTGCAGGTCAGCCTGATTTTGAAGATTTTTCCGCAGATGAACAGGTTCGGTATGAGCAATGCATAAAATCCGAAAACATGATGCCTGTAAAAAGAGGAAGATTGGATCATCTTGCACTTGACTATCAGCTTCTGCTTGACAGGGGAATCACCGGCATAATTGCGATGCTTGATGAGGAAATATCAAAGCTTGATTTATTTGACGGAAGGAATACCGAGCGTTATGAATTTCTGCAATGCTGCAAGACAGAGCTTAACGGTCTTTTAAAAATGTGTGATTCTTATGCACATAAGGCTAAAATGCTTGCAGACAGTGCAGAGGGCGAGAAAAAACGGGAGTATTCGGAGCTGTACGAAGTATTGAAGCAGGTTCCGGCGCATGCAGCACGGACATTTCGGGAAGCATTGCAGAGTATACATATGTTTACATGGAGTTTATACGGGATATATTCGTTCGGTAAGCCTGATGTTTATCTTTTGCCGTATTACAGGAACGATATAGAGAAAAAAATACTGACTCCGGATTCCGCACAGGAGCTGATTGACTGTTTCTTTCTGCAAAGCATACCAAACATGAGCTCATGGGCTGCCGAGGGTCTTATGCTCGGAGGACGCGACGAAAACGGCAATGCAGTCGAAAACGAGCTTACATGGCATTTTCTCACAGCCATTGAGCATACGCACCTTCCCGATCCGAACATCGGATTTTGCGTGACGGACGAAACAAGCGAAGAAATATTACTGTATGCCGCAAAGCTGATAACGGACGGACATTGCCAGCCGCAGATATGGAACAGCGACGAAGTAACCCGTTCCATGCTGAAAAACGGTTTTGATGAAAAAGCGGCTAATATGTTCACTCTGTCAACTTGTGTTGAAACAACTCCGATAGGCTGCTCGGGAATATCCATAACAAGTCCGTATATTAATCTGCTTCAGATATTCTTAAATTCATTTCAAAAGTGCGATGATTCATACAGCTACGAAATGATATTTGAAAATTTCAGACATGAGTTTGAAAAATGTGCCGAAAGAATGGTTTTGCAGGAAAACCTTTGGCAGCTTGAGCGGGGCAGAAACAGCTCCGACCCGATGAGAATATCTGTTTTGATTCACGACTGCATTGAAAGGGGAAAATCAAATGATTGCGGCGGCGCAAAATACAATATGCTGGAGCCGGACATTCTCGGTATGCAAAATGTGACAGAAAGCCTTAATGTGATAAAAAAGCTTGTTTTCAACGAAAAATTTATTACGGTAAACAAATTAAAAAAGGCTTTGGAGGATAATTACGAGGGACATAAGGAACTGCTTCTGCAAATCAGAAATAAAGTACCGCACTTCGGAACGTGTGATGCCGAATCAAATACAATATCAAAAAGCGTTGCGGATATGGTTCTCGACACCTTTAAACCTATGACTACGGTCAGAGGTGCAAAAATCATACCGGGTGCATTTTCATACAGAGAGCATGAGATTCAGGGAAAGAAAACACCGGCTTCACCCGACGGCAGAACCTTCGGTATGCCGCTGAACGACGGCAGCTGCCCGGTGCAGGGATATGACAGTCTGGGACCTACTTTGTCTATTGCGTCAACAGTTGCATGGGAACCGTCAAGATTTCTCGGCGGAACATCAGTTAATGTAAAAATCAATAAAGGAATCGAACCCGAAAAAATTGCTGCATTGATAAGGGGATATTTGAAAACGCACGGTTCACAGCTGCAATTTAATATTGTCGATACCGAAACATTGCTGGAAGCGCAGAAAAATCCCGACCGGTATAAGGATTTGCTTGTAAGAATCGGCGGTTACAGTGACTTTTTTGTTACAATCCCCAAAAGCTTGCAGGACGAAATAATATCGAGAAGTGTCAATCAAACTATATAAAGATAAGGGTTTCTCGAATAAAATCAACGAATGAATTATATCTTTCGATGGCAAAAGAAGGTTGTTTATAATGTTAAAAACCGCCGGCATATTTAATATACAGCATTTTTCCGTGAATGATGGTCCGGGAATACGTACGGTTGTGTTTTTTAAAGGGTGTCCGTTAAACTGCGCATGGTGTCATAATCCGGAAAGTAAAGCTTCTAAAAGAGAGCTTTCGTTTTTGAGCGAAAAATGCGTGTTATGTAAAAAATGCGCCGCTGTCTGCTCTTGCGGCGTACACAAATTTGAGAATGACTTGCATTGTATTTACAGAGAAAAATGCGTTATGTGCGGAAAATGCGTTGAAATCTGCAAAACGTCCGCATTGGAAATTATAGGAAACGAGTATACTTATGAAGAAATAATGACCGATATAGCCAAAGACGATACGTTTTTCGGCAATGACGGCGGTGTGACATTTTCCGGCGGTGAACCGTTCCTGCAGTTTGAGGCTCTGTATGAGCTTTTGAAAATGTGCAAAAGAAAAGAGTATACGGTATGTATCGAAACCTCGGGATACACTTCGGAAGAAAAAATAGTCAAAGCAGCCGAATATACCGATTTCTTTTTGTTTGACTGCAAGGAAACCGATGAAAAAAAACATCTTAAATATGTCGGGGTTAAAAATGATTTGATACTTTCAAATCTTGAAGCCTTAAACAGAATAGGTGCGGCGGTAATTTTACGCTGCCCGATTATTCCCGGTGTAAATGACAGACAGGAGCATTTTGAAAATATTGCAAGGCTTTCCGATAAATATGCCTGTGTAAAATCAGTGGAGTTTATGCCATATCACCCACTGGGGCTTCAAAAATCCATACAAATCGGAAAAACAGCGGCATTTGGCGGCAAAGCTTTTATGGACAGAAAAATAATCGAAGCCTATTGTGAGAGTGTAAAGGATAAAATGGCGGTGCCTGTCAAAATAAACTAAAGGGAACAAAGGCTGCGGACAGACTTTACGAAGCGGCTCATCATACGTATTTTATCGCCGCGAATATGCTTAACAAAGTATTTTGTCTCCGATAATTAACGCTTCTTTGCATTTGTGCGGCTTACGCCACCTCAAAATTGCGTAAACGGGAGAAGTTCGGATAAAGTCCACGCAAAATTTCAATTAAACGCTATGTAGAACAAGGAGAGAAATGCCGAGTGCAGACGCAAAGCGTCGAAAACACTCGGCATTTACTCTCGCGCAGCTTGCTGCGCCTCGGACTACGAAGTGTGTCCGCACAGACGACTTTCGGTATTTTATTCGGTTAGATGTGTCCTTGCCCACTTCACGACGGAGTCCTCGACGACGTCGTGCGAGCCAGCCTCCAAATTACTATAGGATAAAGTCTTTTGGTTCTTTTCTTCAGAAAAGAATGCGTCGCAGACGCCCCTGCGGCGAGCGGCTCCCGTAATCGTCAACTGCCGCAGATTTTCCGCACCGCTTCTCCGTCCTTTACGTTGACGTGTTCGCCGAACGAGCCGCAGTTTTCCGAGGGAATGCACACCGCCGCAAAGAGCGCACCGGCACGAACCGCCATGCCGAGTTCAACACCGTCGGAGTCGGAAACGCATACCCCGAGCGTGCCGCCGGAGATATGTGAAAGCTCACCGATAAGCTCCTCGGACGAAAAGCCGCTTCTGTACTTCGCAATAAGCTTCGCACCGTCCGATACCTTTCCGAGCTTTTTGTCGCCGTGACTGTGCGTGATGAGAATAACCTCGTCCGGTCTCACCGCATTCACCGCCGCCTCGAAACCCCTCGCACGCAGGTTGCTCTGCACCGCAAAAAGAGCGTAAACGTCGCAGCTGCACCTGTCGGCGTCCGTGCCGAGAAACATATCGATAAGCGCCGCCGTACACAGAAGATTCGCCGCACCGAAGCCGTAAATGTTTCCGTCGGCGTGTACCGTTATGCCGCCCTTTATCGCCGCACCGTCGCCGCACCGTACCTTGTCCGCAAGCTCTCCGGCGTCGGTTATACCCGTGTCCGCATAAAACGCCGCATCGTCGCCGATACCGTCACGCAGTACGATTCCCTCGGCGCATACCTTCGTGCCGTGCGTGAAGCGTACCGTTGAGTAGAGAATGTTTCCGATGTCAAGCTCGCCAAGCTTTGCAATGTTCACACGCCCGTTTTCCTCGACGCCGAGTACCGTAAACCCGGGAACGTCAATGCCGGCGCAGTAAAGCCGCTTCTTCGGCACTTCTCCGTCTGTGCGTTTCGCAGTCTTGCGTGCAATGACGTTCCCCATGGCGTCAATGAGTACCTCCGCACCGTTTTCCGTGAGAATTTCCTTTATCTTTTCCGCACACGCCGCCTCGCCGCAGGTCACGGGGTAAGTCTCCGAGAGTACGCCGAGAAAGTGTGATATCCTGTTGTCTTTCATTTTTTCACTCCGCCTTTCCTTCAAACGTCCGAACGTCAGGTTCCCCATCGCCGAATTTCCGTGCAATGAGCCGCACCAGCCTTTCAAGCTCACGCATATCGCCGACATCGGCAACGCAGGACGCCGTGTGAATGTATCTGCACGGGAGAGCCAAGCCGAGTACTCTCGCACCGCCCGACGCACGCTGAAATGTCCTTGCGTCCGTGCCTCCGGCTACCTTGAGCTTGTTTTGCACCGCAACGCCGTTTTCCTTTGCAAGAAGCCGCACCGACTCCCCGAGAGCCTTGTCGTAGCTTGTGCCGCCGTCCATCGTGGGAACCGCCGCACCCATGCCGAGAGAGCAGACTCTGTCACGCCCCTCACAGCCCGGAATGTCGGACGCCGTCGTCGCTTCGACCACAAACACAAGGTCCGGCCTTATTTCGTTTGCGGCGGCGCACGCACCGAGAGTTCCCAGCTCCTCGCCTACCGTAAACGCAAAGTATATGTCGTTTTTGTGCGCCGTGCTTTCCGCAATAAGACGGCAGAGTATCGCACAGCCTATGCGGTCGTCTATCGCCTTGCTCCGAACACGCCTCTCCGACAGAAACTCGTATTCTCCGCCGAACGCCGCACAGTCACCGAGAGACACAAGCTTTTCCGCCTCCTCTCGGCTTTTCGCTCCGATGTCGATGTAAAGCGAGTCCGCACTCACCGGCTTTTCACGCTCAGCCCTTGACACAAGGTGTACCGGTGTCATTCCGATAATTCCCGGCACTTTTCTTTCGCCTATTCTCACATACCTGCACGGCATAGCCGACGGAGATATTCCTATGTCGTCGAAAAGAAGCGTGCCGTCGTCGTTTATATACTTCACGGCAAAGCCGACCTCGTCCATGTGCGCCGCAAAGAGAAGCTTTTGTCCGCCGCTTTCTCTTCCCTTTTTGAGAGCGATAATGTTCCCGGCACGGTCGATGTACGCCTCGTCGCAGTACGGACGTATTTTTTCGATTATGAGGTTGGCAATGCAGTCCTCACCCTCGTGTTCGTAACCCGAAACACCGTCGCACTCGCAGAACTTGCGCAGATATTCCTCAATGGGACTCTCGGTCATGTCAAAATCCGTCATCATGCTTCACCTCCCGCAAGTCTCTTGATGTAGTGCCTGTCCTCAAAAACGCCGTCGGCGCAAAACGACCCTGCAAACGCCGAAACCGCCTTTGCCATAACCTCGGCGTCGGAGAGAGAGGCGCATTCGCAGGGCGTGTGCATATACGATATCGGCACGGACATAACGGCGCAGGGAGTCGCAAAACGTGAAAACGCAAGACGTGTGGCGTCCGTCCCGGTGTCGCAGGTCTCGATTATGCGCTTGAACGGCAGTCCCTCACGGACGAGAGTATCCTCGAGAAGCTTCGTTAACCGTCTGCTTGTCGCCGAGGAGTAGGAAATGCTCACACCCTCGCCTATCGGCGCACATACATACTCCGGAACCCCCTTGCCGCAGGCGAAGTTGACGTCGAGTACAAGGGCTGCCGACGCTTTTCTTTCAGCGGCACGCAAAGCTCCCTCGCCGTTTGTCTCTTCGTTCGCAGAGAGGTTCAGTATCACTCCGCATTTTAAGTCGGCGCAGGAAAGCTCCGAAATTGCCGCAATCGCCGCCGCCGCACATATCTTGTCGTCAAGGTACGGAGAGCATATGCGCTCACCCTCTCCGGCGGCAAAGGTCACGGTTTCCGTCACATAGCTTATCGGCGTGCCGACCGGGCATATTTTTTCAAGTTCCGCCGTGCTTCTTCCGGTGTCTATATAAAGTTCCGACATCTTCGGCGCTTTCGGCTCTTTCCCCCCGGAAAGGTGCGGCGGCACGGAGCAGAATACACCCTTAATCGTCTCGCCTTTTCCGTGTATTCTCACCGCAAGCGACGGAAGAATGCGTGAGTCGATGCCGCCGGAGTTCGTGCAGGCGAGAAAGCCGCCCGGGAGTATTTCGCTCACCGCCATGCCGACCGTGTCAATGTGTGCGTCAATGAGAAGCGTGCCGCCGCTTTCGCCGAGAGGCTTTCTCTCGAAGGTCACGCTGCCGTGTGCGGATATCGAAACGTCCTCCGCCGCAAAGAACCCCTTTGTGTACGAAAGCACGGCGTCACGCACCTTTTCGGCGTTTCTTGCGGCAAAACCGCTCACCGTCATAATATCGAGCAGCGTGCCGTATATCTCTCTTATCTTCGTTTTCATAAGGCTTCACCCTTTCGCAAATGTGTCACGTGCCGAATCATACCGTCCCCTCGGGCTTTATGTGGCATTCCGTGGGTATTACGACCGTCACCGCCGTTCCGAGGTTTTCCTTGGAGTCTATCGAGATAAGTCCCCTGTGGGCGTCCACTATCTCCTTCGCTATCGAAAGACCGAGACCCGTGCCGCCCATCTCGGAGGTTCTCGCCTTGTCAACACGGTAAAACCTCTCGAAGAGACGTGATATGTCCGCCTCCGGTATTCCGACTCCGTTGTCGCATATCTTTATCTTTACCGCCTTTTCCTCGTTTCCGTCAACCGTTATCGTGCTGTTTTCGGCGTTTACGTCAATCGTGCCGCCCTCGGGAGTATACTTTACGGCATTTCCTATTATGTTCGTCACAACCTGCTCTATTCTCTCCTTGTCGGCGGTTATGTCGTAAAGGTCGTCGGGAGCTTTGAGGTTTATCGTCTGCGACTTCTGCGACGCAGAGGTTTTGAGTGCGGTACACATCTGGCTGAGAGACGAAAGAGTCGAGAAAGTCGTCGGCTGCCAAGTCATGCGGCGGTTGTCGAAGCGTGAGAGAACGAGAAGATCCTTGACTATTCTCGTCATTCTGTCAGACTCGTTTATCACTATGCCGAGGAACTTCTTTCTGAACGAAAGCGGCATATCGTCGTCTGCGAGAATGGTTTCTGTCGCACCCTTTATGCTTGTGAGCGGCGTGCGGAGCTCGTGGGAGACGTTTGCGATGAATTCACGCCTGCTCTTTTCGAGAAGCGACTTCTCCGTTACGTCCTGCACGACGGCAATGTAGCCGGGCTTTGTTCCCTCGTAGGTGAAGGTGACGAAGTCTATATCGACGATGAAATCCCCTTTGCGTATGCCGGAAAGCCGCTGTTCGGAAATGCTCAGGCTGTGAACCTCGGAAAGCTCCGACATAGTCACCGACACCCCGAGAAGCGCCGTGAACCAGCCGAACTTTATGTTGGCGTTCTTCTCGATGCCGAGCATACAGAGAGCGGCGGAGTTGATGAACATGAGGTCTCCGTCCTTGTCAAACGCCGCAACTCCGTCACGGAGGCACCCTATTATCTTCGAGAGCTTTTCCTTTTCTCCCGAAACCTCGTCGAGGGTGTTCTCTATAACCTGCGCCATGGTGTTGAAGTTTTCGGTGAGAGTGCCTATTTCGTCCCGTGAGCTTGTCTCGAGACGGTGCGAGTAGTCGCCGGAGGCTATCTTACGTGTGCTTTTCGTGAGGCTGAGTATCGGCGAGGTTATCGCACGTGCAAGGAAGAACGAAAGGAGTACCGCTATGAAAAGACCGATGATGAGTGCCTGAATGATAATCGAAAAGAGCATCCACGAGAGGGTTTTCATGCGTGTGAGGTTGTCCTTTATGTAGATTATACACTCACGTCCGCCGTTTTCGAGGTAAAGAGCGTAGTCCATATAGTCCGCACCGAGAGTCTGGCTGTCGCCCGTGCGGCGGTTCATTGCCGAGAGCATATTCGGAGTTTTGACGAGGGGAGATGAGTCCGCACTGCTGCCCGCAAGAATGTTGCCGTCCATGTCGAGAATGTAGAAGTTGCGGTTGGAGTCGAAGCCGAAAGAGCTTGAATACGCCGTGAGAAGCGACTTCTGAGAGGAAACGTAGTCGTCGTAGAGAAGATTGTCGCGCAGTCCCTCCGTAAGCCGCACCGAAAAGCCCTCGCTTATCTGGTTGGTGAAGTCGTTCTTGTAAAAGCCGAAAACGCTGTTGAGAAGTATTATTCCCACAGACGCCATTACAAGTATTATGAAAACTATGAAGATAAGCATGAGCTTTGTGTTCAGACTTTTATACATCGGTATATTCCTTTCGAGTGCGGCGAGCAAAATTATCCTTTTACATTGTAACATATCTTTTGGGAAAATGCAATAGTTTGAGTAAAAAAGTGCCGAAAAACGTCCGTCGGTAATTGACTATTGACAAAGCGGACAAAATATGATAGAATTACGATGGATCGGAATAACACTGCAAAGGACGGACTGAGGATTGAAGCTCGCAAACGAAAACACAAATCTCAACCTTTCCCCCGACTCGTATTACACGGGCAAGACTCTTCTCGTGACGGGCGGCGGAGGGAGCATAGGAAGTGAGCTTTGCCGGCGTCTTGCTTTGGCGAACCCTAAGAAAATCGTCATTCTCGACATATGCGAAAACGGCGCATACGAGGTTATGTGCGACCTTGCAGGGGCAGACGCCGAGGTTTCGGTTGAAATTGCGTCGGTGTGCGATGCGGCGGCACTCGGGAGAATCTTTGCGAAGCACCGACCGGACGTCGTTTTCCACGCTGCGGCGCACAAGCACGTTCCTCTTATGGAGAACTGCATACTCGAAGCGGTGAAGAACAATATCTGCGGAACGTTTCTCTGTATGGACGCCGCAAGACGGCACGGCACGGAGCGATTTCTTCTCATCTCGACCGACAAGGCTGTGAATCCGACGAGCGTTATGGGCGCTACAAAGCGTGCCTGCGAGGTAATGGCGAGGTGCTTCTCCGAAAAGGGCGGCACGGTTTACACTGCGGTTCGCTTCGGGAACGTACTCGGAAGCGCCGGGTCTGTCGTTCCGCTGTTTCGGCGGCAGATAGCGGCAGGAGGACCCGTGACTCTCACCGACCGCCGTGCGACCCGGTTTTTCATGACAATCCCCGACGCCGTTGACCTTGTCGTAAAGGCGTGCGCTTTTGCGGAGAACGGCGGTATGTATCTTCTCGACATGGGGAAGCCCGTGAGGATACTCGAGCTTGCCGAGAAAACGATACGTGAATGCGGTCTTGAGCCGTACCGTGACATAGAAATAGCCGAGGTTGGTTTGCGTCCGGGAGAAAGGCTTCACGAAACGCTTGCCGCTGACGGATGTGAGCTTGAACCGACGTCGGACAGACGTATTTTCTCGGTGGCGGAGCGCACGTGCATTATTTCTGAGGCGGCTCTTCGTGAGAGTGTGAGCGTACTTGACCTTGCGGAGCGTTTCGGCAGGGAGGACGTCGCTCTTGCGGTGCTGAAGCGTCTTGTGCCGGAATACGGCGAGGAAAAGGACATATAATAGAGTTAAGAGTTAAGAGTGAAGAGTGAAGAGAAGAGGTAGAAAAGCTGCGCTTTTCAGTGAAATTTTTTGCTTGCGCAAAAAGTGAAATGCACCTGCGGTGCGTGAAATATCTCGCTTCGCTCGATGTGAAATGTGCCTG
>CAKSCN010000040.1 GCA_934444485.1 uncultured Eubacteriales bacterium | reverse complement strand
GGGAAGGAGTTGACTCTCACGTACCTGAAGCCGTAGTATGTGTGGTGCGGCTTGAACGACTGAACGCCGTCACGGCAGGTGTACGAGAATCTGCACGCCGCTTTTCTGTAGTTTGCGTTGTAGAAGTTTCCGTCCTTGTCGAGTACTTCCGCAAAAGACAGGTCAACAACCTCACCCTCCTTCGCATGAAGCTTCTCGAAAAACGGATAGCCCGTGATGTTGCAGCCGAAATCGATAACGGTCTCGCCCGCCGGTGTGATTATCTTCGCTATCGGTGCGAAAACGTCATGCTCGACAACGTCCTCACCCTCCTGAAGAGTAAGCTGAGACTTTCCGAGCTTGTGCTCGCAGACTTTACCGTCAAGTACGGGAGTTATTATTGCGTCGTATACCTCGCCGTTGTAAATGTCGGCGTCAAGAATTTTGCCCGTGCCGCAGAGCCATGTTCCGTCGTCGCTTGTTACGATGCTTTCCTTTTCACCGTCGGAGTAGATAATGTCAAGCTCCGCAATAAGGGAAAAGCCGTTTTCAAAGGGAAAGTGCTTTCTTGCAATACCTCCGGCATACCAACCAGCGGCGACGCTTACGGTAAGCTCACTTTCGGAAGCAAGAAGCTTCGTCACGTCATATGCCTGATAAAGATGATGCTTAGGGTAGACCGTAAATCCCGGAGCGAGAACATTTTTGCCTGTCTTTACTCCGTCAATGAACGCCTCGTATACGCCGCAAGCGGTTACGTTGAGGGTTGCGCTCTTTATGCTTTTCGCCGGTTTTATGATGCGTCTGTAAATTACGGGAGCGTTGCCGTGAGATTTTTCCGGCAGTATCCACTTTGCATTTTCAAACATGATAAGTCCTCCGTGCGTGTGATTATTCTGAATCTTTCAGTGCCTGCATTATACAACACGCCTCAAAAAATGTCTACCGCCTGTTTTGCACGGACAGGGGGTGATTTTGTCCGAAATGCCCGCAAATCAAAGCGCCATCAGCATTTTGTGATTTTCGCAAATGTCCCCGACTGTGTGCAGATAACCGTCCTCGGTAACCGCTTTGGACGCTGTCGCCGTGTCGAAGCCCTCGAAGAATTTGCCGGCAACCTCGTAAACGAAAGCACCGCTGTAGTCGAGAGCTTCAAGCTTTGAGAGAATCATCTTCCAATCGTTGATGCCGGCACCCGGGAGCTTGTGACGCTCGTCGATGAAATCGTAGTCCGAGATGTGAACGGCCGCAATTCTTCCGGTCATGCCGTTGTCGATGAGATCATTCAGAAAATCTTCGTTCGTCTGCATGAGAAGGTGGTTCGTGTCGAAGCAGAGATAAGAGTCGGGAACGGAATTGAGGAAAGTCAGTGCCTCGAATGAGCAGTTGAGAAGGCAGGTTCGGGGGAGATCCTCAACACAGAGCTTCATTCCCGTACCTTTCATGAACTCCGTGAGCTGTCCGAGACCGTCAATGCTCAGCTCAAGCTCCTCGGCACGGTTTTCGTCCGGAATAGGCTCGCTCGACGGATGGATTACAACGGTCTTGTAGCCGTCGCCGGAAATTGTGTCGATAAGCTTTTTGCAGACCTCTATGGTGTTGTCTCTCGAAGCTTTGTTTCGGCAGGATACGGAAAAATCATAGTAAAAAGGGAGATGGAACGAATGAAGAGCGACTCCGGCGTTATCCGCCCATGCAAGTACCTCCTTATGACGGCTGTAAAAGCCGAAGTTTTCGAGATATTCGAGTGTGTGTGAGATTTCTGCCTTTTTTATGCCGTTTTTTCCGAAGCTCTCGAAGGTTTTTTCGGAGAGTTCTCTGACCGTCGATGTCGAAGAACCGAGTTCCCATGTGTGTCTGTTTGTCATGATGTTTACTTCCTTTCGCAAATGTTTGTCTTTTTGTGTACATTTTAGCACATGAAAATGAGTTTGTCAACCGAAAAACGGAAAAAATGAGTTTTCTCATAACTTTCAAAAAAAATCACCGAACTTTCACATAGGAATCACGGCAAAAACAATGTCGCGGTTTATAATAAGCTCACAAAATAAAAAAGGAAAGGCAAAGCTGCATATGACCGTGATGCCAATAATAAAGCAAATATCTTAAGGAGGTAAAAACTATGAGATACGATGACAACGATTACAACGAAAACAAGAACATCGAAAACGAAACGAACACCGATACAAACGGTACCGAGAGCGCAAAGCCGACAGGCACGGACAGCCCGAGCGAACAGCCGAGCTACACGGCGCCTCATGAAAGTGCGAACGCAAGCAGTGAGAACCCTCATCCCGTTTATCCCGGCGACCGCAACACAGCAGGAATAAGCTACGATAAGAACAGAAGCGGCGAGTATTCGTGGAACTACAACAGAGTGCCTCAGCACCCAAATATGAGACCTCACAAAAAGTCCAACGGCCTTGCGATATTTGCGGCGATTGTCTGTGTCGCTTTCCTTATAACTTCGATAACTCTCACAGGAGTGCTGATTTCCGGAAGAGGCGGCATGAACGACAGCACTAATCCTTCGATTTCAACAACACCCGTTATTCCGTCGCCCGGCACGTCAAAAGATAACGAGAACACCGAACAGGTCACATCTGTTGTTCAGCCCGGAAACACCGTAAACGGCGAGCTTACCGTTCCGCAGATTGCAGAGAAGTGCAAGCCCTCCGCAGTCGGTATTGAAGTTACCGCTTCCAACGGCTTCTATACAACGAACGGCGTAGGTTCCGGCTTCATCATTTCCGCAGACGGATACATCGCAACAAACAACCATGTCGTTGAGGGGGCCGACTCGATAAAGGTTCTTCTTGACGATAAGAGAGAATTTGACGCCGTTCTCGTCGGCAGAGACTCGGTTACCGACCTTGCGGTTGTAAAGATTGACGCAACAGACCTTCCCGTCGCAGAGCTTGGTGATTCCGACAGCGTAAAGGTCGGCGAGCTTGCGGTTGCAATAGGAACTCCGGCAGGCATTGAGTTTGCAGGTACAGTTACCGACGGAATTATATCCGCTATCAACCGTGACGTTGAAATAACCAACAATTACGGTCAGGTCGTAAAGACAATGACCCTTATCCAGACAAACGCAACCATCAACCCCGGCAACTCCGGCGGTCCGCTCATTAACTCACGCGGTCAGGTTATCGGTATCAATACATTGAAGCTTACATCAAAGTATGAGGGTATCGGCTTCTCCATTCCGATAAACAGCGCAGTCAAGATATTCAACCAGCTTATCGCAGACGGCGAGGTAACGGATCGTGACGGAAGCTTTGTAACGGGTCAGGGTTCGATAGGTATAACCCAGTACTCGGAAGTAACCGAGCGTGAAGCCGAATACTACAATATTCCTCAGGGAATACTCGTTATCCAGATAAACAGAAACAGCTCCGCAGCGGCGGCAGGACTTCGCAGAGGCGATATTATAACGGCGTTCTGCGGCGAGACCGTAAAGACTGCGCAGGAGATAAACACCGCCAAGAATAAGTATAAGGCGGGCGACGAGGTAACAATCACCGTGTTCAGAGACGGCGAGGGAGAATTTGACATCACCTTCAAACTCGACATCATGAACAGCTGACAAAACGTAAATCCATTGATAATATAGTGAGAACCGAGCCGGGATGTGAAAGTCTCGACTCGGTTTTTGTATGTGTATTCAATCTATATCGAACTTCTTCGCAAACTCGTTGAAGCGAGGTTCGATGATGAATATCTTCTGAAAGAGCCGCCCGAAGAAGCCTATGAGAATGCCGTTGAAGCAGGTGATTATAACGGTTCCCACGCCGATACCGCATATTCCTCCGAACAGCGCAAACGTAAGTATGAAAGAGACCGCAAGGCACGCCGCATCAAAGCACATCTTAAACTTTGTCCTGTCAATACCGAACTTTGCACTTATTCCCTTTACAAAAAAGTCGTAAACCTGAGGGTAGAGGTATATTCCGTAAAAGAGAGCGATTGAAACGGAGGTGAGAAGCATCCCGAGAGCAAAGTAAACGATATTCATTGCCGTCGGAAGACTGCCGGGAGGGGTGACGTTTGCGTTGAAGTGAGGGATAACAAGACGCCAGAAATCAAGCACCGCACCGTAGATAAGTCCCGTGATGAAGGACGAGAAGTAGACAAGCTTCACTTTTCCCATCAGTATGCAGAATACGATAAACAGAAGCCCCTGCACGATGTATTCGCACTGTCCGAACGTCAGAAAGGGAAATTTCAGACTCAAAATATAAGCCGGTGCAACAATCATCGATACGCCGTAATTCGTGCAGGCGCACATGGCAACCGAAAACGCAAGCATTGCAATTGCGATAAAGTAAACAGCCTCACTGCTAATCCGAATCTTTTTCATATTGCCGCCACGCTTCCTTATATTTTCGGCGACGCCGTGATTATTTCGGCACCCTTTTCGGAGAATACCGTGAAATATCCCATCGCCGCCGGAATAAGGTATGCGTCGCCTTTTTTCATCGGGTATTCCTTTGCGTCAAACAGAACGGACGCACAACCGTCGGTGCATATAAGGTGGTACATCTTTCCGCTGTCGAAGCCCCTGCCGTCGTTCGGCGAAAGTGTGAGACAACCTATTTCAAAGTACTTTGCGTTGATAAGCTCACGGTATTGCTCGTCCTCGTATGTACCCTCAAAGCTTTCGCCACCGAGAGCATCGGGCTTTATCGCCTCAAGTGCGCTGTCTATGTGAAGCTCTCTCTTGTTTCCGTTTGCGTCAACACGGTTGTAGTCGTAGATTCTGAAGGTGGTGTTCGAATTCTGCTGTACCTCGGCAATGAGTATTCCTGCGCCGATGGCATGAACAAGACCTGCCGGAATGTAGTATATGTCGCCTTTTTTTACTTCGACATAATTGAGATATTCCTCGAGGTTTCCGGAAAGAGCCGCTTCTTTGAACTTCTGCGGTTCGTAAACGACGCCGGGGTTTAAGCCGTAGACTATCTTTGCACCGGGCTTTGCGTCAACTATGTACCACGCCTCGGTTTTTCCGGCGTCAAGACCGTGACGGAGTGCGTAAGCGTCGTCGGGGTGTACCTGTACGGAGAGGGAATTCTCGGCGTCGATGAGCTTGACGAGAAGGGGAAAGTCTCTGTTTGACGCTCCGTAACCGCACAGCGACTCCATGCCGCAGAGCTTTGCGTATACGTCGAGAGTCATTCCGCTGTACTCTCCGTTTGCTATTTTGTTTACGCCGTCACTGCGAAGCGCAAGCGTCCACGCCTCGGCTATCTTCTCTCCGGGAGTACCTTTGCCGTATTCCTCGGAAAGTCTTTTGCCTCCCCAAATGATGTTTTTGAGGACCGATTCGAGTAAAAGAGGGTAAGAATTCATTAAAAAATCTCCTTTGGCTGACAATAATGTGAATATTTCCCCGAATGCGGTCAACAATATAAGTACCAAACCGAAAGGAGAAATAAATATGAGTCACAAGAATCAAAACAAGAACAACGAAGAAAAGAACCGCCGCACGGAGCAGAACGCTCAGAACAATCAGAACCGCAGCTCTGTCGGCAATGACGAACGAAACGGAAAGCACGGAGAAAAGGAAGAGAGAACAAGAAGGAACCTCGATTTCTGAAAAACGCAGACCACGGAAACCCGAACGTATGGACTTTGCCGAGTGCAGAGTCCTTTTTGTTGTCTTATTTGCCGAGAACGCCGTCAACCACCTCGTACCACTTGCGGGCTATAATTTCATGACCGACAACAGTCGGGTGAATGGTGTCCCAAATGAGATATTCCGGCGAAACTTTTTCTGCCGCCTTGTCAAATTCCTCTTGGAGAGGAACGAAAATACAGCCGCTGTCTATTACAAGCTTCTTCAGCTCAGACTGCATATATCTCATTTCTTTTCTTGAGAAGTCCTCTATTTCATCGTTGCTTGTGAGAAAGTAACCCGGATAAAACGGAGACTCGCAGACAACGTAGGGCGTGTTTTTATAGGAATCTTCCGGCTTTTTGTAGTCGAGATAAAACGGTTCGCATATTATAATTGTCGGATCGCCGAGTACGGTGCGTATATCGTTTATCATCATTCTGTAGACAGCGATGAATTTGTCGGTTGTCATTCCGTGCGGCAAACCGAAACCTCTGTATATGTCGTTTACACCCACAAGAATGCTTATCATATCGGGCTTGTATTTGAGAACATCCGCAGTCAGACGACCGTAGAGCTGGCAAACCGCATCGCCGCTGACGCCTTTGTTTATGAACTTCGGCATATTTTCAAGGTTTTCAAAACCCATGCGTGCCGAGAGCATTTCCTGATAACCGTGACCTATGACGTGATTTCCGTCCATAGAATTGAGACGTCCGCCGTGGGTGATTGAATCTCCGTAGAATAAAACGGTGCTGTTCTTTTCGAGCTTAATCATTACGTTACCTCCGTGCTGTGTGCATAAACATTTTAAAAACAAAAAAACGACAATCTTCAGCCGAAAACCGTCGTTTCTTTTTGGTGCGGGTAACAGGACTTGAACCTGCACAGCCTTGCGACCACCAGAACCTGAATCTGGCGCGTCTGCCAATTCCGCCATACCCGCATATGAAGCCGCATTTCGGCAGAGTCAAAGCGTGCCGTTTAGACTATCCCAAACGCAACGGGTACATTATACTACTCCATACAGAAATTGTCAAGGCGGTGCGTTAAAATATCTATGAATATTTTCTGAATTTTTGGAGCGGCAAAATACCGTAAAATGATGAAGCGGCAGAAAAAACGAGGCAAAATTTGGCGGAATTTATGATTGACCTTGACAACTGAGGAAAAATATCGTATAATTAAGGCGGCAGAGCGGAAGAGGTATTGTCTCGCAATCAAAACCGCCTCACGCAAAAATGAAAAACGGAGGGATAAAAATGAAGAGTCGATACGGAGTATTTGCACTTGCGCTGTTTTCGCTTTTGATGTTGTTTTATTCTCCCATGACGGAACCGAAATCGGCGGAAACCTTGGTCAAATACATAGAAGGTGAAGAGCTTGACGGCGTTACTCTCGAAATCTACAGCAACCCCTACATTTGCAGCATTATTCCCATGGACGTGAAAGCGTTGGTTAAATGTGCCGGGAAAGAGAGCGGATTTTCGGAGTGTAAGACGGTTGTGAGCGGGGAAGAGCTTGCGGAAAAATCGTTTGAAATAGCGAGCCTCGCAAATCTCGCACCTATCAATACACATTCTTCGCATGGAGAGTGCCACGGTCATGTTTTGTCGTATTGTGCGTTTAAGAATCGGTTCGGAAAGACGATATTCGATTTCAGTATGCCGTATTTTGACAGCGACGGTAATCCGAAAATTCTTCTGAACGGAAATTTTATCGATTATGAGGATGCTTACGAGAGCTTCCTTGCACTGTTTGTCAACGGCTGAACGCACGGCACAAAAAAGCTGCGGCGCACCGAACACCAAAAGAATAAGGCGGTAGTTTTGCATTGGAAAGAATATGTTGTCTGATACTCCAGATTGTAAAATTCGGAATAGTGGGAGTGATAGCGGCGGTAATTGACGTCGGAACACTCGTGCTTCTTCGTGAGGGGTTCGGCGTAAACGAGCTTGCGGCGGCACCGGCGGCATTTACGGTGTCGGTTGTAGTCAATTACACACTCAGCATGAGATTCGTTTTTTCGAGTAAAGGCAGAAACAAAATGCGGGAGTTTACTGTGTTCGTGCTTCTCAGCGTAGGAGGACTCGGAATAAATCAGCTTGTTATGTGGTGCGGCGTGACAAAACTCGGAGCGCACTACCTTGCGGTTAAGCTTTTTGCAATGATAATCGTTCCGATATACAACTTTGCGACAAGAAAGATATTCCTCGAAAAGAGAGACGGAAAGGCGGCAGAAGGGTGAACGGAGTATTCAAAAAAGATCTATACAGATATTACGGCAGTGACGGAGAAACCCTCGCAAAAAGGCTTGTGAGACCGCCGGAGCTCAAATACCTCGCTCTGTTCAGAAAAGCGCAGAGCTGCAATTTTGCGCCGCTGAAGCTACTTCTCACACTGCGGCTCAAGCGTATGTCCGCCAAAACGCACATACAGATTCCCGTCCGCACGAGGATAGGAGAGGGCTTTTACATCGGGCACAGCGGCAGAGTCGTAATAAATCCCGAAGCGGTGATAGGACGCAACGTAAATGTCGCCGCAGGCGTTGTGATAGGTGCGGAGAACAGAGGAAAAAGAAAGGGTGCGCCGACAGTGTCGGACTGTTGCTGGATAGGCTCGAACGCCGTTGTGGTCGGCAAGATAAACGTAGGCGAGGACGTACTTATAGCGCCGCTCTCTTTCGTCAACTTCGACGTGCCGCCGCATTCGGTCGTAGTCGGCAATCCCGGACGCATTATACCGAAAGAGAACGCCGTCGATTCGTATGTGTGCAATCGTGTCTGATTTGTGTAACAAAGTGTAAATTAACCTCGGAAATCCTTGACATAAGGCGAATCCCGTGGTAAAATAAACGTGTTGAAAAGCGTATTTTTAACGTCAACAGAATATGGGTAAACCTGTCGAAAGGCAGGGACACAAAGTTTAGTGCCTAAGGCTTTTGCTATGGTTGACTGACCGCATTTTTCGTCTTTGTACGGGAGTGCGGTC
Source organism: uncultured Eubacteriales bacterium (assembly GCA_934444485.1). Classification (GTDB taxonomy): domain Bacteria; phylum Bacillota; class Clostridia; order Oscillospirales; family CAG-382; genus CAKSUT01. Next base: position 7,478 of record CAKSCN010000040.1, on the reverse strand, counting down.
TTTTTTTGTGCGAAGACGGGGTGAAGCGGTGGAGAGAAGCGGAGAAAAGATAAAGCGAAACATCATTTCGGGTGTGCTGTATCAGGCGGTGCTCGTTGCGGTGAGCTTTCTTCTGCCGAGACTTTACCTCGAAAACTTCGGCTCAGAGGTGAACGGCGTCCTGTCAACGATAAAGCAGATTTTCACGTACATGACGCTCTTTGAAGCCGGCGTCGGACTTGCCGCAACGAGAGCACTCTATAAACCGATAGCCGAAAAAGATGTAAACGCCGTAAATGCCGTACTCTCTGCGGCGAAGCACTGCTACCTGAGAACCGGCGTCGCATATCTTGCGGCGGTTTTGACGCTTGCGGTTGTCTACTCGTTTGCAGTGCCGACGGGAATACCGCACGGCGTTGTTTTCGCACTCATCATTCTCAATGCAATACCGACGCTTTTCAGCTATTTCATACAGGCAAAGTACCGCATACTCATGGAGGCGGACGGCCGCAGATATGTTATAAACCACGCCGAAACGGCACTTCAGCTTGCGTCGAACGCCGGGAAAATAGCGGTGCTTCTGCTTTCCGACAGCCTTGTTCTGATACAGCTCGTGTACTGTATCCTTGCCGTTGCGCAGCTTTCGTTTTTGTACGTTTACGCAAAAAGAAACTATAAGTGGCTCGACCTCGACGTCACACCCGACCTTGCGTCGATATCGCAGAGAGAATCGGTTCTCGTGCATCAGATTTCCGCAATGGTTTTCAACAACACGGATATTATTCTGCTGTCGTTCATGTGCGATTTCAAAACCGTGAGCATTTATACGATTTACAATATCTTCTTCTCGCAGATGCGCAGGTTTGTTTCGGATATCATCTCCGGTTACGGCTTTGCGCTCGGTCAGATGTTCGGAGTTGACAGAAAACGCTTCGACAAATGCTTTGAAGTGTATGAAACGCTTTTCGTTATGTGTACTTTTTTTGTGTATACGCTTATGGCGGTCTTTCTTTTGCCGATTGTCGGAATGTACACAAAGGGTATCGACGATGCAGACTACATAAATCCGCTCCTTATGCTGCTGTTTGCGTTGGTAAGCGTCCTTGAATGCGCAAAGCTTCCCGTAAATCAGGTTATAGAATATGCGGGAGAATTTCGTGAAACACGTTCCCATGCAATAGTCGAGATGACCGTGAACATAACCGTTTCGGTTGCCGCCGTGATGAAATGGGGGATTTGCGGCGCACTTTTCGGAACTGCGGCGGCTCTTGCGGTGAGAGGTATTCTTGCGGCGTACTACGCAAACAGAGTTGTCCTTAATCGTAAAATGTCCGAAACTTTCAAGGTGTGGATTGTAAATCTCGGCGTTTTTGCGGCGGTGACTTTCGCACTCGGAACAGACGGCTTTCTCGGCGACAGCTTCGGAATGCTTGTACTTGACGGACTGAAACACGCTCCGTGGATTGCGGCACTGTATCTTGCGGCAAATTTTGTGCTGCGGAAAAAAGTGTTTTCCGGTTTCGTAAGTCTTCTGCGTGAAAGAAAGGACGAAAAATGAGTATACCGAAGGTTATTCACTATTGTTGGTTCGGACATGGGAAAATGCCGGCACTCGCCGAGAAGTGCCTTGCCAGCTGGAAAAAGTACTGTCCCGATTTTGAACTTGTCTGTTGGAACGAGGACAACTTTGATTTTTCGCAAAATGCGTATGCCGCCGAGGCGTACAGAGCCGGAAAGTGGGCGTTCGTGAGCGACTACGCAAGACTGTACGTCATTGAAAAATACGGCGGCGTTTACCTTGACACCGACGTCGAGCTGATAAAACCGCTTGCTCCGCTTCTTGAGCTTGACGGATACATGGGTATCGACGAGAGAGGACTTGTCTGCACCGGTCTCGGTTTCGGAGCTGAAAGCGGCAATTCGGTCGTGAGAGAAATGCTCGCCGATTACGACAATATTCATTTTGCAAAGCCCGACGGCACATACGATATGACTCCATGCCCGGATCGAAATACGGAATGCCTTGCAAAGCTCGGCGCAGATACAAAGAATCTTTGCGGCAGATTTATGGATATGACCTTTTTGCCGAGTGACTTCCTCTGCCCGAAGAATTACTATACAGGCAAGATTGAAGTAACCCCAAATACATATTCGATACATCATTACGACGCTTCGTGGATTTCACCGACGGCACGCCGTACAACATATATCAAGCGCATAATAGGCGTGAAGCTTTACGACAAGCTCTACGGAAAATTCCTGCATAAATTTAAGTGGCTGGAGTGGTGAAAGTGCCGGAAAAAATAATACCGAAAATTAAAGAAAAGCTCGAGCCGAATGTGATTATCTGCTTTTTGTGCGCACTTGCATTCGGACTTGCGGCTCATATGTATAAGCTTGTAAACTGGCTTCCGAACTGGGATTCGCTCGTTTTCAGATACGACTCACAGAATATGATTCACCTCGGACGCTGGCTCCTTTCGGCGGCGTGCGCCGCAAGCTCATACTACGACCTGCCGTGGCTCGGCGGACTTCTCACACTCATTTTCCATGCCGGCGGTGCCGTTTGCGTGTGCAGAGTGATGAGACTCAAAGGAAAGCCTGCCTCGGGGATTGTCGGAGCGATGGTCGTCACGTTTCCGACCGTAACCTCGCTTCTCATGTACAACTACATTGCCGACGGCTATTCTCTCGCATTTTTCTTTTCGTGCGCCGCCGCAATGCTTCTCACCGAGGACAGAGTCACACTCTTGCGTGCCGTATCTGCGGCAATACTCATAACGCTGTCTGCGGCAATATATCAGGCGTATATAACCGTCACCGTCATGCTTCTTCTCATGCACCTTATAGACCTTGCGTTTTTCGGCGAAGTTACGGCGGCGGAGCTTTTCAAAAAAAGTGCGCTGTACCTCGCCTCGGGAATTTCCGGGCTTGCGTTCTACCTTGCGCTGACAAAACTCTCGCTTTTTATTTCCGGCACTGAGCTGACGTCCTACCAAGGCATGAGAGAGGCGATGTCGTTCGGCGGTGTGAATATATCCGCCGCAGTTTACATATGCACTCACTCGTTCGTGAACTTCTTCTTCGATTTGTCCGACGGCTTCGGTGCGTTCGAGATACTCAACTGTGCGGCGTTTACTCTTATCGCAGTGCTTTACGTCGGAGGTGCCGTGCAGTCTGGACTTCTTCGTTCGCTCCCGAAAACGCTTCTCGCCGTGCTTTACGTGCTTCTTCTGCCTTTCGGCGCAAGCCTTCTTGCATTTGTAAATCCCGCAGTCGATTACCACAACCTCATGAAAATGGGGTATTGCGTGTTCTACCTGCTTCTTGTGCTTGCGTATGAAAGAACCGGCATTTTCGGAGAAAAGGTGCGCTGTGCGGCGTCGTGGGGAATACTTGCCGTGTGCGCCGGGCTTGTGTACGTCTGGATTGTCACGGCAAACGTGAGCTACCATAAACTCGGCATGGCATACGAAAAATCCTACGGCACGCTTATACGCATAGCAGACAGAATAGAGCTTACCGAGGGTGCAGAAGAGTGCAATGAAATACTGATAATAGGCGCTCTTTCGGGAAGCGAGGACTACAGCGTACAGCTCTCGCCGGAAATGACGGGAACAACCGACGGATATATTCTCCGTGCGGATGACGAATCTGTCGGACAGAGTGTCGTGTGCAGTGCGCTTAACGATTATTGCGGAAAAAACTACAGATTTGTTTCGGGCGAGAGAAAGAGAGAGCTTCTCGAAAGTGAGACTGTGAAAAATATGAAGTCTTGGAGCGACAAAGGCTCGGTTGCGGTTGAAGACGGCGTGATTATCGTGAAGCTCGGCGAAGAGGACGCAAATTAGGAGAACAGCCATGTTTTATATCTGTGCCGACGATTACGGCATGACAAAGCTTACGTGCGAAAGGATAGAGGAGTGCATAAAGCACGGCGCACTCAACAAAATAAGCGTGCTTCCGAACGCAAAGTATAACACGAACGTGAGAGAGCGCATTTCGTGCGATGAGGCGATGATAGGACTCCACTTAAACCTTGTCGAGGGGAAGCCCGCAAGTCCCCCCGAAGCCGTGCCGCTTCTCGTTAAGGACGACGGATACTTCAAATATTCCTTTGTCGGACTGTTTGCAAAAAGCCTTATGCCGTTCAACATAAGGTTCAGAGAGCAGATACGCCGTGAGATAAAGGCGCAGATTAAATTTTGGTGCGAATACATTGCCCCCGGCGAAAGGCTCGAAATAGACAGTCATCAGCATACGCACATGATACCGCTTGTGTTTCGGCTGCTTATGAGAGTGCTCCGTGAGGAAAACCTCAAGCCCGACTACATACGCATTCCGTCCGAGCCGATACTTCCGTATATTCTGACGCCGTCGCTTTATTTTACATATACTCCCATCAATATAATAAAGCAGTGGCTTTTGAAGCTTCTCGGAGCGGTGAACCGAAAGGAACTTTTGAAGTCCGGAATAAAAACGGCAATGTTCATGGGAGTGCTGTTTTCCGGTAACATGGACGAAAAGAGAGTCAACAAGGTGCTTGCGCACTACATTCGCTTTGCCGAAAAGCACGGCGGCGACATAGAACTGTTATTTCACCCCGGGTACATAAACTTCGGCGAGGACTTCTTCGACAGAAACAAGACCGACTTTTTGAGGTTTTACCTTTCGCCGGGACGCAAAACCGAGTACGATACGCTCAGAAGACTTAATGTTGATAAAAATTTTGAGAGGGATGCGGAGAATGACACGGTATATTGAACACGAGAAGGTCGATGCGAGAACACAGGCAAAGCTTGCAAAGCTCTTGGAAAAGTCGTTTTCGGGATATTGGCGCAAGAAGCGTGCCTTTGACCTTGTCTTTGCGACTCTCGGACTTATAGTACTTTCGCCGCTCATGATTGTCACCGCTCTTGCAATATGCATAGGCGACCCGAGTGCCGGACCTTTTTACAAGCAAATACGTATCGGTCGGCACGGCAGGGAGTTTTATATGTACAAGTTCAGAACCATGTACGCCGGCGCCGACAAATGCCGCAATGAGCTTGACGTCAAGAACGAAATGGACGGACCGGTGTTCAAGATGAAAAACGATCCGAGAATAACGAGAGTCGGAAGAATACTCCGCAAGGTGTCGATAGACGAGCTTGCTCAGATATTCAACGTCCTGAAGGGCGATATGTCGCTTGTCGGTCCGAGACCTCCGCTTCCCCGTGAGGTAGAGAAGTACACCGACTATCAGAAGCTTCGCCTCATTGTAACTCCCGGCATGACCTGCACGTGGCAGATACGCAAAAACAGAAACGACATTCCCTTTGACGAATGGGTCGAAATGGATCTTGATTACATACAGAACAGAACCTTTTGGGGAGACCTTCTGATAATACTGAAAACTCCCATTGTTATGATATCTGGTACGGGAAGATAGGAGTACGGATGAGTATAAAGGTAACAATGCTCGGACATAAGGTTGTGCCGTCGAGAAGAGGCGGAATAGAAACGGTGCTTACGACCCTCTGTCCTCTTCTTGCCGAGAGGGGAATAGACGTCACCTGCCGCAACCGTTCGTCGGACAGAATTGAGAACGAATACGTCGGCACTGTTGTTGACGGAAAGTATAAGGGCGTGAAAATAAAGACTGCGTTTACGGTAAACCTCCGAGGATTTTCCGCTGTAATCGCCGCATTTTCCGCCGCATTTGCCACCGCCTTTTCGGATTGCGACATAGCGCATTTTCACGCCGAAGGACCGTGCGCCGCAATGCGGATAACTAAGCTTTTCGGAAAAAAGTGCGTTGCGACGGTTCACGGACTCGACTGGCAGCGTGAGAAGTGGAAAGGCGGCTTTGCGTCGAGGTTCATAAAGTACGGTGAGAGAACGCTCGTGAAATACGCCGATGAGATAATTGTGTTAAGCGAAAGCGCACAAAGATACTTCCTCGACGCCTACGGCAGAGAAACCGTGATAATCTCCAACGGCGCACCGACTCCCGTTTTCAGAGAAGCAGATATCATAACCGAACGGTACGGACTCGAAAAGGACAGCTACATCTGCACCGTGTCGAGGCTCACCGCCGAAAAGGGCGTCCACTACCTCATTGATGCATACCTTTCGGTGAAAGACAGACTCGGAAAAAAGCTTGTCATTGCCGGAGATGCGAGCGACACCGACGACTACGCCGCAGAGCTTCGCAGAATGGCGAATAATGACCCGGATATCATCTTCACCGGCTTTGTCTCGGGAGACGAGCTTTACGAGATTTACAGCAATGCCTACGCCGTGTGCCTTGCGTCCGACATGGAGGGAATGGCTATGGGACTTCTCGAAGCTCTCGCCTACGGAAACGCCGTCCTTTGTTCGGATATCCCGGAGAACACCTCGGTTGCGGAAGAGAACGCCGTTTACTTTGCAAAAGGCGACAGAGCGGATCTTGCAGAAAAGCTTGAATTTATGTGCGCCGCCGGAGCGGAAGAGGTGCAAAGACTTAAAAATACGTCGGAAAAGTACATAAGGGAAAAGTACGACTGGGAAATAATTGCCGACAAGACCCGTGAGGTTTACGAAAGACTTATAAAATGACTTGCGGCAGGTAAGGAGGTAAGACGTGAACAAGGACGTCAGAAATACCGGCGAAACCGTCGGAAACGAAACGAATGCGGCGGTGCTTATAACGGAGAATCTGCGAATGACTATGCCTGAGGAGGCGTGGGATAAGTGGGTCTCGCACTTCACCTACGAAAAAATATCTCAGGATGAGGTTGTTATCGGCTACAGCGGCAAAGCGCCTCTCGGAGAGTTCAACAAAAGCTATAAGGAGCTTTTGCGTGTGGGCATATGCTCTGTGGTCGGCTACGTGAAAAAGATAAGCATATACAGGAAAAACGCCGATGAAACGGTGATATATCCGCCCCGTGAGAAAAAGAAAAGCACGTTTCGGAGATTTGCGGCCTTCTTTTCCGCCGCTTTCGTTCTGTGCGCCGCCTTTGCGGTTGCTGCGGTTGCGGTCAACTATGCCGAAAACCGGAATTTCACCGAAACGTTTTATACTGTCAGCAGCATTAAGGTCGATGAGAGAGTGCGTGTGCTTCAGATATCGGATCTCCACAGCTGCGCCTACGGCGAAAACTACGGCGACCTTGCTCTTCGTGCGCAAAAGCTGAAGCCGGACGTAATAATACTCACGGGCGACTGTATCGACGCTGCCGCCGACTCTGCCGAAGATGTCGCATATCTTTGTGCGTCGCTTGCGGAAATTGCGCCAACCTACTACATATACGGCAACAACGAGGATGAGCGTGTGTACGGCGAGGCGCTCACGCAGGAGGCTCTCGACGAAAGATACGGCTTTGCGACGGACGAGGAGCGTGACCCCGGCGTGCTTCTTTTGGAGGATGACGAGCTTCAGCGGCTTATCGAAGAAAGCGGTGCGAAGGTGCTCAAAAACGGGAGCGACACGATAACAATCGGAAACCTCGGCATCGATATTTACGGCGCAC
>CAKSCN010000039.1 GCA_934444485.1 uncultured Eubacteriales bacterium | reverse complement strand
CGGTATCATCTGCTCGGACTCAACGTCACGTGTTGACTGAACCGTAAGAAGCGTATCGAAGTACTTCGGGAGAACCTCGGTGTGCGAGAAGTATGCCATTGTCTCAAGCGTTGCGCCGACAAGTCCGTATCTGTCCTCGGTGAGGGTGACGGGAATGTATGTCACACAGCTTATCGCACCGACTCTCGAATAGTAGTCCTCCTGGTTTTCGTCGAGCTTGGGGTAGGGGACGAAGCCTATTTCGTCGTCGTAGTTGCGCATTCCCTGTATCTGAGAGAGAAAGGCGTCGTTGAAGAGAAGCCTTCCCTCGGCGAACATTCTGTCCTCCATGCCGTATTCCTTGCCGTGGTAGAAAGCTCCGGGCTGTTTGAACACCTCGAGCATTCCGTCTATGACCTTGTTCTGCTGTAAGGAGTAGATGTTGAGCTTCGGAAGACCGTTGTCGTCCTTTACAAGAGTCTGACCGCCGAAACCGACGTAGAGCGCCTGAACCTGCTCGTACTGCCAGCCGCCGAAGCCGAAGCGGTCGTTGTCGTAGTCCATCTGACCGTCGCCGTTTAAGTCCTTTGTCGCCGCAACTATGTATTTTATGAACTTGTCTTTCGTCCACGTTCCGTCGAAAACGTCCTGATAAGGGTACGGCAGCTCAAGCTCGTCGAGCATGGTCTTGTTGAACGCTATGCACTCGGTTGTCGAAAAAGAGCCGAGGTTGTAGTCGCCGGTCATCCAGAAAACCTTGCCGCCGAAGTTGATGTCGCGTATTGCGTTTGAATACCACCAGGGATTTTCAAAGTTGATGTACGGCAGTTTGTACCAGTCGATGAACATACCCTCGTTTATAAGCCCCGGCATCGTGCCGTGCTGTACATGGACAAAGGCGTCGTAGGTTGTGTCGCCGGCAAGAATGAGAGAGGCTATTTTCTGCGACTCGCCGAACTGATCCGCCGGTGTTGTTGTGTGAACGAAATTGAGCTTTACGCCGGTTCTGTCCTCGACCATGGCGTTTCTTTCGATGATTGCCTCGCCGAGAATATCCCCGGGCTGTGCGCCCTCACGGTAGTAGTTTTCAAAGCCGTGGTGTGCGTGATAAAGGCTGAAGGTCTCGCCTTCGAGAAATTTACCCTCGGGAAGAACGAGCTTGCTTTCGCCGTCAGCCTCTCCGCCCGTTTCTGACGTGATGTCCGTGCTTTCCGAAGTTTTCTTTCCGCCGCCGTCCTCGCTTTGACACGATGCGAAAAGTCCCGCACCGAGCGCCGCCGTGAGCGCAAGGGCAATGATTTTTGTTTTGATTGAATTATCCACACTGTCCTCCAGTTTTCCAAATATTTTTCTCATAAACTATTATATATAACGGACACCTCCATGTCAATTGACGATTGGTACAATTTATCATGGCAAATTTGTTGCACTGTGCACAAAAAATCGGACGAAAGCAAAACCTCCGTCCGACGTGTCTTAATATTTTCGGATTATTCGTATACCTTTATAAGCGTCGCAAGCTTTTCCTCATAGCCCGTCTTGTTTGCCGCATAGTGAGAAGCAAGCGTGTTCTGACCGCTGTATACAATGCTCGCGGGCGAGAATCCTATTGCCTGATCCATGAATCTCGAAGAACCCTTGATTATCGGTATCATCTGCTCGGACTCAACGTCACGTGTGGACTGAACCGTGAGGATTGTGTCAAAGTATGTGGGGAGAACGATTTGGTTGGAATAGTATGCCATAGCCTCGAGTGTTCCGCCGACAATGTCGTATCTGTCCTCGGTGAGGGTTACGGGGATGTAGGTGAGGCAGCTTGTGTTGCCCGTTCTGGAGTAGTACTCTGTCTGTTCTTCGTTGAGCTTGGGGTAGGGGACGAATCCTATGTCGTCCTCAAGGTTTCTCATGCCGACTATCATGTGAAGCATCGAGTCGTTGAAGAGAAGTCTGCCTTCGTTGAACATTCCGTCGTCAACGCCCCAGGTTTTGCCTTCATGGAATGCGCCGGGCTGATTGTAGACCTCGATCATGGCGTCGATGACTTCGTTCTGCTGTCTCGAATAGATGTTGAGCTTTGGAAGTCCGTTGTCGTCCTTTACAAGAGTCTGACCGCCGAAGCCGACGTACATTGCCGGAGTCTGCTCCCACTGCCAGCCGCCGAAGCCGTATCGGTCGTTGTCGTAGTCCATATGACCGTCGCCGTTGAGATCCTTGGTTGCCGCAACTATGTACTCGATAAATCTGTCCTTGGTCCATGTTCCGTCGAAAACGTCCTGATAAGGATACGGCATCTCGAGCTCGTCGAGCATGGTCTTGTTGAACGCAAGGCAGTTAGTACACGAGAAAGAGTTGAGGTTGTAATCGCCGGTCATGGCGAAAACCTTGCCGCCGAAGTTGATGTCACGGATGGTGTTGGAGTACCACCAAGGTTTATCGAAGTTGATGTAGGGGAGCTTGTACCAGTCGATGAACATACCCTCGTTGATGAGTCCCGGCATACCCGTGTGCTGAACGTGAACGTATGCGTCGTAGGTTGTGTCGCCTGCGAGAATGAGGGAGGATATTTTCTGCGTTTCCGCACCCTGATCCGCCGGAGTGGTCGTGTGAACGAAATTGAGCTTCACGCCCGTCCGCTCTTCAACTGCCGCATTTCTCTTCATAACAGATTCGCCTTTGAGGTCGCCCGACTTCACGTCCTCCACATAGTACGAATCAAAGCCGTTATGCGCATGATAGAGATTGAAGGTCTCTCCTTCAAGGAACTTTCCTTCCGGGAGTTCGAGAGTCGCCTCGCCGTCCGTTTTGTCGCCGTTCTCTGTCTTATCGTCCGGCTCGGTGTTTACGGTTTGATTGGTGTTGTCGCCTGTGTTTGCATCGTTTTCACCGTTCTTCGGACCGCACGAAACGAGAAGCCCGGTACCGAGAGCTGCGGTGAGTGCGAGAGCGATGACTTTGACTGAAATTTTCATACTGTTCCTCCTGTGAACGGAAATATATTTATGTAGACATTATACTGTTCCCTTGCGATTTTGTCAATACATGAATGCGCCGAATTTTCAGGTGCCCCTTTGTGCTTTTTTTACAAAGTGCTGTGGCGAAAAACAACAAAGCCGACACCGCTTGCGGGTACCGACTTTATAGTATCATTATTTGCAACAAAAATCAAGAGCGTTTTGACGTATTAACGAAAAATTAACCGAAATTGTACTTAGTAATTGTACATATTGACACTAAAAAGTACAATTGAGTGATAGACAGTACAATTATCTGTCGAAATCACTTTCCTCGAACTGACCCATGAGACGCTTGTTGAATTCGACCGCCGTGTTGTAGCCCATTTTCTTCTGACGATTGTTCATGGCTGCAATTTCGATGATTATCGCAAGGTTTCTTCCTGGCTTTACGGGGATTGTAATCGACGGAATGTTTATGCCCATAATCTCGTGGTACTCGGTGTCAAGTCCGACTCTTTCGTAGAACTTGCCGTTCTGCCACGGTTCAAGCTGAATTACAAGGTCGATTTTTTCAGAGAGCTTGACAGCGCCCATACCGAATATTCTGCGCACGTCCACTATTCCTATGCCCCGAAGCTCGACGTAGTGACGGATAAGCTCCGGTGCGCTTCCGACAAGCGTTATCGCCGACACCTTCTTTATCTCGACCGCATCGTCCGCAATGAGTCTGTGACCTCTCTTTACAAGCTCGATTGCCGTTTCGCTCTTACCCACACCGCTGTCTCCGAGCATGAGTATTCCCTCGCCGTAGACCTCGACGAAAACGCCGTGGCGTGTAATTCTCTCGGCAAGCTGTACGCCCAAAAAGGCGATGAGACGCGACATAAAAGGAGAGGTTGCCTCAGAAGTGCGAAGAAGCGGAACACCGTACTTCTTGCAGAGGTTGATGTAGTTCGGAGCGATTTCGAGGTTCGACGTGAAAACAAGCGCAACGACGCCCGTGGCGAGGAAGTCCTCGAAGCGTCTCCACTTTGTCTCGTCGTCGAGGGAGAGCAGATACCTGTACTCCATTTTTCCTATTATCTGTATGCGACCCGGCTCAAAGTGGTCGAAAAATCCCGTGAGCGAAAGTCCCGGACGGTTTACTTCGTCACGGTTTATGAGTATTTCCTTTTCGTCCTTCGGAAGATAGATTTTTTCAAGCTGACATTCCTTTATGATGTCCGCAAGCGATACCGAGTAGGTTGATTCCATATTGCGCTTGACCTCCTGTTTATTTCAGTGCGGCGCCAGTGCCGAATACGCTTTCAGTATACCATAAATCAAACGTGTTTGCAAGACCTTTTGTGAAAATTTTCGTTATGCAATAAAATCGAGCGTGCAAAAAAACATGAGTAAAATATAAAAAACAGTACTTGTAAATTGCAAAAGCATATTGTAAAATAATCATGTTGTGCGAATATCCGTGCTGTTGAAGAAGGGGGGAAGAGGCTTGGTTTTATACTATGCGCTTGCATTTCTTGCGGCAATCGGCTGTGCGGTAAATTTTGTCTTTACAAAAATATATCAGTTGGAGGAAGGCAATACGTTTGAAGCCGGTGCGGTGTTCAACTGTCTGGTCGGCTTTTTCGGTGCGGTTATTTACTTCTTTATATGCGGAGGCAAGGTTGAAATAACGTGGTTTTCACTGCTTATGGCATCATTGTTTACGTTGCTGTTGGGGCTGTATACGATCATCGGCTTTAAGATAATGTCAATGGGCGATGTGTCCGTATACACGATATTTTTGATGCTCGGCGGAATGATATTGCCGTATTTTTACGGACTCATTTTCTTGAATGAAAAAATAACGGTATTGACGGCAACCTCCTTGATTATGATGTCGGCGGCGATAATTCTCCAAAACGGTCGTGCCGAAAAAAAAGCGAATTCATTGTTTTACATATTGTGCATTGCGGTATTTGTGCTGAACGGCGGCACAAGCATTGTATCAAAAGTACACCAGATAGGCTATGGATTTGAAACCGTTTCGTCAAACGAATTTATCTTTTTGAGGAATATTTCACGATTTGTTATGTTCGGACTTATGATTCCGTTTGTAAAAAAGAGAAAGAAAAGCATATTCAAAATGAAGCCGATGATGTATGTTTTGATAATAGGTTCGGCGTTGGTCAGCAGTGTTTCGGGTGTGCTGCAGTTGGAATGTGCAAAACCGGGAAGGCTTCCGGCAACGGTGCAATTTCCCGTAATTTCCGGCGGAACAATAATATTTTCGGCAATATTCGGTTTTATCTTATTCAAAGAGAAAATATCAAAGAAGCAGGCTTTCTGTCTTGCTTTGTGCTTGGCGTCAACCATAATATTTGTGATGTGAAAAACGGAGGGTGAAAAAATGTTAGTTATTCCGAAATTCAAAGCTTTATCCGACGGGGTGTTTGTCCCGTTCGGCAGAACGGAGTTTGCGTCGTTTGCAACCGATACGAAAGACACTGTTTTCAAGCTGTTAAACGATAATTTTGACGTTGAGATAAACGGAGAAAAATGTGAGGTGCGTGAATGCAGAGTGTCAAAGCTCCCGTTTAACAGACCGTGGCCCGGAAAGCAGCGGCAGTATGAGCAAACCGAATCCGCCGGTTACATCTCGTTCTACGCCGATGAAGCCGTGACTCTCAAGGTGAAGAGTAAGAAAAGCTTTTCAAATGCAAAGGTAAGACCGTTATCGAAAAATGTTGTGCCGACGGTGTCCGACGATGAGATAACATTGGAATTGAAGGAATTCGGAAGTTATGTGCTCGAACTTGACGGAACGCATAATGTTCTGCACATTTTCTTTAATGAATACAAACAATACCCCGAGGCACAAAAGTCCACATATTATTTCGGACCGGGTATTCATTTTCCCATGATGATAAACCTAAAGGATAATGACACTGTTTACGTAGATAAGGAAGCAATAGTTTTCGGATCGATATTTACAAACGGTGCCAAAAATGTTAAAATATACGGCGGCGGTGTGATAGACAACAGCTGTGAGGAAAGGCTTGTCGAAAGCAGCTATGAACCTTTTTCAAAGGGAACATTCAGAATTTACAATGCAGAGAACGTGGATGTATCGGATTTGATTTTGGTCAATTCTTCAAACTGGGTGCTGTCAATGTTTTGGTGCAGAAACATAACGATAGACAATGTTAAAATCGTCGGGCATTGGCGGTATAATACGGACGGTATCGATATCGTAAACTCCTCCGACGTCACCATCAAAAACTCTTTCATACGCTCATTTGACGATACGATTTCCATCAAGGCGATATACGATTACGACCGTCCCATTGAAAATATAACGGTTGACAACTGTGTTTTGTGGAGCGGATGGAACAAAAACTGCGAGGTCGGGGTTGAGGCCTGCGGCGTTGAATATAAAAATATCTGTTTCAGAAACAGCGATCTTATTCACAGCTCCCTTTCGGCATTGAGCGTCTCAAACGGCGGCGGTGCGGATATGCACGATATCGTTTTTGAAGGACTTAACATAGAATTTCAGAACGACACGATGATGCAGCAGCTTCAGACTGCGGACAGTCAGGAGTATACGGGATACGGCTTGCATATGGAGCCGAAATTTGTTTTCTGCTCAAATATGCAATACGCCACACGTGTCAGGTGCGGAGAATTAAGGAGAGCTTATGCAAAACGGATCGGAACTATACGTAATATCCGTTTTGATAACATCAATGTCATTGCTGAGAATATAGACTATAAGCCTCAGATTTACATCGAATCGGTAAATAAGGAGGTGCCGTGTACGGGCTTTCACTTCAACAACCTTTGCATTAACGGCGTAAGACAGACCGCATTCGACGCATTCGACCTTGTTGTAATCAATTCCGAAGACGTCGCAATTAACTGAAAGGAGAGTGTTTACATGAGATCTGTTTTTATGAGATATCCGGGCGGCAAAGCCAAAGCGGTCACATTCAGTTACGATGACGGCGTGCGGCAGGATAAAAGGCTCTCGAAAATATTCAACAAATACGGAATGAAGGCAACCTTTAATCATAACTGTGATTACATGAGGGAAAACAATTTTACAAAGGAAGAAATTAAGGAATATTTCCTTTCAAAGGGACATGAAATTGCGGTACACGGAGCCAATCACAGACCTAACGGCAATCTGAGAGCTATTGAGGGAATAAGGGATGTACTGGATTGCCGATTGGAGCTTGAAAAGAAATGCGACTGCATAATAAGAGGAATGGCTTACCCGGATACCGGGATAACGCTGTTCGGCAATTTCGGCAGCTATGAAAATGTTAAACAGTATCTCACGGAATTGGATATTGCTTATTCAAGGACATTGGGACAGGACAACAATTCGTTTATGCTGCCGGCGGATTTTCATGCATGGGTGCCGACGGCACACCATAATAACCCTGAAATAATGAAGTGGATTGACGAATTTTTAGCTGTTGATATTTCGGAAAAGACTTATCATGCAAGAAGATATCCGAGACTCTTTTACATATGGGGTCACAGCTATGAGTTTGACATGAAAGACAATTGGGATCACATGGAAAGAATTTGTAACAAGCTTTCAAACAACAGTGAGATATGGTACGCAACAAATATTGAAATATACGATTATGTCAAAGCTTACAAAAGCTTGATTTACAGTGCCGACGGCCACAGAGTATATAATCCAACGCTTCGTGACATCTGCCTTGACGTTGACGGCAAAGCGCACTGCGTGCATTCCGGAGAAACAATATGTATCTGAGCGCAAAATAAGGAACGCATAAATACAAAGCAATATAAAGATGCAAGTAAAGCGGTGTAATGGAAAAAACTCTGCGCAGAATTAAATATTGAACAAATTGAAAAAAATAATAAAAACACTTGCAAAATGTAAAAGTATGTGGTATAATAATCATGTTGTGCGAATATCGCACGACAATCTCAAATCCATTTTGGGAGGTGTTTCGTAATGGCAAAGTGTGAAGTTTGCGGAAAGGGCGTAACATTCGGTTGCAACGTTTCCCACTCCAACAGAAAGACCAACAGAAGCTGGAAGCCCAACATAAGAAAGGTTAAGGCTGTAGTCAACGGTACTCACAAGACAGTAGCCGTTTGCTCTCGCTGCCTTCGTTCCGGCAAGATTACCCGTGCTAACTGATAAGGTTTCAGCATAAGGTAAATGAAGTTACACATTTTGGAAGACGCTTTCGGCGGACTTCCTTTTTGTGTTTTATGGGGACATTTTGCGTGAATACAAAAAAAAGAAACGCTCCGCACCGAAAGAGATGTGAAGCGTTTTATTCTATTTATCCGTTATCAGAATGCGAAGTGTACCGGAACGCCGTCCTCGTAGACCGACTTTGCCTCGCCCTGAATGAGGGGAAGCATATAGTCGAGGCACTTTTCCGTAATGCTTGTTCCGTCCTCACCGATGAATGCGGCAGGAACTTTTCTCGTTCTGTTCGCTATCTCGGAGAGATCCTCGGAGAATACTTCAACCGTATACTTGTCTGCATTCTTTACACGTCTGAAGGTCATCATCTTGCCCGTTTCACCGACAACGCCGTGCCTTACCGCAGCCTCGCCGATTCTCTGAGACTCCTCAATATCGCACGCAGAAGCAATGTGGCTTGCGCATCTCTGGAGAAGGCTTATCTCGACCGAGCGAACCTTGCAGCCTATTTCACGGCGAATGAGGTTCTCGAGATGCTTGCCGACGCCTGCGAGGTACTTGTGACCGTAGTTGTCGGTCGCACCGCTCATTTCCGCCTTTGCGACATATTCCTTGTCGGCGTTCTTTACACCCTCGGAAACGGCAATCACAACGTAAGGCTTGCTGTCGTCCTCAAATGCCGCCTTTACGTCGGAAATAAACTTCTCGTCGTCGAACGTTACCTCGGGGAGGTATATGAGGTCGGGACCTGCGCCGCAGAGGTGACCGGAAATTGCGGTAGCGGCGGTGAGCCATCCTGCGTCTCTGCCCATTACTTCGATTATCGTTACCGCCTTTGTTGTGTAGGAGGCGATGTCACGGATTATTTCCTGCGTGCATACGGCAACGTACTTTGCGGCGGAGCCGTAGCCGGGAGTGTGGTCAGTGAGGTAAAGGTCGTTGTCTATGGTCTTGGGAACGCCGATGAAGTTTGCCTGCCATGCGTCCTCGTGAGCTTCAACGTATGCGCTCATCTTGGCAATTGCGTCCATGCTGTCGTTGCCGCCGATGTAGAATACGTATCTTACGTTATGCTTTGCAAGAACCTCGAGAACCTTTGTGATTGTTTCATCGTCCTCAATTCTTGTTCTGCACGATCCGAGAGCCGCACCGGGAGTTGCCGAGAGAAGGTCGAAATCTTCCTTGGTGAAACCGTAGTCGTCCATGTCGATAAAGTCGCCTGCGAGAAGACCTTCCATTCCGAATTTTACTCCGTAAGTCTTTTCGATTGCGGGATTGTCGAGACATCCTTTGATTACTCCGGCGAGAGTTGCGTTGATAGCGGCGGTGGGGCCGCCTGACTGAGCGATGACGGCGTTGCCTGATTCAAAAATAGCCATGGTTATCGTCCTTTCTTTTTATAACAAATACAAATTACTATATTAAAATTTTACGGTCAGTTGTTTTTGAAGCTCTGAACCGCAGCCGTGATATCGGGAGCTTTAAATACCGCAGAGCCTGCGACAATAACGTTTGCACCCCTTGCGGTAAGCTCACGGAAATTGTCGGGTGTGACGCCGCCGTCAACCTCGATATCGATTTTTTTGCCGAGCTTGTCCGCAAAAGCCTTGACCTCTGCGACTTTATCAAAGGTCTCGGGGATGATTTTCTGACCGCCGAAACCGGGTTCGACCGTCATTATAAGCACCATATCGACCGACGGAATAAATTCCGCGATGTCGGACACCGGAGTGCCGGGTTTTACCGAAATTCCGGCTTTCAATCCTCGGCTCTTTATGTCGGAGATTATGCGTTCGCAGTCAATTCTGCTTGCAGCCTCTCGGTGGAACGTAATGATATCCGCACCTGCTTTTGTAAACGGAGCAATATAAGCCGCCGGGTTGTCAACCATGAGGTGGACGTCGAAAACGAGCTTCGTTGTCTTGCGGAGAGCCGTCACGACGCAGTCGCCGAACGAAAGATTCGGGACAAAGTGACCGTCCATAATGTCGATGTGAAGATAGTCGGCACCGGCAATTTCCGCTTTTTCGACATCTTGACCGATATTTGCGAAATTGCAGGCAAGCATTGAGGGAGAAAGCTTAATCATTGAAAACCTCCGGGTGTCAGATGATTGTTCGGCGAGTACGCATTGTCGAAAAGTAACATACAATACAGTAGTGAATCACGTATCGCCGAATACTCTTTGCTTTAACGATAAGACAACGCACTGCCGAACGGTCAAGAGAACGTCAAAAATATGCGAACGAAAACCGAAAATGACCGGGCTGTGCGAAACAATTGCCGAGGCTGAGAATTCTCCGCTTCGGCTACGACTTTAGTATAGCACAATTCGAGCGGTTTTGCAATAGGCAAAATACACTTTTTAAGAAAATATTTGTAAACAATGCGTGAGAGCTTTGAAACGATACATTTCACGATAAATTTAAAATGCGTACTTGAATAGGACGTAAAAACGGTGTACAATAATAATATGCGGACGGTGTACCGTGATTTTCGGGGACGTAAAGGTTTCGACGGGGATTGCGACACACGGTAAGCGGGCAGAGGTGCGGGAGCTCTTTAAAACGCCGCAATTTTTAAAATTAAACGCTAACAATAGAGTAGCACTCGCTGCCTAACTAAGGCGGCTGTCGCCCACAGGAGTACTGCGGCCCGTGAAGCGGCATCACTTAGCAGTGAACGTGAATAAGTCAAAGCTTTGAGACTTGTCATGATTTTATGAAGCTACCGGATCTTTCAGTCTGACTGCCGACGGTAAGAACCGGGAATTTAAATGACAGTCTACGCCCGTAGAAGGCTGTGCCGAACGGTTTTCGGACAGGAGTTCGATTCTCCTCGTCTCCACCAAAACAAATTCCGAACTCTCCGCAAAGGATGGGTTCGGTTTTTTTATTTAATGGGAAACGCCCGGTGAGAGAAAAGGCGTATAGACGGAGACTACAAGGAGGTTAACGATGAAAAGATTCTTTGCGGTGCTTTTGGCAATAACCACCCTGCCGGCACTGTTCGGCGGCTGTGCGGTGAAAATACACGATAAAAACGAATACATAAAACCGCCGGAGGAAAACGTGACCGACGAGCCGCAGACGCCGCAGCCCGAGACACCGCCGGAAGAACCGCCGGAGAAGCCGTCCGATACGGACGAAATAAGCCTTGTCCTGCGGCAAATGTCTTTGGAGGAAAAGGTAGGACAGTTGTTTATTGTCCGCCCGGACGCCTTGGACTTTTCGCAAACGCCCGAGACCGTCAACGATTCCTCGGCGGACGGAATAACCGAGCTGTCGGAAACGGTGAAAGAGGCGTTGCGGAATTACCCTGTCGGCGGAGTCGTTATGTTCGGCAAGAACATAGATACGCCCGACAGACTTTCAGCGTTTACAGATGACCTGCAAAACGGCAGCGATATCCCCCTGTTTATCGCAGTTGACGAAGAGGGCGGCTCGGTCGCTCGCCTTGCGAATAGTCCTGCATTCGACTTGCCGAAATACGAAAGTGCGGCGGCGATAGGGGAGAGCGGCGATAGTGAGAACGCTCTGAATATGGGAACAACTATCGGCGCATATCTGCGGCAGTACGGTTTCAACCTTGATTTTGCACCGGTTGCCGATGTAAACTCCAACCCCGATAACACCGTGATAGGCAAACGTGCGTTTTCGTCGGACGCCGAAACAGTGCGGATAATGTCTCACGCAATGGCGGACGGACTCGCAAAGCAGGGGGTTATACCGACTTTCAAGCACTTTCCCGGTCACGGTGACACCGCCGAGGACAGCCATGACGGAATTGCCGTGTGCTATAAAACTAAGGAAGAAATGCAAAACTGCGAATGGATTCCGTATAAGGAGCTGACAGCGACCAAGTGTGTAATGGTCGGTCACATTGCACTGCCGAATATAATCGGAGATATGACGCCGTCGTCGCTGTCTTATGAAGCGGTGAGCGGAATACTGAAAGGCGAGCTGAATTTTGACGGAGTTGTGATTACCGATTCGCTGTCAATGGGAGCGGTAACAAACACATATACTCCCGGCGACGCCGCAATTAAGGCAATAGAAGCCGGATGTGATATACTCCTCTGCCCGTATGATTTGTGTGAAGCGTTCGATGCGCTTGTGAATGCCGTCGAAAACGGAACGGTAAGCGAGGAACGAATTGACGAAAGCGTCCGACGTATTCTGAACTTGAAAAAAGCCTTCGGAATAACGGAGTAAGGACAATTAAAACGTCGGCGACAGTCCGATAACATACACAGATAGCATATACAAATACAAAAAGAACGGCGGCAAGCACCTGGGGGAGTGTCTGCCGCTTTGTATTATGTTCTTATTTACCGTAAATTTAACCCTCAACGAGAGATTCATCGGGTACGTTTATATTCTCGGCTGTGCCGTCGGAATTCTCACCCTCTGTGCCGTCGGTGGGAGTTTCGGCGTCTGTGTTGTCGGTCGTGACGTCGGTAGTGTCGGCGGCACTGTCATCGGCGTTTGCTTCAGCTTCTGCCTCTGCGGCTGCCTTTTCGTCTTCGATTTTTGCCTGTACTCTGTCGTACATTGCCTTGAAGTCGATAGCATTAAATGCGTCTGTGTACTCGGGGTCGAGGCTTTCGATTATTGTGTTGACATCCTCGTTCATTCTGTTGTAAGCAACGTCCTGCTTCATGTCTTCGGTTGCCTCGATGGGGAGTCTCTGGATTATGTGGAAGCCGAAGGAACTCTTCACGGGCTTGCTTATCTCACCCTCTTCGAGTGCCGCAGTACCCTCGTAGAACTCCGATACCATTTTACCCTCGCCGAACGTGTAGCCGTCGGGATTGGACTCCATGCCGGGATCTTCGCCGTACTCCTTGATGAGTGCGTCAAAATCTTCGCCGGCAATCGCCTTTTCGTATACCTCGTTCGCAAGCTTTTCCTTATCGGCATATTCCTCTGCGCTGAGCGTGTTTTCATCAGCCGCTATGAGTATGTGCTTTGCACGGTATGTGCCGTCCTCGAGAGTTGCGAGAGCTTCTTCGGCGGTTACGTCCTCCGCAAGCTTTTCGATGGTCTTTGTCATTATCGCCTGTACTCTCATGAGCGTGTCGAATTCATCGCCTATTTCCTTGCGGACGTCAATTCCGTACATATTGTAGTATGCGACGAAATCGTTTGCGAGGTTGTCTATTTCCTCCTGAGTAGGCTCGTCAACTCCGCACGACTTTGCATAAGACTCGTATGCGGCATACTGCTTGAAGTTCTCCGTCACGTCGGAAATAAACTTATCCATGTACTCTTTGTCGTCTATCTTGAAATCATCCGGGTTTTCGCTGTTCTTCAGCGTGTTGTACATAACAGTCTCTGCGTAGGACGAGAAATGACCGACCGTTACTTCATAGTCGCCGATTTTTACGGCAACCTCGGAATCCTCGGCATTGCTTATAACACTGTCGTCGGCAGGGTCAACGGGCGCCTTGTTGCAGGCGGTGAATGCGGAAACGGTCAAAAGACCGCAGAGAAGCATTGCGATTATACGTTTTTTCATTATGTGTACCAAACCTTTCTTTTCGTTGCAAAGCCGTATATAGTGTACGGCATATTTAAAATGAACGCACTTCGGCAAAAGCCCTGTGTATTGCGTCTGCCTGATTATATCACCCATATGTGATATTTGTGTGAAGATTGAGAAAAATTTACAAACTGTTACACAAATAAGCGATTCCGACGAAAGTGTGTCCGCCGAAACCGCTCACCTGAGATTATTCGTTTTTATCCGACAGCAGTGTTACTTCACAAAATATACCTTTGCGTCGGAGTCGCCGAGAACATGCTTTATTATGGCGGGAGCTGTCTTTTCGTAGTTGTAATTCGTGCCCTTGGCCACGCCGTACTGCATTAATTTCGCACCGTAGGTCTGAATGTAGGTGTTGCCGGAGACCTCGGGGAGGTATGCCTTGTAAGCGGAGACTATCTGGAACATATAATGCGTCGCTCTGTCAAAAATGTTGTTCTTAACCGTGAAGTTATCAAACTCGTTTGCGTTTTCCCACGACTTTATGTGCGCCGGAGTCTCGGGATTGTATCTCTGAGAGCCGAAGCCGTAACCGGAGAGGCGCATTATGTTGTTTTCTATCACGATATTGCTTCCGGCAGATTTTCCGTTTGCCATCTTTCCGTTGAAGTATTCTATCGAGTATACGCAGTTTTCGATGACGTTGTTGGTGTAGTAGATTTCGGACATTTCGACGCCGTTTCCGGACTGATGCGTAAGACCTGCGTCGTATACCTGATTTACGTAGCAGTTGTCAACCGTGTAGTGCTTTGCCGAACCGTAAATCTCGACCGCATTTCCGAATCTTGTTACCGTGCCGGCTCTTTCCGTACCCTGATTGTAGCTCTGTATCGAGCCGCCTATCCAGCCGAATTCACAGTTCTTGACCGTGAGACCGTTGGTGTTGCCCGCACCTATGCCGTGGCTTCCGCCGTACATTACGCAGAGGTTGTCGAAGACGCATCCGCTCTTTGCGACAATGTTGTTGTTGCCGACGGCAAACTCGATTGACGAGAAGATCTCGCCGGGATTACCCTTGTCGCATCTGAGGTGGATTTTGCCGGCGTCGCCGTTCGCTCTTGACGGATAACCGCCCTCGGCAGTCTTGCTGTCAGCCTTGTGGAAGAAGTCGAGGTCATTGTCGAGAGCTTCGATTATGTCGAATTTCTTGTCCGTGCCTCTGTAGTAGTAGGTGTTGTTTTTGTAGTCGGGTATTTCCTTGTAGGTGTTTGCTTCACCCTCGTTGAATACTATGACGCCGATATCCACCATATCCTCGTTTGCGTAGATCCAGATATTCTTTGTACCCTCCATGAGCGTCCACTTGGAGGCGTCCGCACCGTTTTCGGGGGAGCGGTAGAAACGGGGCTTCTCGCCCTCGCCGTATGCGGAGTAGGTGACTCCTGCGGTTGCGGTGAGCTGACCTCTGAAAATGTCGCCTCTTCTGAAGAGAACGCCGTCGCCGCTTCTAACGGGGAGCTTCGATGCCGCCGCAAGTGTCTTGACAGCTTTTTCGGGAGAGGTGCCGTCGTTTGCGTCGTCGCCGTCTGCGGAAACGTAGAACATTTTGCCTGTTATCGTGGAGTAGTCGGACTCTGCCGCACGGATTTCATCACGTCTCTTTGCCGCAAGAGCTTCGACCTCGGCTGTCTTTTCGGCACCTGTCTTGAGGTTCGGCTCATCCTTGATGAAGTCGGCGGGACTTGTGGTGACGTGCGTCCAGTTGCCTGAAAGCTCGGTGTGATCCATCGTTGCCTCGGCAATGTTCGCAAAGCCCCAGAATGAGGGCGCAACATCGATGAAGGTGTAGGTTATATCCACGGGGAGGTTTTCGGCGGTTATCTCTCTGCCCAAAGCACGGTTGATTACCGTTACCACCTGTGCACGTGTTATCGTTCTGTCGGGGAGGAATGTGCCGTCTGCATAGCCTGTGATGAGACCTGCGGAAGCTGCCGCCTTTATTGCGGCGTACTTGGGATGAGACTCCGCAACGTCGCTGAACTTGACCTCCTTGTCGGAAGCCGAAACGAGTCCCGTGTTGTAAACAAGCTCGGCAAACTCGGCTCTCGTTATTTCCCTGTCGGGGAGGAATGTGCCGCTGTAGGACTTGAGAAGACCCTTAGCCTCGCAGAAGCCGATGTACTTTGCGTACCACTTGTCAGCCGCAACGTCTGTGAAGGACGCCGTTCCGGATATCTTTGCCTCTTCTTCGAGAAGTCTTGCGACAACCGTACACGCCTCGGCACGGGACATTGTCTTGTTAGGCTTGAAGGTGCCGTCGGAGTAGCCGTTCATGTAAGCCTTGTGCGTAACAACACCGTCTGAACCGCCGTCGTTTGTGAAAACTATCGTGGAAACGTACATAACGTCGCCCTCGGCAAGCTCGATTGACTTTTTGTCGCCGAACGGGTAGAAGTGCATCTGTTTGAGTACAGGTTCAACGCCCTCGACGAGCTGTTCGTTTATTGCGGTTATGTCTATGACAGCTGTCGCCCATTCTCCCGCCGTTATGTTTTCTGCGGAATAGCAGGGTGTTGACTTCTGAAGTATGCCGCCGCTCTTGAGAAGATTAACCTTGAGCTTTGTCTCGGTGGGAGCTGACGACTCGTACTTGTAGTTTATGAGAAGGTACTTGTAGTTTTTGAGATTGATATTCGCCTTGGTGTAGTTCCAGCCGCCAACCATGGGTATCTTCTCTTCGGCGTGCTGAGGCATTATC
>CAKSCN010000038.1 GCA_934444485.1 uncultured Eubacteriales bacterium | reverse complement strand
CAATAAGGAAGCCGAATAATTCTTCGGGACAAAAGTCCTTCTACACAACCAAAACGTTTACAAAAGTTTACATGACGAGCCCCGTACTTCGGCATAGTTTGAAGTACGGGGCTTTCGTTTTGCCTTTTGACTGAAGCACACATTCTCTGCGTAGCGATCTGATATACCGTTTGCCGTCGCAAAAACATTTGTCGATACAAGCTTTGGAAAACACGGAAGCATTGCGTTACACAGCGTGTTTCGGACCTTATCGAGCCTCGCATTTGCGCAGACAAATTGCATATCTAAGCAGCGTAAAAAAAAGCGTTCCGCACACGGCAAAGCCGCCGCCCCCATTCACGCTCCCCCCATTCGGGGACAAAAAAACTCACCACCGCAGGTTTTATCCCACAGTGGTGAATCTGTAAAAAGGAGAGATTGCGTATTTAACGCATTAGGAAATTGTCATTTGTGTTGCCTATACGGCGAATCCTTCACGGCGAATCAATATTCAAACGAAGCCGCATCAAACTCATACTTCGGCAGACTCTCAACAAAGTAAACCTTTGCGTTTTTGTCGCCGAGTACACGTTTAACCACATTTTCGGCGAGGACGTTGTACTTGTAGGTTTTTCCACCCTTAAGACCGTATACGCAGAAGCGGTTGTCGTAGTCCTGGATAAAGGTGTTGCCGTCGAAGGTCGGCAGCCATGCTTCGTACCATGCGTCTATCTGGAAGAGCGAGAAAAGACCTCTGTCGAAGATGTTGTTCTTTATCTCGTAGTTGAGGTACTCGTTTCGGCTGCCTGCCCATGTCTTGATGTGACCGGACATATTTCCGTCGGGACGTGTGGACCCGAAGCCGTAGCCCGCAAGGCGGAAGATGTTGTTCTCAATGAGGTAGTTCTTACCGTCTCTTGCACTGCCGTCCTCGGAGGCGCCGAGCCAGTACTCAATGTTGTATACGCATTTCTCAACGACGTTGTTGATAAACTTGATGTCGTACATATTGTAGACGTTCAGCGTTGTGCCGAGCTGAGGTGTAAGACCTGCGTCGTAGCACTGATATACATAGCAGTTATCGACCGTGTAGCCGTCACAGCCGCCGTAAATTTCAACACCGTTGCCGAAGCGTGTTACGGAGCCGTTTGTCGCTCTGAAATTGTACAACTGTATTGCGCCGCCTATCCAGCCTATCTCGCAGTTTGTAACCTTGAGTCCCGTAACGGTACCGGAACCGATACCGTGGCTTCCGCCGTACATAATGCAGAGGTTGTCAATCGTTACGTTGGGAGCGGAAACGCTTATGATGTTGTCTCTTGTGTTAAACTCAATCTCGTCGAATATCTCGCCGGGGTTGCCCTTGTCGCAACGCAGGTAAAGAGGACCTACCGCACTATTCGCACTCGGAACATTGCCGCCCATTACCGAGTCAGCCTTGTGGAAGAACTCGAGGTCGCGGTCAAGCTCAACCTTGAGGTCAAATTCCTTGTTGGGATTGTTTCTTACGACAAACTTGCCGTCAACGTAGTTGGGAGTTTCCTTGTAGGTGTAGACACTGCCGCCGTTCATCGTTATTTCGCCGACGTCGGTCATACCTTCGTTTGCGTACTTCCAAATCTTTGCGCCTGTAGTTTTGTCCTCATGGTAAAGCGTCCACTTGGAGGCGTCGGCTCCGTCTTCGGGAGAACCGTAGAGACGAGGCTTGTCGCCCTCTCCGTATGCGGAGTAGGTTACGCCACTCTTAGCGGTGAGTCTTTCGCGCCAGAGATCGCCTCTCTTAAAGAGAACCTTATCTCCGGGCTTAAGTCTTGCGGCATTTACGTTTGCAACGGTTTTCCATGCCTTTTCGGGAGAAGTACCGTCCGCATCGTCGTTGCCGGCATTGCTTACGTAGTAGATTGTGCCGCCTTCGGCGTATGCGGATTTAGCCGAACGGATCTCCGCAATCCTCTTTTCGGTGAGAGCGTCAACCTCCGCGACCTTTGCGTCGCCTGCCTTATAGTCGGGAGTAAAATGCTCGGTGAATTTGATTATGGGATCCGCAAGAGCGTAAACCCACTCGCCGTCCATGGAAACGTATGCAACCGTCGCTTCAGCGATATTTGCAAACGCCCAGTAGGAATCGTCCACATCTGTGAATACGACTTCAATATCCGAGGGGATATCGTCACGTGTTCTTTCTCTGCCGCGTGCGCGGTTGATAACCGTAACTACCTGAGCACGGGTAATTGTTCTGTCGGGGAGGAAGGTTCCGTCCTCGTAGCCTGTGATAAGTCCTGCGGATGCCGCCGCCTTTATTGCGGCGTACTTGGGATGAGACTCTCCGACATCCGTAAACGATACTGCCTTACCTGTATCTTCGGCAAGCTTTGTGTTGTAAACAAGCTCCGCAAATTCTGCCCGTGTAATAGCCTTGTCGGGAGCGAATGTGCCGCTGTAGGACTTAAGAAGTCCCTTAGCCTCGCAGAAGCCTATGTACTTTGCGTACCACTTATCCGCGGCGACATCGGTAAAGGACGAAGTGCCTGCGATTTCCGCTTCGGGTGCAAGGAGTCTTGCGATAACCGTGCAAGCCTCGGCACGTGACATTGTCTTATTGGGCTTGAAGGTGCCGTCGTCATAACCTGTCATGTAAGCTTCGATTGTCTCGAACTTCGGCTCTTCATGGAAGAACATCATCTGATTGATGTACATTACGTCGTCGGCGTTCATATCAACGCAGTTAATCTTGTCGCCGAACGGATAGAAGTGCATCTGCTTCAAAACATGGGAGGTGCTGTCGGGATTGAGAGCGGCGTCAACGCCGGTCATATCGAATATTGCAAATGCCCACTTGTTGGCTTCGAGCTTATTCGAGGAATCGTTTCCGAAAGCATACTTGAGTATACCGCCGTTTACCATTATGTTTATGTGCATTGCGGTATCAAGCGCATTGTTCGTCTCATACTTATAGCTTACGGCAAACCACTTGTAGTAGTTGAGGTCAACACCTGCGCCCACATACGCCCAGCCATCAATGTTGATTCCCTTAGACTTTACGGCATTTGTATTCGGTACAACCTTTATTACCTTTCTGCCCTCGTAGAGTGTATTCTCGAGAGTTGCACCGTCGCCGCCGTTTGATATGCAGACACTGTAATCCGCAAGGTCGATTGAGATTTTGTCTGCAAGAGCACTCTCATTCTTCTTCCAAACAACAAGGAAAGTTATGTTTGTGTCCTCACACTTGAGGGTATCGCCGGGCTGATAAATCTTGCCGTCAACAGAACACTTCCAGCCGGAGAAAGTGCTATCCTTGGATACAAGCGTACACTCGGGTATCTTTATCTCGTCGCCGTACTTGAAGGTTATACTCGGAACGGGAGTACCCGTAACATC
The DNA here is from genome assembly GCA_934444485.1 of uncultured Eubacteriales bacterium. Lineage (GTDB taxonomy): Bacteria > Bacillota > Clostridia > Oscillospirales > CAG-382 > CAKSUT01. The sequence continues at coordinate 13,061 of CAKSCN010000038.1, read as the reverse complement.
GGGGTCTTCTGACTTAAACTCAAGCTCGTAGGTTGCGTCCTTATCCGGGTTTGTCGCATAGAATGTAAAGTCTGAGATGTACATCACATCTTTTGCGTTGAGCTGAGTCGGGTTTGTGGTATTGTAGGGGTAGAAGTGGAACTGTGCAACGTCCTCAGCCGCCTCCTTGATTGCCGGAGTAGAGGGGAAACGGAACACTGCCTGTGCCCACTTGCCGGTGACAACAGGCGTAAGTGACTCTGCCTGCATCGAAGGCTTTATCATGTTTATGCGCATCTTTCCGGTGAAGGAGGGGTCTGCACTGTCGTAGTAGTAATCAACGACAACGTACTTGTATACGCCTGAATTTATCTTTACCTTGCTTGTTATGCCGTAGTTGTCGAGGTTTACGGCGCTTGCGTCGTTGATATCCGGTGTGGGAGTAACCTTAACGGCGGTTTTTCCCTCGAAAGAAACATTCATCTCAACCTTTGCGGAATGCATACCGTTGCAGATTCCCTTGGTAATCGTGCCGTAAGGAACGCTAATCGGCTCGTAGTCCGAGGGCTCCTCGGTGAGCTCGGTGTCGGGATTGGTTGTCGGGGTATCGACGATTGCGGGCGCATTCATGTCGAGTCCCTCGAAGAAGGTGTAGTTTCTTGCGTCGTCGAGGCTTGCGAAAATGCCCCATGCCGCAGCATCAATGTAAGCGTCATCCGCAAAGCTCCCGACGTTGTCGTAGCCCATAAGGAACGCCCAAAGCTGAGTAAGCTCGCCGCCCGAGGTAAATCTTACGTAGATTTCCTCCCACTTTCCGTTGCCGACAAGAGCGGAAGCAGCGTTGATACCGCCCTTGAAGCTTCCGTCAAGCTTGGGGTTTATGCAGGGAATACCCTTTACGTTGGTTCTGACAAGAGCCTTGAACCAGTAATTTTCTTCAATTGTCGCTTTTACGCCGAGGTCAAAATTGACCTGCTTTGTCTGTGCGGCGGCGTCCTTGGTAGGCGTTACGTGCCAGAATGTAACGTCGCCGGCACTCTGCTTTTCCTTATCGGTATTATGTATCGTGCCGAACGCACCGTCACCGGTTTTTACAACAATCGGTTCTTGAGGAGCGGAGGGAGTAGTTGTTCCGCTGTTTCCGGCGTCTGTTCCCGTGCCGCTTCCGGTTTCGCTCTTCTTATCGTCCGCCGAGGAAGTATTTGCAGGGAGAGTTTCGTAGAACGAATGGCTGTAGGCGTCGGCGAGGCAATCGAAAATACCCCAGCCTGCGACGTCGATGTAAGCGTTGGAAGCAAACGAACCGACGTTGTCGTAGCCCATGAGGAAGCACCACATCTGGGTTACTTCACCGCTTTTGCCGGGAACCTTAACGAGGATTTCCTCCCAGTTTCCGTCGCCGTTAAGAGATTCGTCGGCGTTTGTGTTGCCGGTGAATTTGCCGTCAATCTTGAAGTTTACGCAGGGAGTACCCTTTACGTTTGTTCTGACAAGCGCTTTGAAGTACATACCCTCGGAAACGGTGAACTTTACGACCGTATCGAAGTTTACCTGCTTTGCCTGTGCGGCGGCGTCTTTTGAAGGAGTAATACGGAGAAGGCTTATATCGCCGTCCGTGATTACCTGCTTATCCGAGTTGTGAGCGCCCGAAAAAGAGTCCGAACCTTTTTTCTCGATGATCGGATCGAGTGCCGAGGCAGTATATGCCCCGACAAGCGGAATAAGCATGAGTAGGGACAGGAGAATTGCGAGCAGTTTTTTGGAATTCATTTTTGCACCGTACCTTTCTGGTTTTCATAAAATGGAATGCCTATTTCATGTTTTGATTATATCATAATAATTCGGCGTTGTCAAGATGTTTTTTACGAAAAGCACAAAAAAATCCGTGGCGTGAGATAAATCTCTGTACAGAAAAAATCCGTGCGAAGAAAAATCCGCCGAATTTAATTAAAGTGCGTGAGATTTAATAAATTATCTACACAATGTCAAACACTCCGTGGTATACTTAGCGTGTTACATTATACATTTGAAAGGAATATGACCTTGAACAACGAAAGCATTAAGACAGCGCCGAACCGACACGGCACGCTGATGAAATATTGCGGATTTGCGCTTGCGGTTGCCGCAGCGTTTACTGCGGTGTACCTTTTCTCCGGCAACAGAGGGGCATGGCAGGGCGTTCCGATTATTCTGTTTGCGCCGGTGATATCGGACATTCTTTTTAAGAACAGCAAGGCGGTCTGTGCGGTTTATGCGCTGATTGCTTTTATCATGTCAAGATTTGACGGTGAAAGCATAGAATACAGTGTGAAGTACACGGCGGTCGTACTCGTCATTGCGGTTGTCTCGATATTTGTAAAGAGACTCGTCGTCACCGCCCTTGTCTACAAAGAGAACCGCAAGCTTTTCGCCGCACTTTTCGTATTTGCCGCAGTGATTTGCGCCGCCGCACTTTTCGTTTATCCGATGTACAACGGTACGTTTTTCGGCAATCTGCGTGCCGCCGAGGTAAACCGCACCGCATTTCTCGAAAAGTACTCCGGCACGGGCATTGAATCGACCGAGGGAAAAACGTATTACAGCCGCAAAGCCGGAGGTTATCTCACGGAAATGAGAGTTTCGGCATACAACAACGTCATTATCGCCGACTACTGTGCCGACGGAACGCACGGTGAGGTTGACGGCTACAAAAACTACTGCGCAAGGCTCATGATGGACGAAAAGGCGGACGAAATAAAGCATGCACTTTCGTTCAGCTACACAAGCGGCATTGACTTTGCGGTGCGTCCCGGAGACTATTCCGGTGACGACGTGCTTCTCCCCGACAGCAGAACCGAGGAGTATGCGGACAAAATGAGCTTCGAGATTGCTTTCTACGACCGAACCGACACCGCAGAGGAATTCGCCGCTCTTTGCCGAAGCTACAACGGGATAATTGAGGAAAGCGGCTTGGTATACGAAAGCATTACATATTACGGTGTGAACGGCTACACTTTCCAGATGACGCTTCCGCACGGATATACGGGTGAAATTACGGCGAACGAGGCTGAAAAGTTTGACCGCTCGACGTTCAAAAAGTATTCCTCGGACAGCGACGTCAAGGAGTACTGGAAATGATATCGGTCACACATTGCGAATACAAACCGGGAGGGCAGAGTCCATGATTATATACAGCAACGATAAAGCGGCAAAATACCGTGAATATCTCAAAGGAAAGAACGCAGACGTTCTCGGAGCAGGCATAAGCAACGTACCGCTTATTGATTTTCTCACAAGTGCCGGAGCAAAGGTCACGGTACACGACAAAAAGCCGAAAAACGAACTTGCACTCGACGTTGCAAAGCTTGAAGAAAGCGGTGTGAAATTTGTTTGCGGCGATAACTACCTCGACACAATCGACGGCGACATTGTTTTCCGCACGCCGGGCATCAGGTGCGACCTCGGAGCAATTCCCGAGGCGGTAGTAAAGAGAGGTGCGGTGATAACAAGTGAAATGGAGGCTTTTCTGTCGCTCTGTCCGTGCAGGATTCTTGTCATAACCGGCAGCGACGGCAAGTCAACCACAAGCACGCTCACGGCGAAGATACTCGATGAATCCGGATACAGAGTGTTTCTCGGAGGAAACATAGGACGTCCGCTTCTCGCAAAGATTGACGAGATAACTCCCGACGATTTTGTCGTCCTCGAGCTTTCGAGCTTCCAGCTTCACACGATAAACCGTTTCGAGAACAGGGGACTCCCCTTCGCAAGGCTCACTTTCCCCGACGGTGCGGTTGTCACCAACGTAACTCCGAACCACCTCAACTGGCACACCGACATGGAGGAATACGTAGAGTCAAAGGCGGCGGTCTTTAAGTATATGCCCGACGGCGCACGCTTCGTCACAAACGCAGACTATCCGATAACCGCAGAGTTTGCCGAGAGAGCGAAGAGTGCCGGTACGGAAACGGTGCTGTTTTCCTCTAAGAAGAGGCTCGAAAACGGCTTCTTTATCGAAAACGGTGCGATTGTACGCCGTGACGGTGCGGTAGAGCGTGAAGTGATAAAGCTCGGCGACATACTTCTCCCCGGCACGCACAACGCCGAAAACTACATGGCGGCGATCGCTCTTACGGAGAAGTACGCAAAGCCCGAGGCGGTGATAAAGATCGCAAAAACCTTCGGCGGCGTGGAACACAGGCTTGAGCTTTGTCGTGTCAAAGACGGAGTAAGGTTCTACAACAGCTCGATTGATTCCTCACCCTCGAGAACTCTTGCCGCACTCTCGACCTTCCCCGAGAAGACCGAAGAGAAAGCGGTTGTCCTCGTCATGGGCGGTGCGGACAAGCACATACCGTTCGACAGTCTCGGTGACGAGGTGATACGAAAGGCACGTGCCGTGTTTATATCGGGTCCCACGACAGACGCCATAATTAAGGCAATAACCGGCGCCGATAGCTACCGTGACGGCTGTATTGAGATAAATCGCTGTGCGTCGTTCGACGAGGCGGTTCTCTCTGCGGCAAAGGCGGCAAAAAGCGGAGACGCCGTGTTATTGAGTCCTGCCTGCACAAGCTTCGATGCGTTCAAAAACTTTGAAGAACGAGGAAAAAGATTTAAGAAATTGGTGGCGGAGCTTTAATGCACGCATGATTATGCAATAATGAAAGGAAATATAAAATGACTACAGAAGAAATAATAGCAAAATCAAAAGAAGCCGAAAGAAAGCTTATAGAAAAGGGCGTTCTCGAACGAGTTGACTCAATCGCCATGAAGAACCAGGCGAAGGTCATGGACGCTTTCAGAAAGCACAGAGTTTCCGACTCTCACTTTGCCGGGACTACCGGTTACGGTTACGACGACGTCGGACGTGATACAATAGACAAAATTTTCGCCGACGTGTTTGAAGCGGAGTGTGCTTTTGCAAGACACACAATAACCTCCGGCACTCACACTCTCGCAATAGGTCTCTACGGGCTTCTCCGTCCCGGCGACACGATGCTTTCGGTAACGGGCAAGCCCTACGACACTCTCGAAGAGGTAATCGGCATACGTGGCGAAGCCGGCAACGGTTCTCTGCGTGATTTCGGAGTAAACTACCGTCAGATTGACCTTCTCCCCAACGGAGAAATAGACTACCCGGCAATAGAAAAGGCGCTCGCCGAGGACAAAAAGATAAAGATGGTCTTTATCCAGCGTTCAAAGGGATATGCTATTCGTCCTACGCTCTCTGCGGAAAAGATCGGCGAAATCGCAAAGTTCTCACACGAGCGTTCGGACGCATTCGTTGTCGTAGACAACTGCTACGGTGAATTTGTCGATGAGCATGAGCCGACCTACTACGGTGCGGATATGATAATGGGTTCGCTCATCAAGAATCCGGGCGGCGGAATGGCGGAGTGCGGCGGTTACATTGCCGGCACCGAAAAGGCGGTAACGCTTGCCTCCTACAGACTCACCTGCCCCGGAATCGGTACGGAAGCCGGCGCAAGCCTCGGTCACAACAAGAACCTTTTGAAGGGACTTTTCTATGCTCCGCACACCGTCGCTCAGGCAGTAAAGACAGAAGCGTTTGCGGCAGAGGTATTCTCTTCGATGGGATTTGAGGTAAGTCCGACAGCAGACGAGGAACGTCACGACATAATCCAGACCGTGAGCCTCGGAACTCTCGAAAGACTCGTCGCTTTCTGCGAGGGAATACAGAACGGTGCGCCGATAGACTCCTTCGTAAAGCCCGAGCCGTCTCCCATGCCGGGATATGCGGTCCCCGTCATAATGGCGGCTGGCGCATTCACTCAGGGCTCATCGATTGAGCTTTCCGCCGACGCTCCCTGCAAAGAACCGTACACAGTATACCTCCAGGGCGGTCTTACATACGAAAGCGGCAAACTCGGCATAATGAGAGCGGCGGAGCTTGTTGAAAAAGCATTGAAGAAATAAGACACTATAATAAAAGGAGAAGAATCATGACACACATTCTTGAAAACAACAGCATAAAGCTTGCCGTAAGCGACATCGGCGGCGAACCGAGATCTCTTGTCAACAAAAAAAGCGGCAGAGAATACCTTTACGACGCAGACCCCAAGTGGTGGGACAACACCTCCCCCGTTCTCTTCCCTGTCACCGGACGTTTCCGCAAAGGTTTCTACTACCTTGACGGTAAGGAATACACAATGCCCATTCACGGTTTCGTGAGAAGAAATCCCATGGAGTGCGTAAAAGTTACCGAAACAAGCGTCACTCACAAGAGAAGCAGTGACGACATTTCCCGTCCGCAGTATCCGTTCGAGTTCGACTTCTATATAACTCACGAGCTTATCGAAAAGAGCGTAAAGGTTACATTCAAGGTCGTAAACCGTGACAAGGTCACAATGCCTTTCCAGGTCGGCGCACACCCGGCATTCTTCGCAAAGCCCGGCGACGTACTCTCATTCAAGGGCAAGGAAAACCTCACCTACAAGATGCTTGACGAACAGCTTCTTTCCGCAAAGGACTACCCCGCTGAAGACAAGGTCACGATAACCGAGAATATGTTTGAAAAGAATGCGTGGTTCTTCGTAAACAATCAGCTCTGGGCGGCAACCCTCTCCGACGAAAAGGGGGAGTTTCTTGAGGTATCGTTCACCGGCTTCCCGGCGGTGGGCTTCTGGAATGTTGTCGGTTCTCCGTACATCTGCATTGAACCGTGGTTCGGCGGCGACGATATGCCCGGCACGGACGACGATTTCAATCACCGTTTCTGCATTCAGCACCTCGCTCCCGGCAACACCTTCGAGATGAGCTACTACATAAACATTCTCGACTGAGGTTGCGGCAATGGTACAGAGATATCTTTCGTGCAGTGTCGATACGGCGGCGCACGAGGTGTATGACCGCATCGTAAACGGCAGTCTCTCGGGCGAGTGCGTGGAGAACTACACGCTTTCTTCAAAAGAGGGAAAGTGCGTTGTAATGGTTCTTGAAAAGCATTTCATGCGCACCTCGAGCCGTGCGAGCCTCACGGTAACGGTTGACAACCTTTCCGGAAAGACACGTCTCACTGCGGTCGGAAGCGGCGGCGGTACGGGAGTGCTGTTCGGCTTCGATTGGGGTGCCGGCGGCAATCTCGAGGACAGCGCACTCAAGGCGGTAAGCGAATATATTGTGTAAATTTACACGGCGGCAGGATCTTAATCGGTTCTGCCGTTTTTTTCGCACAAGTAAATAAATACTGAAAATGCAAAGTTTTGTGGCAAAATATCTATTGACACGGAGAGTATTCTGGCGTAGAATGTGCGTGTTGAATATCGGCTGCACGGAGGACAAAATGAAAAAGTATACATCTTACGTAAACGTATTTCAGGGCAACGGAGAGATAAACCTGCCGAAGCCCGATGGAATAGCCGCCTCATGGTATTTTATAAAGGCACAGTGCGGCAACACCTTTCCCCATGCGGCGCCGCCGTTTTCAAAGATGACCGTCGGAGCGTATTCCGGAGCATATCCTACCGGCTACGGCGTAAACGACGCCAACTATTGCGGCAAGGTTCCGAAGATGTACGGCGAAAAGTGCTTCTGCGGCTTCTCGCACCTTCATCATTCCGGCACGGGTGCTGTCGGCTACTACTACAACTACGCACTTACGGCTCCGTTTTACGGTGAGCTTTCGGAAGCCTTCGCCATGAGTCCCCTGACGGATGAGACCGCACACCCGGGCTATTACAGTGCAAGAAAGGGCGACGGCGGCATTCTCTGCGAGGCGTCGGTGACTGAAAACGGAAGTGCCGTACACCGCTTCACATTTCCCCGGAAAAACGGAAGAATTGCCGTCGATTTCGGGAACAACGGACTCTTGGTCAAGGGAATGCGGCACTTTGCGACGTGCGGAAGGGTTAAGCTTATCTGCGGTGACGAAACGTCGGCAACTGCCGAAGCCGAGGTCTGCATGGAGGGAACGACGCTTTACTTCCGCTTTGTGTGCCGCTGTGCGGACGGCGTGACGGCGAAGCTCTTTTACGGCGACAGGGAAACCGCCGCAGGCAGTGCGGAATATGACGGCGAGATAACCGAAAGATTCGGCGTATGCTTTGACGTCGGCGGAAAGCTTGCCGAATGCGTGCTTTCGTACTCGACGGCAGATGCGGACACCGCACGGAGATTTTCGGAAGCCGATGCGGAAAGTAATGTTGATACGTCGGCGAAAAAAGCGGAGGCAATCTGGGAAAAGTACCTCTCGGCAATAGACATAGATGCCGACGAGAGAACAAAGCGCATATTCTACTCAAACCTCTATCACACTCTCGTGAAGCCGTCGAACCTTTGCGGAGAGAGCTTTATATACGGCAAAGGCACGCCGTTTTTCACCGATTTCACAACGCTTTGGGACATATACAAAACCCAGCTTCCGCTCGTCTTTGCGCTGTACCGTGACGAGGGAAAGGCAATCTCGGAAACGCTCGTGCGTGTGTTTGAGGCTCTCGGATACTCGCCGAACTGTCTCACCGTGTCGTCAAGGTACGCCACCGAGGGCAACCAGGCACGCTGTCTCAATGTTCCGATACTCATGAATGCGCACATATGCGGCTGCGACGGTCTGCCTGCCGAGAGGATATTCGAGACAATGTACGGCAGTATCGTAAACGAAAGAAACGACGACTTCATCAAGAACGGGAAGTGCCGTCTTTACACGCACATACTCGACCTTTCCGATGCCTGCGCCTGTGCCGCGGAATTTGCCGATGAACTCGGTTTTTCCGGAAAAGCGGAGTATCTGCGCACGCTTTCGCAAAACTATGTCGGCGCATACGACAAAGACACGGGACTTCTCTCCGACAAATCCGAGTACTACGAGGGCAGTCTTTACAACTACTCGTTCAGACTCTGCGCGGATATGGAGGGGCGCATAAAGATTGCCGGTTCCGAGGAACGCTTTGCAAAGCTCCTCGACAACTTCTTCGGATACGGAAAGCCTCCTGCCGTTCAACTTGAAGTGCCGACAAAGGAGCTTGTCGATAAAGGAATAGCTCTCGGGCGTTTCGAGGGATTCAACAATGAGCCGGATATGGAGACGCCGTATGCCTACGCTTATGCCGGACGGCACGACAGGCTCTGTGAGGTAGTGCGTGCTGGACTTACGTATATGTTCACAGACGGCGAAGGCGGCATTCCCGGCAACAATGACTCGGGTGCAATGTCCTCGTGCTGCATATGGAATATGCTCGGCATTTTCCCCGAGGCAGGACACGACAGAGTTATTCTCGGCATTCCGTCGGTGCGTTCGGCGAGAATGAGGCTTTCGAGTTGCAATATGCTTGAAATTTCTTCCATGGGAAGCGGAAACTACGTGAAGAGCGTTGCATTCAACGGAAACAATATCCCGATAAGCGCGCCGTTCGCAAAGCTTTCGGAGATAATGCACGGCGGAAGAGTTGTATTTACTCTCTCGGAAAAGCCGTGCTTTGAAAAATGATATACTGTGTGCCCTCGGTTTACACGGGGGCATCTCTTTTTGAATTTTTGCGGTTTCTGAGCGGGATATTTACAAAATATGTATTGAAATGTTGAAATATATTGTTTATAATTGTAGAATGATAATTGTTGCCGCACGGTGGTGACACCGAGTCTATGCCGATGAGGACGGAATGCGGTTCACAATTCAGAATTACCGTTCATCGGAGAAAAGAGGATTTTTATGGCAAAGCAGATTACAGTATCAACCGAGGGCTTAAAAAAACTCGAAGAAGAACTCGAATATCTAAAAACCGAGAAACGTAAAGAAGTTGCCGAGAACATAAAAAAGGCAAGAGCGTTCGGAGACCTTTCCGAGAACAGTGAATACGACGAAGCGAAAAACGAGCAGGCTGAAGTCGAAAAGAGAATTGCCGAAATCGAAGCAATGCTCAGAAACGTCAAGGTCATCGAGGAACACGAAATTAAAACCGACACGGTGACGATAGGCTCCAAAATTAAGGTTTACGACTACGATTTCGACGAAGAGGTTGAGTATGTTATCTGCGGTTCTACCGAAGCAGACCCTCTCAAGTTCAGAATTTCCGACGAATCTCCGATAGGCAAAACCGTTATCGGACACAAAGAGGGCGAGGACGTTATCGTTGAGGCGCCCGGCGGAGACATCAAGCTGAAGATACTCTCCATTTCCAAGGCATGAGAGCCTAATACCAAAGAAAGGAAATACAAATGAGCGAAAACATCAATAACGCAAACGCCGAGGAAAAGGAGCTTACCGCCGGTGAAATAAACAACCTCATGAAGGTGAGACGAGAGAAGCTCGCCGCTCTCCAGGAGGCAGGCAAGGATCCTTTTCAGATAGTAAAGTATCCCGTTGATACGCACACCAACGACATAATCGACAACTACGACGCCATGGAGGGCAAGACCGTCACGATAGGCGGCAGACTCATGCAGAAGAGAGTCATGGGCAAGGCGTCGTTCTGCAACGTCCAGGACAGAAACGGACGTATACAGTGCTATGTATGCCGTGACAGTCTCGGAGACGAGGCATACGCCGAGTTCAAAAAGTTCGACATAGGCGATCTTGTCGGCATAAAGGGCGAAGTATTCCGCACGAAGATGGGCGAGATTTCAATTCACGCCTCCGAAGCGGTTCTTCTTTCAAAGAGCCTTCGCATACTCCCCGAGAAATTCCACGGTCTTAAGGACACAGAGACGAGATACAGACAGAGATACGTTGACCTTATTGTGAACCCCGAGGTAAAGGACACGTTCATCAAGCGTTCCATGATAGTGAGCGAGGTAAGACGCTTCCTCGATTCCAAGGGCTTTATCGAGGTTGAAACTCCCACGCTCCAGACCATTCCCGGCGGTGCGTCGGCACGTCCGTTTATTACGCATCACAACGCTCTCGACATCGATATGTACATGAGAATAGCTCTCGAGCTTTCGCTTAAGAGACTTATCGTCGGCGGCTTTGAGAGAGTTTACGAGATAGGCAGAGTGTTCAGAAACGAGGGTATCGACGTTCGCCACAATCCGGAGTTTACGCTCCTCGAGCTTTATCAGGCGTTCACCGACTACCACGGAATGATGGACATCACCGAGGAAATGTTCCGCACGGTTGCGCAGAATGTACTCGGCACAACGAAGATAAAGTACGGCGAATACGACATCGACCTCGGCAAGCCGTTTGAGCGCATAACGATGGTAGACGCCGTCAAGAAGTATTCCGGCGTTGATTTTGACGCAATAAACACTCTCGAGGAAGCGAGAGCGGCGGCAAAGGAACACCACATCGAATATGAGCCGCACCACTTAAAGGGCGACATACTCAATCTGTTCTTTGACGAATACGTCGAGAAGAACCTCATTCAGCCGACCTTCCTTATAGATTACCCTGTTGAGATATCTCCTCTCACGAAGAGAAAGCCCGACAAGCCCGACTACACCGAGCGTTTTGAGCTGTTTATCGTGGGACGTGAACACGGCAACGCATACTCCGAGCTTAACGATCCGATCGACCAGAGAAAGCGCTTCGAGCGTCAGGACGAGCTTCGTGCCGCCGGCGACGAGGAAGCGAACATGATCGACGAGGACTTCATGACGGCTCTCGAATACGGTATGCCTCCCACAGGCGGTCTCGGCATCGGTATAGACAGAATGGTAATGCTCCTTACGGGTGCGGAGTCGATAAGAGACATAATCCTCTTCCCGACGATGAAGGTAATAGGCGATTCCGGCAAGGGCGGCGACGCAAAGCAGAAAGCGCCTGAAGCTCCCAAGGCCGCTCCCGAGAAGATTGACTTTTCCAAGGTGACCATTGAGCCTTTGTTTGAAGAGTTTGTCGATTTCGACACCTTCTCGAAGTCCGATTTCCGTGCGGTAAAGGTCAAGGAATGTGCGGCAGTGCCTAAGTCGAAGAAGCTTTTGCAGTTCACTCTCGACGACGGAACGGGAACGGACCGCACGATTCTGAGCGGTATTCACGAGTACTACGAGCCGGAAGAGCTTGTCGGCAAGACGCTTATCGCCATCACAAACCTTCCTCCGAGAGCAATGATGGGTATCGACTCCTGCGGTATGCTCCTTTCCGCAATCCACGAAGAAGAGGGCAAGGAGAAGCTTCACCTTCTTATGGTTGACGACCATATCCCGGCAGGGGCGAAGCTGTATTGAGCCGCCTCGGCACGCAGTAAACGCATAAACGAATATGTAAAACGAGTGGGCAGTCCGAGTGGGTTGCCCATTTTTTTATTGCAAAAAACACGGTGTAAACGCAAGGAAAGTTATTCAAAAATAATACGTAAAAGCTCACGCCTTGTGGAAAGTTCGCCGTAATTTGACGGCAGAATATGCAAAACCTCGTTTGAGAACAAACCGAAACCACAAAAAGACTTGACACCGCCGCCGAAAACGTGTATAATGTAAACAGAGGTGTTCCCGAAGCGTTTAACAATCAAAAGGAGCATGAGTTTATGCAAGGTAAAACGAAGCTTTGGATGGTTGCGGCTGTGGTTTTTATTGCGTTTGCCTGTATTTTACCCGAAGCGGTAAAGCCGAGGTATTCGGAGGAGCTTGAAGAAAACGCCGTTGTAAGGATGGACGTCTATGATCCCGAAATACACTTCTTCCTTTTGATGCCGGATTATACACTGTATTATATCGAAGCTGACCACGGCACGGCATATCCGAATAGGCTTCCGCATATTGTGAAAGACTCCGTAACCGCTATCAAGAAAGTCAAGCTGTCCGAAAAGCAGGCAGAGCATACAGACGACATTCTGCGCCGCATAAAACTCGAAAATTCCGTATATGAATCCACCGATACAGACATTATCTTAAATTACGATGATACCATGTACACTGGTGCTTTTAAATACGGAAGCGGTGCGGTAGAGAGTTTGTATCTCGCATTCAGACGTGAGTTCGGAATGGATTTTCCTAAGTCCGAGGAGTTCAAATCGTACTCATAAACAGCCGCTTAAGGGGTTTTCCTTCATACGTTGTCAAAAAACATCTTGCCTGAGTGGCGAAAGGAGTGATAACATGGAAAAAAGCCGTTATGTAATAACCGCCGTAATTTCCCTTATTCTCTTGCTTATGCTGTATTTGGCAAAGACAACTTCCGACTCTTTGGGGCTTGCGTATTC
>CAKSCN010000037.1 GCA_934444485.1 uncultured Eubacteriales bacterium | reverse complement strand
CCTTATCAACGGACTTCCCGGCGAGACGAGGGACATGATGCTCGAGAGCGTCGAGACAGTGGGAAAGCTCCGTCCGCACTCGGTGAAGCTGCATATGCTCCATATTCTGAAAAACACCGCCGCAGAGAGAATGTATTACGACGGTAAGATTAAGGTCTTCGAGCTTGACGAATACGTGAATCTTGTTTGCGACGAGCTTGAGCTGTTGCCGTATGATACAGTTGTTCAGCGCATAACCGGGGACGGCGGCAGGGATACGCTTGTAGCGCCCCTTTGGAGTGTGAAGAAGTTTGATGTGATGAATGGCGTTGACAGAGAAATGAACCGAAGAAGAATTTTTCAGGGCAACAAAGTCGATACCTGACAGAGAGGTGAAACTATGGATACATTCAAACCGCATTTTCCGTATAAGCCCATGGGTGACCAGCCGGAAGCGATAGAAACGCTTGTCGAGGGACTCGAAGAGGGCAAAAAAGAGCAGGTTCTTCTCGGCGTTACGGGTTCGGGTAAAACTTTTACCATGGCGAATATCATCGCAAGAATGAACCGCCCAACTCTCGTTCTTGCCCACAACAAAACGCTTGCCGCACAGCTTTGCAGTGAGTTCAAGGAGTTCTTCCCCGAGAACGCCGTCGAGTACTTCGTTTCGTACTACGATTACTATCAGCCCGAGGCGTATATCCCCGGAAGCGGCACGTACATCGAAAAGGACAGCTCAATAAACGACGAGATAGACAAGCTTCGCCACAGTGCGACGAGTGCGCTCTTTGAAAGACGTGACGTCATCATTGTTTCGAGCGTTTCGTGCATATACACTCTCGGTAACCCGGAGGAGTACAAGGCGCTTGTTGTGTCGGCACGTGAGGGTCAGGAAATGTCGAGGGACGAGTTTATCGCAAAGCTCGTCGCTATCCAATATGAGAGAAACGACATCGCCTTTGAACGTAACCGTTTCAGAGTCAGGGGAGATACGGTGGAGGTATTTCCCGCAAATTCAAGCACTCTTGCGTTGAGAATTGAGTTTTTCGGCGACGAAGTGGATAAAATTTCCGAAGTCAATCCCGTAACGGGACAAATCACACGCTCTCTCGGCTACGTTGCGATATACCCGGCAAGCCACTATGTCACCTCTCCGGAGTTTCGTGAAAGAGCGCTTCGTGAGATTGAGGCGGAGATGGAGGAAAGAGTCGAATACTTCAAGGCGAACGGCAAGTTCATCGAGGCGCAGAGAATAGAGGAACGCACACGCTACGACATGGAGATGCTTGCGGAGCTCGGTTACTGCACCGGCGTTGAAAACTATTCCCGTGTGCTGTCGGGACGTCCGGCAGGAAGTACGCCGTATACGCTTCTCGACTACTTCCCGAAAGACTACCTCATGTTCATTGACGAGTCGCACGTCACTGTTCCGCAGGTGAGAGGCATGAGCGGCGGCGACCGTGCGAGAAAGAAGAACCTCGTCGATTACGGCTTCAGACTGCCGTCGGCATACGACAACAGACCGCTCTTTTTCGATGAGTTCACGGCAAAGCAGGGACAGACGATATACGTCAGCGCAACGCCCGGCGAGTACGAGAGACAGCATATGCAGACTCTTGCGGAGCAGGTTATCCGTCCTACGGGACTTCTCGATCCGTCGGTTGAGGTGAGACCCACGGAGGGACAGATAGACGACCTCATCGGCGAGATAAAGGCGAGAGTCGAGAGAAAAGAGAGAGTCCTTGTGACGACGCTCACCAAGAAAATGGCGGAGAACCTCACGGAGTACCTCGGCGGACGTGACATAAAGTGCCGCTATATGCACTACAGCGTTGAGACGATAGAGAGAATGGAGCTTCTGCGTGACCTCCGACTCGGCGTGTACGACGTTCTTATCGGCATAAACCTTCTCCGTGAGGGACTTGACCTTCCGGAGGTGTCGCTCGTTGCGATTCTCGACGCCGACAAAGAGGGCTTCCTGCGCAGTGAAACGTCGCTCATTCAGACGATAGGCAGAGCCGCAAGAAACGCCGACGGTCACGTCATAATGTACGCCGACACGGTGACACGGTCGATGAAAGCGGCAATTGACGAATCGAACCGCCGCCGTGAAAAGCAGGAGGCTTACAACAAAGCCCACGGAATTGTCCCCAAGACCGTCATTAAGGAGGTAAGGGACGTCATAGACATTTCCTCCAAGGACAAGAAGGGCAAGAAGGTGCAGACGAAGCTCTCCGCAAAGGACAAGACGGAGCTTATCGCAAGACTCAAGGAGGAAATGCTCGAGGCGTCGGCAAAGCTCGAGTTCGAGAGAGCGGCGTTCTTGCGTGACGAGATAATCAGAGTTGAGAAGCAAAGGTAAGGAGTGCCTATGGGAATAATCGACAGAATAAAGTCTCGCTTTGCACCGAAAGACGAATCAAGCCCGGCATTCCGCCGTGAAATGGCAAAGAAGCTCGACGGCAGACACATAAAGTACGTCACGGTGCGTGTTGACGGTATAGAAGAAATAATCGGTCGAGAGGGACACCTCAACATTCTCCCGTGCGGCGACGAGGTTTCCGTTGTGTGCGGCATAGAGTCGAAGTTCAGAGGAAAGATAGACGACACCGCAATGTGGGAGCTTCTGAGCCTTGAGGGCGTCGTTATAACGGGAATTGACCTTGACAGCGGCGAGGAAAAGAGCATTACGGCGTATTATAAGTACTACAGATGAATTTACGGCGGTGCGTTTTCGCGCCGTCTTTTTTGAAAAACAAAAAAACATTAATTCACAGTGTAAAAAAACTATTGACAAAGGCTAAAATGTGTGATATCATGGTGGCGTGGAAAAATACAGCATTCGGCTCTGCCGAAGAAAGGACATTGCTATGAATGATACGATTTTTAAAGACGGAGAATTTTTCGTCGGATGTAACTACTGGGCGTCCCATGCCGGAACAAATATGTGGCACGACTGGCGGCCCGATATAATCGACCGTGACTTTGAGCTTCTCGAAAAGGAGAACATAAAGTACCTCCGAATATTCCCCCTCTGGCCCGATTTTCAGCCTATCAAGATGCTGAAGGAATGCAGGGGAGTTGAGAAGGAGATACGCATGGGAGAAGAGCCGCTTCCCTTTACCGAGGCGGGACGTGCCGGTGTGTCGGAGGAAATGGCGGACAGATTCGGAGTGTTCTGCGACCTTGCCGAAAAGCACGGACTCAAGCTTGTCGTCGGACTTATCACTGGCTGGATGAGCGGACGTCTCTATGTTCCCGAGCTTTTCGAGGGAGTCAACGTATTGCGTGACCCGAGGGCGATAAAGTGGCAGATAAAATTTGTAAAATACATGGTTCGCCGCTTCAAGGACAGAAAAGCGATAGTCGCATGGGATCTCGGAAACGAGTGCAATTGCTTGGGTGACGCCGGTGACAGTGACGGCGCATACCTTTGGACAAGCGCAATTACCATGGCGATAAAAACCGAGGATGCACAAAAGCCGGTTATCTCGGGACTTCACGGTTCATTCCATGAGAGCGATTTCTGTGCGGAGAACCTCGGAGAAATTCTCGATGTGCTCTGCACGCATCCATATCCTCTCTTCACGCCGCATTGCATGACAGATCCGATAAATGAGCAGAAGTCGGTTATGCACTCTGTTGCGGAAACGCTTGTGTACAGAGGACTTTCCGGAAAGCCGGCGTTTGCCGAGGAGGTCGGAACACTCGGTCCGATGATAGCAAGCGAAGAGAACTCTGCGGCATACATAAATACGATTCTTCACCTTCTCTGGGCGCACAACTGCCACGGCCTTATGTGGTGGTGCGGCTTTGAGCAGACCGCTCTTGCCCATGCTCCCTATGACTGGAATGCCGTCGAGAGACAGCTTGGTCTTTTCAGGGACGATTTCTCGAAGAAGCCCGTGCTTCCCGTCATGACCGATTTTGCAAACTTCGCCGAGAGCTTCAAGTATAGAGAACTTCCCGAACGCATTGTTGACGCCGTCTGCATTCTCACAGCGGAAAATGATACATGGCTTGCGGCATACGGAACGTTCATACTTGCAAAGCAGGCGGGACTTGACATTGAGTTCCGGTACGTCACCGACGAGATTCCCGAGGCGAGAGCGTATATCATTCCCTCCGTCGATACCGGGCACATAATGGGTCACACAATGAACCTCATTATGGACAGAGTGAAGAAAGGCGCAGTGCTTTACCTCTCAATGGGCAACGGCATGATAACGCCTTTCCGCGAGTACTTCGGTCTTGTTCCGCAGATACACTATAACCCCACAAAGCCCGATAAGGTTGCGCTTGACGGTACGGAATTCTGCTTCATGGAGAAATACAAGGTCGATTACAAAGAGCCGTCCGACGGAAGCGTTAAGGTTATTGCACGTGATGACGAGGGACGCCCTGTTATGAGCGAGTATAAGAACGGCGACGGCACGGTTTACTTCCTTGCGTACCCCATCGAAAATATCGCAGGCAACGTACCGGGAGTTGTAAGCGGAAAGTCGGCACGCCCCTACTTTAAGTTCTACGAGACTATGACAAAGCTTGTAAATCCCGAAAAGGTTGTGCGCAAGTCGAGTCCGTATGTCGCAGTGACCGAACATATCGCAGACGAAAAGACGAGAATTGTCGTTGCGGTAAACTGCGTTCCGAGAGAGACAGAAACAGAGCTTTCGTTCGGAAATTACTCTCTCTCCGAAATTCTGAAGAATCAGGGCGCAGATATTTCCGCCGACGGAAAGCGCATCACAATGAAACCTAACAGCGCAGTCGTTCTCGAAATAAAGGCGTAATTTCGCCGTGCATGAGACAAAACAACAATTTTGACTCAAAAACTGTGCATTTTCTGTAAAAATCATAAATTTCCCTTGAAAAATACCGCTCGTTGCGTTATAATAGCGGCAGTGAGTGCAAAAGTACTTAATATGAGTACGCTTTACGTATCACACGAGATAAAGGAAAGGAGATATTTTATGGATAAGGTTCGTTTAGGTATAATCGGTCTCGGAAATATGGGTAACGGACATCTTAAAAACCTCAAGCAGGGACTTATTAAGAATGTCGAAGTTGCGGCTCTTTGCGATATCGATGAAAAGAAAATGGACGCCGTAAAGAATGACTGGAAGGATGCGGCTTACTTCAAGGATTACAAGGATCTTCTGAAGTCGGGCAAGGTGGATGCGGTTCTCATCGCAACTCCCCACTATCTGCACCCCGTTATCGCAATCGAAGCGTTCAACGAGGGACTCAACGTCCTCTCCGAGAAGCCGATAGGCGTTTACACAAAGAAAGTGCTTGAGATGTACGATGTTGCAAAGAAGTCCGGCAAGGTCTTCGGCATTATGTACAATCAGCGTACAACCCCCATGTATCAGAAGATGTGCGAGATAGTTCAGGGCGGTGAGCTCGGCGAACTCAAGAGAGTCGTTTGGATAATCACAGACTGGTACAGGACGCAGGCTTACTATAATTCCGGCGGATGGAGAGCAACCTGGGAGGGCGAAGGCGGCGGAGTACTCCTCAATCAGTGTCCGCACAACCTTGACCTCTGGCAGTGGATCACAGGTATGCCCGTAAAGGTAAGAGCCTTCTGCACCGAGGGCAAGTACCACAACATAGAAGTCGAGGACGACGTCACCGCATACGTTGAGTACGCAAACGGCGCAACAGGCGTGTTCATCACGACAACCGGCGAATGCCCCGGCACAAACAGACTCGAAATCTCCGGCGACAGAGGCAAGCTCGTTGCCGAAAACGGAAAGCTTACCTTCACAAAGCTTGCGGTACCCGAGAGAAAGTGGTGCTTCGAGGCGGAGAACGGCTTTGCGTCTCCCGATAAGGAGGTTATTGAGCTTGACGTCTCCAAGAAGGACGGCGTTCTCTATGACCACTCCGGCATTCTTCAGAACTTCGTTAATGCCATACTCACCGGCGAAAAGCTTCTCGCTCCCGGTCTTGAGGGTATCAACGGACTCAATCTCTCCAACGCAATGTTCCTCTCGAGCTGGCTCGACAAGACGGTTGAGATCCCCGTAGACCCCGACCTCTACTGGAATATGCTTCAGGAGAAGATAAAGAACTCCACCTTCAAAAAGGAAGTCAAGGAAATGACAGTGGATATTTCTTCGACCTACGGCGGAGCAAGCAAATAATCAAGGTACATCGACTGCCGGTTCTTCTCGGATCGGCAGTTTTTCTGATTATACTTTCAATACTCGGAGGACACAGTGAACGGAATACTAAACCTCTATAAACCCGAGGGAATAACCTCGCACGACTGCGTTTCAAAATGCCGACGTCTTTTCGGCACACGCAGAATCGGTCACGCCGGTACGCTCGACCCAATGGCGACAGGTGTGCTTCCCGTGCTTATAGGAAACGCCTGCACTGCGCAGGGCGAACTCACCGACCACGACAAAACCTATACGGCAGGCGTGCGCTTCGGCACAGTCACAGATACGGAGGACGTTACGGGGAATGTGCTTCGCACGTCGGACATACTCCCGACCGAGAGCGAGGTTAAAGCGGCGGTGCGCTCCTTTGTCGGAGAGGACGGCTACGACCAGATACCGCCCATGTACTCGGCGCTGAAAGTCGGCGGAAAGAAGCTTTGCGATCTTGCACGAGAGGGAATAACGGTTGAGAGAAAAGCGAGACGCATCGTCGTGTATTCTGCGGAGGTTATTGAGAAGGTGTCGGAGAGCGACTACGTCATACGTTTCTCGGTTTCCAAAGGAACGTATAT
The DNA here is from genome assembly GCA_934444485.1 of uncultured Eubacteriales bacterium. Taxonomy (GTDB): domain Bacteria; phylum Bacillota; class Clostridia; order Oscillospirales; family CAG-382; genus CAKSUT01. Next base: position 9,893 of record CAKSCN010000037.1, on the reverse strand, counting down.
CCGCACTCTTGCCGCAGACATTGGAGAAAAGCTCGGTTGCGGTGCGTGCCTTTACAGCCTTGAGAGAACTGTTTGCGGTGAATTTGACGTAAAAAACTCTGTTACTCTCGAAGAGCTTGCCGAGACAAAGGAGAATGCGGACGGAGACCCGACAGCGTTGGAAAAGTACCTCGTTTCGTGCGAAGCGGCGTTTGCGAAGTATCCGCCCGTGACGCTCCCCGAGTTTTACTCACGCCTTTGCAAAAACGGCTGTGAGATTTACCTTGCCAAGGCGAAAATTCCCGATTCGTCGTTCTCGCCGAACGGCAGATGCAGACTCTACGACTCCGACGGACGTTTCTTTGCCGTGGGAGAGAAAAGAGCGTTCCCGGACGGCGATGCGGTCAAAGCGATAATGAGGTTCGACATAGAGAGAAAGTGACAATTGCGCACTCCGCTTCGGCGAGGTGCGTTTTTTCTGCACTGTGCTCATTTTGCGTACTTGACAAAAGAGAACCTTTGTGGTATAATAGAGACATAATAATGACACAGCAGCGTATGGAGGCGAAAAATATGCCGAAAATAATACCTATTCGAGACCTTAAGAATACCTGCAAGATTTCGGAGGATTGTCATGCGTCGGATGATCCGATATTCATCACCAAAAACGGATACGGCGACATGGTGATAATGAGTATCGAAGCTTACGAGAAGGCAATATTCATGAACGAGCTTTACGATAAACTTGCCAAAGCCGAAAAGAGTAAAGCGGAGGGCAGGGTGTCGCCGGCTTCCGAGGTCATGGAAAGACTGGAGAAAAAATATGGACTCTGAGAAATATGCGGTTACTCTAACGGATGAAGCAGAGAATGACATCGACGGCATTTTTAAGTATTTGACAACAGAGTTTGACAGCAAAGACGCCGCTAAGTCGTTTATGTCCGAGCTGAATAACTGTTTGGAGGTATTGTCGCATTTCCCGAAAGCTTTTCCCTTGTGTGAGGGCTTGGGCTTGAGTGTCCGTAACTACAGGAAAGCAAAAGTCAAGGAATACGTATTACTCTATAAGTTTGAAGATAGCAGTGGAGAAGTGTTCGTGATGAGAGTAAATACGCAAGACGGGATTATTTGAATATGATATAGACAACTGCGCACTCCGCTTCGGCGAGGTGCGTTTTTTTGAGTCCTCAAACCGTGCTTTCGACCTCTTGACAAAAACGAGCGTTTGTGATATAATGATAAACGTATATCTATGTTATGATAAAATGCCGTGAGGAAGTGCCTTGCGGTGTCTGCGAATCACTCGGAAAGGTAATTAAATGCTGATATTGGGAATTGACCCCGGACTTGCGACGGTGGGTTTCGGCGTCGTGGACTGCTTCAAGAATAAATTCCGTGCGGTGGAGTACGGTGCGGTTTTGACTCCGGCAGGCGTCGCCGTACCCGACAGACTCTCCGAAATATACGACGGTATAAGCGAACTTTGCGAGAAGTTTTGCCCAGATGCGGTGTCGATAGAGGAGCTTTTTTTCAACGACAACGCAAAAACCGCAGTCAATGTCTGCCAGGCAAGGGGAGTTATACTTCTTGCGCTCAAAAAGCACGGCGTGCCGATATACGAGTATACTCCGCTTCAGATAAAGCAGGCGGTCACGGGCTACGGCAGAGCCGACAAAAAGCAGATACAGTATATGGTGAAAACGCTGCTGTCGCTTGACAGTGTGCCGAAACCCGACGATACCGCCGACGCTCTCGCAGCCGCAATATGCCACGGTTACTCCGCAGGTTCTATCCTTTTCGGCTTGCAGTAACCGACCACCGGGAAAGGAAGTTTTGATTTGTACTACTATTTGAACGGAACTCTTGCCGAGCTGTGGCGTGACAAGGCGGTCATAGACTGCGGCGGAGTCGGATATCTCGTTACGATTACCGGAAAGACCTATGAGTACCTTCTCGGCAAGAACGCATTTGACCCGTCCGGAAATATGACGGGAGTCAAGGTTAAAATATACACCTACCACGTTGTCCGTGAGGACTCAAGCGAGCTTTACGGCTTTGCAAGCAGTGAGGAGTGCGAGCTTTTCAAGAGCCTCATCTCGGTTTCCGGCGTCGGTCCGAAAGGCGCTGTCGCAATACTTTCCACACTGTCGGCCGAAAGACTCGTGCTTGCGGTGGCGCAGGGAGACGCAAAGGCAATTTCCGCAAGTCCCGGAGTCGGACTCAAAACGGCGCAGAAGATAATAATCGAGCTGAAAGACAAGCTTGCCAAGGGCATGGATATGGCAGGAGACGACATTCTCGCAGCCGCAAGCTTCCCGAACACCGGAGTGCAGTCCGAGGCGGTCGATGCGCTTGTCGTACTCGGCTACAACAAAAACGAAGCGTCGAAGGCAGTTTCAAAGTGCAAATCGACGACGGTTGAGGGCATTATAAGAGAGGCTCTGAAGCTTCTTATGAAGTGACGCCGAACGCAGAAAGGTAAAAGATGATTAAGAGTACTAAAGAAAAATCGAATAACGGCGGTTTTTCCGAGGATGAGTTTGACTTTGAAAGCCGAATGCTCACGTCGAGAGCCATAGAGGAGGACTCCGAAAACGAGGTTTCTCTCCGACCCAAAACCCTCTCGGAGTATGTCGGGCAGGATAAGGTCAAGGAAAAGCTCATAATTTCGATAGAGGCGGCGAAGATGAGAGGCGAATGTCTCGACCACATACTTCTGCACGGACCGCCCGGACTCGGAAAAACGACGCTCTCGGCAATAATAGCCGCCGAAATGGGCGTGAATATAAGAATAACGTCGGGACCCGCAATTGAAAAGCAGGGCGACCTTGCGGCACTTCTCACGAACCTCTCGGAGAACGATGTGCTGTTCATAGACGAAATACACCGTCTTCCCCGTCAGGTCGAGGAAATACTGTACCCGGCAATGGAGGACTTCAACCTCGATATAATCATGGGCAAAGGACCGTCGGCGAGAAGCATAAGGCTTCCGCTTCCGCACTTTACGCTCATAGGCGCAACGACCCGTGCCGGACAGCTTACGTCTCCGCTCCGTGACCGCTTCGGTCATCTTCTGAGACTCGAGCTTTACACGGACGAAGAGCTTGCAAGCATAGTCGAGAGAAGTGCGGAGATACTCGGAATAAACGCAAAGCACGACGGTGCGCTTGAGATTGCAAAGCGTTCGAGGGGAACTCCGAGAATAGCCAACAGGCTTCTCAAACGTGTGCGTGACTATGCGCAGGTCAAGGGCGACGGCGTTATAACAAAGGAAATGTCGGACGCCGCACTCTCAATGCTCGAAATAGACGAGCTTGGACTCGACAACATAGACCGCCGTATGCTCGGCGCAATAATAGATTTCTTCGGCGGAGGTCCCGTCGGACTCGATACCCTTGCCGCAACGATAGGCGAGGAGTCGATAACTCTCGAGGACGTGTACGAACCGTACCTTTTGCAGCTCGGCTTTTTAAACAGAACTCCGAGAGGACGTATGGCGACGGAGCGTGCGTACAACCACCTCGGGAAAACCTATCCGCAGAGCGCAAAGGGAAAGACAGCGGGTCAGACCTCCGTGTTTGACGATGAAGACGACGAATAATATAAGTAAGGCGATGTGAAATAAGATATGGCAGAAAAGAAACCAAAGAAGAGCGGAAGAATAAAACAGTATGACATGACCGAGGCGGTCAATGCCGTCACAGAACAGCCCATAACGGCGACTCTCGAAACAAACTATATGCCCTATGCAATGAGCGTTATCGTGTCGAGAGCAATTCCCGAGATAGACGGCTTCAAGCCCTCTCACCGAAAGATTCTCTATACCATGCAGAGAATAGGTCTCATGGGCAATCAGAGACTCAAATCGAACACCGTTGTCGGCGAAGTCATGAAGCTCAATCCGCACGGCGACTCTTCAATATACGAAGCGATGGTTCGTCTCACAAGAGGCAACGAGGCGCTCTTACACCCGTTCATCGATTCAAAGGGTTCGTTCGGTAAGCAGTATTCGACCATCTCTTACGCCGCATCACGTTACACCGAGGTAAAGCTTGACGGCTTCTGCGAGGAAATATTCAGAGGCATAGACAAAGACGCCGTCGATATGGTGGATAACTACGACAGCACGCTCAAGGAACCCGTGCTTCTCCCCACAAGCTTCCCGAACATACTCGTGTCTCCCAATGTCGGTATCGCCGTCGGTATGGCAAGCAACATCTGCTCGTTCAATCTCGGCGAGGTGTGCGACGCCGCAACGGCACTCATGCAGGATTCGAATGCGGATCTTCTGGAGATAATGAAAGCCCCTGACTTTTCGACCGGCGGACTTCTCATTTACAACCGTGAGAAAATGGAGGAAATCTACCGCACCGGCAGAGGCTCATTTAAGGTAAGAGCGAGGTACAGCTACGACAAAAAGGCGAATTGCATAGAGATAACGCAGATTCCGTACACCACAAAGGCGGAGATGATTATCGATAAAATTGCGGAGCTTGTAAAGGGCGGAAAGCTCAAGGATATCGCCGACGTCAGAGACGAAACGGGTCTCGACGGACTCAAAATTGCGATTGACCTCAAGCGAAGCGCAAACCACGAGGCGGTGATGAACAAGCTCTTCCGTCTCACGCCTCTCGAGGACAGCTTTTCGTGTAACTTCAACGTCCTCATCGGCGGCACACCCAAAACTCTCGGCGTTGCCGATATACTTACCGAATGGACGGCGTGGAGATGCGAGTGCGTGAAGCGTGAGCTTTACTTCAACCTCTGCAAGATGAAGGATAAGCTCCACCTTCTCATGGGTCTTAAAGAGCTTCTTCTCGATATCGACAAAGCGATAAAGATAATTCGTGAGACAAAGTCCGAGAAAGAGGTTATACCCAACCTCATGAAAGGTTTCGGCATTGACGAGGTACAGGCGGAATACATTGCGGAAATAAAGCTTCGCAACCTCAACGAGGAGTATATCCTCAACCGTATCGCAGAAACCGAGAAGTTGGAGAAGGATATTGCAGACACAGAAGCGACCCTTGCAAGCGAGAAAAAGGTCAAGGCTCTTATCGCAAAGCAGCTCAAAAACGTAAAGGAAAAGTACGGCAAGCCGAGAAAAACTCAGCTCATCTTTGAGGAGGACGCTCCCGTTTACGAAGCTCCCGTCGAGGAGGCGTACCCCGTGAACGTCATGATAACGAACGAGGGCTACTTCAAGAAGATTCTTCCGCCGAAGTCGGCTTCTCAAAAGGTCGAGGAGCAGAACCTCAAGGACGGCGACTTTATCGCATCGAAGTACAGCACCATGAGCGACTGCGATCTGCTGTTCTTCACGGACAAGTGTCAGGTCTACAAGGCGAAAGCCGAGGACTTCGACGCCGTAAAACCCTCCGCACTCGGCGACTATATACCGGCAAAGCTTTCGTTTGACGAGGGTGAGAGGGTAATGCTCATGTGTCCGACACGTGATTACACGGGAACTGCCGCAATTTTCTTCGAAAACGGCAAGGCGATAGGCATACCGCTTTCAAGCTACGCCACAAAGACAAACCGCAAGAAGCTTGCCAACGCCTACAGCGGCGATTCGGCGGCGGTTGCGATTATGTACGTTCCTCCCAAGGAGGGCAGAGAACCGGTTTGCGAGTTCATGATAAAGGCGTCGTCGGGCAAGGTTATCATAATAAACTCCGACCAGCTTCCCTCAAAGGCGACGAGAACCGCTTCGGGAGTTACGGTGTTTACGATAAAGAAGAGCCAGAAGATAGAAAGTGCGGTTAAATTTATCGATGACGGAAGCGACGAAATGAAGAAATTCTCGAAGTACAGAAAGACTAAGCTTCCCAGTACCGGCACGCTTTTCGAGGACTACGACATAAATGCGCTCCAGGTTAAAATGTTTGACGAATAAAAGCAAACGGAGATGATAAATTGGAAAACAAGACGGTAAAACTCACAGCGCTTATTTCGGTCGGCGTAGGTGCGGCACTTCTCAGGTGCTGTGCGATTCTCTTGTCGCAGAGCGCATTTGCGGCGGTTATGACGCTTCTCGACCCGATAATTGTCATTGTAGCAGGACTTGCGTTCGGAATACTCGTCGGCGAGGGACACGGCTTTTGGGCGCCGGCGGCAATGCTTGTGTCGATTATTCCGGGATTCTTCCTTGCGACGACCTCGGGAATGGGCGCTTTGGTTACGGCGGTGACTCCGGCGGTTGTCGGAATATGCGTCGGCTCGGCAATTCTTCGGGGGACTGACAGAAGCACGGTCGTCGGAATAACGGCGTTCGTGTGTGCGGCGATGTTTACTGCGTCGGCGGTTCTTGCGGTACTCTACGCCGTAAAGGTGGCAGGCACGACTCCCGAGGCACTTTGGAACGACTGCCTTGCAAAGATGAACGCAGTTATGGCGATGTTCGCAGAGAGCGATGACTTTGCCGTGCTTGCGAAGAATTACGGTATCAGTGCGGAGGATTTCCTCGCTGCGGCGAAAACCTACGGCGGCGATATACTCAAAATTACGCTGCTTCTCCTGCCGGCGGTCATTTACGTTGCGTACTACTTCACGGCGTTTTTCATCTCATTTGCGCTAAAGCCTGTTCTCGAGGTGAAGAAAGTGCCGGAGTTTGATGAGACCGTCACCAAGAGAATTGCCGGAAATGTCGTGAACATACGCATAACGTCAAGACAGCCCGGCTATGACAGCGAGTTTGCCGTGACGCCGGCGACAAAGTGGGCGTACCTTGCAGCAATCGCCGTGCTTGCGTTCGGAGCATTCTTCGGCGCGGGAATAGCGGTGAGCGTCTGCGCTGCCGAATTTGCGATAGCTCTTTCACCGCCATTTATAATTCTCGGCTACAGATTCGCATACTTCTTGCTGAAACCGAGACTCGGCGGCGCGGCGATTCCGATAATAGTACTCTTAAGTCTTATTCTTGCGGCGTATTCGCTTGCGGTTCCGACTGCCGTTATATTAGGACTTGCGTCTATGAGAGCATACGGCGGCGGCTTCGGCGGAAGAGCAGATAAATAAAGTGCCGTTCTGCGGCATTAAGGGGAGACACACATGAAAAAGCTCAAAAGCGTGTTTAAAAGCTTTGCGTTTGCCACGTCAAAGGGCGGTATGGTTGCCGCAATTGCCGTGCTTGCCGCTTTCACGCTGATTAGTGCGATAAGCGGAGATAAAGTTTTGTTCGGAGTGGGACTTTTTCTCACGGTTGCGTATGCGGTGGTGTGCGTGATGATAATCCGAAAGGAATCCGCTTCGGCAGGCTCGGGAACGTCGGGACTTCTCTCGGGAATGACCCTCGACTTCGTAATGAATGTTTCGTCGCCGGTGGTAATAGTCGAGGACGGCGGAGCGATAATATGGCACAACAAAGCCGCAAGTGCGCTTGTTGACGTAAAGCCCAACGCCTACGGCAAGAATGTTTGCGACATAATTTCGCCGGAGCTTACCGACGACGCCATAGCGGCTCTGCGCTCCGGAAGCAGTATGCTTCTCACGGTCGGAACACGCACATATGAGGTTGACGCCCACAAAATGGGGAACCTCGGCGCAGGTCACAGCATACTCATTTTCGAGGACAAGAGCGAGCTTATCGAAGCGGAAAACGAGCTGAAGATGAGCAGTGTTATCGTGGCATACGTCGTTATCGACAACTTCACCGAGGCAATGCAGTTCGTGCAGGATAAGTACAGAACCGCACTTGCTATGATAGGCGGAGTTCTCGATAAGTGGTGCGGCACTCTCGGCGGTATCATGCGTGAGTCGGAAAAGGACAAGTACCTTTTCATATTTGAGGAACGCCACCTTGAAGATCTCACCGCATCGAAGTTTGAGATACTCGACAGCATACGAAGCATAAACATCGAGGGTATCGATATACCTTTCACGGCGTCGATAGGTGTCGCCAACATTAAGGGAAGTTACTCCGAAAAGGAAAAGGCGGCAAGTCAGGCACTCGACCTCGCTCTCCAGAGAGGCGGCGACCAGGCGGTGCTCAAAACCGAAAAGGGCATGGAGATTTTCGGCGGCAGATTCAAGAGCGTGCAGAAGCGCACGAAGATACGTTCGAGAATAATCGCCTCCGAGCTTATGCGCCTTTTGCGCTCCGACGGAAACGTCATAATTCAGGGACACAGATTTGCCGACCATGACTGCATTGCGTCGTGCATAGGCGTTGCGAAAATGGCGATGATTGCCGGCAAGAAGCCTAAGATTGTGGTCAATATAAACGACGCAAACCTAAAGCCGATATTTGCGATGATGAGAGGAAGCGACGTCTACAACGATATGTTCGTTGACGCACTCGAGGCGCAGGATATGGTGCGTTCAGACACGATAAATATAGTCTGCGACGTAAACAACCCCGTTCAGTTTGAAGCAAGGGACGTTTACGAGAATGCGGCGGTGAACGTTATTATCGACCACCACAGAAAAACCGGCGAGTACGCCATAACTCCGAAGATTTCCTACATCGAACCGTCGGCGTCGTCGGCGTCGGAGCTTGTGTGCGAAATGCTTGAGCAGATCTGCGAACCGGGCGCACTTACACAGATTGAAGCGGATCTTCTGTTTGCGGGACTCATTCTCGATACCAAGCAGTTCTCGAAGAACACGGGCGTCAGAACATTCGGTGCGGCACTCTATCTAAGAGGCGAGGGCGCAGAGCCGATGACGGCAGGCGAGCTTTTCAAGACCGACATCACCGAGTTCAAGCGACAGTCGGAATTCGAGAAAAACGCCGAGTATTACGGCAAAGACATCATTATCTCCAAGTATTACGGGGAGAGCAATTTCTCCGATAAGATACTCCTTGCAAAGGCGGCGGACAGACTTCTGTCGATTGCCGAGACCCGTGCGACCTTCACGATGTGCGCCATAGGAAACGACGTGCATATTTCCGCAAGGTCGAACGGCACGGTAAACGTCCAGCTTATCCTCGAAGCTCTCGGCGGCGGCGGTCACTACGATGCGGCAGGCGCACAGCTTAAGGAAATGACGGTTGACGAGGGTTACGCAAAGCTCTGCAAGGCAATTGACGGCTATATGGAAAATGACGTTGTAACGGTGAAATAACCGACAGCGCAGACAATACTGAAAGGACGGTTTATTGAAATGAAAGTACTTCTTTTGGCAGACGTAAAGGGACAGGGTAAAAAGGGCGAGATAGTAAACGTATCCGACGGATATGCAAGAAACTTTCTTCTCCCCAAAAAGCTTGCCGCAGAGGCTACAAGCCAGATACTCAACGAGGTAAAGAGCAAGGAGGAGGCAAGACTCCGCAGAATCGAAGAGGACAGAAAGGCGGCAAAGGAGAATGCAAAGAAGCTTGAGGGCATCGTTGTAAAAATCTATGCAACCGCCGGTGCGGACGGCAGAATATACGGTTCCGTTACGTCGAAGGAAATTGCCGAGGCTCTTCTTGCGCAGTCCGGAATCGAGGTTGACAAGAGAAAGATCGCTCTCGACGGCTCGATAAAGGCGTTCGGCACATACGCACTCGACGTAAAGCTTTTCAGCGACGTTACGGGCAAGCTCAACGTTGTTGTCGCAAATAAGGAATAAAGTTCAAAACGGAACAAATCGCTACCTTTTCACGACATACAACATAAAAGGTGCGAAGTCACGAACGACGCACAACGGAGGACGACAATATGAAAATTACGACAAAGGCAAAGGCATTATCGCTTCTTCTTGCGGCGGCACTTCTCACGTCCTGCACGCCGATTGTAACTCTCCCCGACAACAGCGAAACAAACCCTGTTGAGTCCGGTGACGAAAACGGCAATGCGACGGGCGGTGAGAGCGGAGATAACGGCGAAACCGGAAAGAAGGATAATCCCACAGGCGGTGTTCAGCTCAAAAATCCGCTCAGGGAAAAGGATAATCTTGACTTTACCAAAGAGGCAGGTTTTGCGGTAAAT
>CAKSCN010000036.1 GCA_934444485.1 uncultured Eubacteriales bacterium | reverse complement strand
CACCAAAAGCTCACGCTTTTGCGAATCTAAAGGTGAAAAATCCGTGGCACATGTCCCCGAATTTTTCAAAATGAATTGTATTCCGCCTGCGGCGGAAGAGGGACAGCCGCTCACGCTCAATTCCGCGCCATTCAATCATTGAAGAAAAGCGACTTTAGGAGCTTTTCGACCCCAATTCTCAATTCTCCACTCTCAATTCTCAATTACGAAGCGGTGCTTCCCGTCGCCGCACACGCCCAAAATCAGCACCATATAATCAACGGGGAAAAACGACGCAAGGAGTTTTTCCACCCCAATTCTCCATTCTCAACTTTCCATTTTCAATTTCAAAAACCGCAGACCCTCATCTCGGATCTGCGGCTCGTTTTTTCTTATGAGGCTTTGTCTTTTACTTTGCGTAATCGACTCTGCGGCTTTCTCTTATGATATTGACCTTGATCTGACCGGGATACTCGAGTTCGCCCTCAATCTTCTTCGCAACATCACGTGCAAGAAGCGTCATATCGTCCTCGTTTATCTTCTCGGGCTTGACCATGATGCGTATCTCTCTGCCTGCCTGTACGGCGAAGCACTTCTCGACGCCGTCAAAGCTCATCGCTATCTCTTCAAGCTTCTGGAGTCTCTTGATGTAGTTCTCGAGGTTTTCACGTCTTGCTCCGGGACGTGCTGCCGATACGGCGTCCGCCGCCTGCACTATCATCGCAACAACCGTCTGAGGCTCTACGTCGCCGTGGTGCGCCTCAATGGCGTGGATAACGTCCTTGTTCTCGTGGTAGCGTCTCGCTATGTCCGCACCTATCGCAACGTGAGATCCCTCGACCTCGTGGCTTACCGCCTTACCGATATCGTGGAGAAGTCCGGCACGCTTTGCAAGGGTGGAGTCAACGCCGAGTTCGTCCGCAAGAATGCCGGCAATGTGCGCAACCTCAAGCGAATGTATAAGCACGTTCTGACCGTAGCTCGTTCTGTAGCGGAGTCTGCCGAGAAGCTTGATAAGCTCGGGATTGAGTCCGTGGACTCCCGTCTCGAACACAGCCTGCTCGCCCGACTGCTTGATGACAAGGTCAACCTCGCGCTGACACTTTTCGACCATTTCCTCGATTCTCGTGGGGTGGATTCTGCCGTCGCCGATGAGTCTTTCAAGCGCAAGTCTTGCGACCTCTCGTCTTACCGGGTCGAAGCACGATATCGTTATCGCCTCGGGAGTGTCGTCGATTATGAGGTCTACTCCCGTTATGTTCTCTATGGACTTGATGTTTCGTCCCTCTCGGCCGATGATTCTTCCCTTCATCTCGTCGTTGGGAAGTGCGACGGTCGAAACGGTCGTCTCGGAAACGTGGTCGGACGCTATTCTCTGGATTGCAAGAGCAACGATGTTTCTCGCTCTCGTCTCCGCCTCGTCCTTCGCCTCCTGCTCTATCTCGTTGATCTTCATCGCCGCCTCGTGGCGTACCTGCGACTCAATCTCCTTGATGAGCAAATCCTTGGCTTCCTCCGCGGTAAGTCCCGACAGCTCCTCAAGTTTTGCAAGCTTTGCGGTCTTGAGTTGTTCAAGCTCCGCCTCCCTCGCCTCGCAGTCAGCTATCTTTTTACGGTAGTTTTCCTCGGTTTTTTCGCAGGACTCAATCTTTTTGTCGAGAGTTTCCTCTTTCTGAATAGCTCTCTTCTCGAGACGGTCGATTTCTTTTCTTCTCTCTTTGGCTTCTCTTTCAGCTTCGTTTTTGTTGCGTATTATTTCTTCCTTGGCTTCGATGAGAGCCTCTTTTTTCTTCGTCTCTCCGGTTTTCTGAGCCTCATCAACTATTCTCTTCGCCTCGCTCTTTGCGGCTTCGATTTCGTCCGCACCGATCTTTTTTCTGTGATTGATGACAAGAACGAAAACGATTCCGGCAAGTACAATACCGGCGAGAAATGCTCCTGCTCCAATAATCCAACCCAAAACAAGCACCTCCTTTAAAAATTTTCAACAGTGGCAAAAGCCCCGAAAAGGCGGTGCGAAAAAAGAAATGCCGACACAAACACGTCTCCCCAAACGCACGGGAAAACGCACTCTGTCGGCGCATTCTGACTTACAAAACATATTAAATTCCGAAAGTGCCGTGCGAAAGGACTGCGCAGTGCCGAAAGCCCCGACCGCCGCACATACCGAAAGACTCTGTCCGCACGATATATATTACATATACAAACTTGAAACGGTAAAGAAATTATATTTTATAAGAAACGCACCGATTTTCAGCGCAATAAAATCCGTTGGCACGGCAAGTGCGATACACTTACCGTTACCCTGTAATTTTATACCGTTTCGGCAAAAATGTCAAGAGATTTGAGCTTTAATTGTTAAATATGTAATATTTATTTTTCATTTTATCTAAAATTTGAGGTTTGCACCGGTCAAACACGGCAGACGAAAAGTACGTTATCCGTAATTTAACACCAAAACCGATAATTTGACTTGATTTTTTGCGGAATCATGGTAAAATAACGTCGTAAGCGATATTCGGAGTGCGTTCGGCGGGCAAGGCATCTCAAAACCCGTTGCGACGCCGTGAAAGGCAGGTAAAAATGAACGCTGAAGAAAAGTCAATGCCCTCGATAAAAGAGATATACAAGATAGGCAGGGGACCGTCAAGCTCTCACACCATGGGACCCGAGCGTGCGTGCGGCATTATGCTCGAGAGGTTTCCCGAGGCGGACAGGTTTGACGTGACGCTTTACGGCTCACTCGCAAAGACCGGACGTGGTCACAGGACCGACTACGCCATAGGCGAGACCTTCGGCGAAAAGACGGGAAAAATCACCTTTGACGAGAGTCGGAGCATATCCTCTCTCCCTCACCCCAACACCATGGAAATTGCAGCGTTCCGAGGCGGAGAAAGGGTGGGTGCGCTGACGTTTCTTTCTGTTGGCGGCGGCGACATAGAAATACTCGGCGAGGAAAGGGAAAAATCCTCAGCCGTATACCGTGAAACGCACTTTGAAGAGATAGAGCGTGTCTGCGAAAGCGAGGGCATAACTCTCGGGGAATACGTCGAACGCCGTGAGGGAAAAGAGGTGCGGTATTACCTTCGCCGTGTATGGGACAGAATGCAGATGACTATAGAGTCCGGACTTCGTCATGAGGGAACAATTCCCGGAGGCCTCGGAATAGTGCGGCGTGCCGGGCTTCTTCTGAAGGAGGGACGGGGCAAGGAGTTCGGTCACGAAAAAGAGATATACCTCATATCGGCATACGCATACGCTGTCGGCGAGGAAAACGCCTCGGGCGAGACAACCGTCACCGCTCCCACGTGCGGAGCTTCGGGCGTGCTTCCGGCGGTGCTGTACTTCAAGCGTGAGGAGCTTGGGTATTCGGACGAAGATGTGATAACCGCCCTCGAGGTTGCCGGACTCGTCGGGAACATCATAAAGACCAACGCCTCGATAAGCGGAGCGGAATGCGGCTGTCAGGCGGAGATAGGCAGTGCGTGCGTAATGGCGGCGGCGGCTCTTGCCTGTCTCAAGGGACTCACGGTGCGTCAGATAGAATGTGCGGCGGAGATTGCTCTCGAACACCATCTCGGGCTTACGTGCGACCCTGTCGGCGGTCTTGTGCAGATACCGTGCATAGAGCGTAATGCCGTTGCGGCTATGCGTGCCGTCGATGCGGTGAGCCTTGCGCAGATGCTCTACGAGAGCCGCAAAATATCTCTCGACCTTGTCATAAAAACGATGTACGAAACGGGACGTGATCTTTCGTGCCGCTACCGTGAGACCTCCGAGGGCGGACTTGCGGCGCTGTACGGCGAACACTGAAAAAACGGTGAAAGAAATACGGCAATAAGGCAAAACTATATACGGCGACTGCGGTTGTGCGTTCGGAAGCGGCGTGCAGCCGTTTTTGCATAAATAATATAAAACGGAGGATCCCCTATGCGTACAAAACCCATCACCAAAGAAACAGCGGCACTGTTCGAGGCGTACCTTTACAGCACCGAAAAAAGCCGCAACACCGTTATCAAGTACTCTCACGACGTCGCCGTCTTTCTCGAACGTCTCGGAGACTCCTGCGCAAGCAAGGAATTTACCGTCGGTTACAAAAGAGAGCTTTGCGAACGCTTTGCGCCGAGCAGCGTAAACTCCATGCTTTCCTCGCTCAATTCGTTCTTCGAGTTCGCCGGCAGGCGTGACCTCAAGGTAAAGACGCTGAGAATACAGCGGAGAATCTTTGCCGACAAGTCGCGTGAGCTTACCAAAGCCGACTACGAAAAGCTTCTCGAATCCGCAAAGAGCCGGGGCGACAGCCGTATGTACTGCCTCATGCAGACAATGGGTGCGACGGGGCTTCGTGTCTCGGAGCTGAGGTGCGTCACGGCGGAGGCGGTAAAGGCGGGTCACGCAACCATAAACTGCAAGGGCAAGATACGGTGCGTGTTTCTGCCGCCTCAGCTGTGCGAGCTTCTCGGGGAGTACACGGCGGAAAGGAGGATAAAGTCGGGTCCGGTGTTCGTTTCAAGGAAGGGAGTTCCCCTCGACCGCTCGAACGTATGGAAGATGCTGAAGAGGGAATGCGAAAAAGCGGACGTACCCTCGGGGAAGGTATTTCCGCACAATTTCAGACACCTATTCGCACGCACCTACTATTCCGACCGCAAGGATATAGTGCGTCTTGCGGACCTTCTCGGTCACTCGAACATCAACACCACGAGAATTTACACCGCCGAAAGCGGCGACAGCCTCTGCGTCCAGCTCCAGCACCTCGGACTGCTTTTGTGTTAGTTTACAACATAATCGTTATTATGTGGTATTATCGGCTTTCTTAAGCCTTTTACATTATTTTTGCCTTTTGCAGCCAAAACATATTTAACAAATAAACTGTTTTTTATACATAAGACGTATTTAAATATTGACAATTGCCGCATTGTGTGGTATAATAGCACTGTCGGCTCTGAAAAAAAGCGATTATTTGGGGGAAATATGCCTCAAAATGTCGTTTTTTGCCGAAAATTGAGGCAACATAATAACGATTATGTTGTCACTTACGACTCTCTTAATACCACATAATAACGATTATGTTGTTAAAAAACAGGCGTTACCTCAAAGGCAGAGCAAAGAGACAGAGTTCACAATTTACAGGGGGAAAAAGACCATTGATGAGAGTAGCCGTAATAGACGACATAAAGACCGAAGTACGCAAGATGCTGACGCTTCTCAAGGAGGCGGACACGGAGAACAGCATGGCTCTGTTCGGATTCCTCGACGTTGAGTCCTACAAGCGTGCGGTTGAAGACGGAAGCCGTTTCGACGTGCTTTTCATCGACATAACTCTCGGCAACGGAACAAGCGGAATAGCCGAGGCAAACGAGCTTCTCCGGCTCACTCCGGGACTTATACTTGTTTTCGTATCGGCATACGAATCGTATTTCAAGGAAGTATACAAGGTGCCGCACGCATATTTTCTCACAAAGCCCATAGACGGCACGTACCTGCGTGACTGTCTTTACCGCATAAAGCAGAGCTACGCCGGACACACGCTCATTCTCGAGAAAAACGGGATAAAGCACGTGATAGCTCTAAGCGACATTCTCCTCATAGAGTCGGTGCTCCGCAAGACCGTCATAAACTTCGCCGACGGCACGAAAGAGGAATTTCCGTACAACATGAAGGACATCGAGGAAATAATAGACTCTCCGGCGTTCGTGCGCATTCACAAAAGCTTTATCATAAACCTCGACCACGTTTCTCTCATCGAGAGCGCAAGGGTGCTGTTCACGAACGGCTCGGAGATAAACGTAAGCCGTCCCTACCGCAAGTCGCTCCGTGAAAAAGCGGCGGAATATTTCGGCAGGGGAACGCTTTCCGAAACCGAGGTCGAGTCGGCAGCGCTCTCGGGTGTTTCCGGCAAGAGGGGCTGAGCGTGCCGCAGGGCGGAATTCTACGTTGCCGGCACAGCCGCTTCGGCGGTTTTGGGATTTTCATGAGAATTTACGGAAAGGAGAACGATACACGGTATGCGTATCGCAATAATAGAGGACGAACGGGCCGAAACCGCAAAGGCGCTTGACATTCTCGGCACGACGGAAAACGGCAATTTCAGGAATCTCGTTCTGCGCAATTTCACCGACGCCGAGGATTACCGTTCCGCAATAGCCGCAGGCGAGCGTTTCGACGTGCTGTTTTTCGACGTCACGACGCACGGCACTCTCGAGCAGGCGAATATGCTCTCCTCGCTGACGCCGGGGATTACCCTCGTGTTCGTCTCCTCCGACACCTCACGCTTCCGTGACGTCTACAAGGTACCGCACGCATATTTTCTCACCGTTCCGATAGAGCGTTCCTCTCTCCGGGACTGCATTTACCGCATACGCAAAAACTATGCGTCGAAGCGTGTGCTTCTCGAAAAATACGGCGCAATGCACATAGTCGAGCTTGACAAGGTCGCCTTTATGGAATCGATACTCCGAAAAACGGTTCTGCACTATACGGACGGCACGAAAGAGGAGTTCCCGGTAAACATGAAGGAGGTCGAGCCGCTCATCACTCTTCCGTCGTTCGTGCGTGTACACAAGAGCTTCATAATAAACCTCGAAAGAGCGTCCTCGGTCGAGCGGACAAGGGTGTGCTTCGGCGGTGAAGACGGCACCGAAAAGACGCTTATAAACGTGAGCCGTCCTTACATAGGCCTACTGAAAAGCAGAAACGAGGCGTATATGCAGAGCCGCCGCTCCGAGCTTGCGGACAACGGCGTGATAAGCGACACCGTAAACACAACCGTCTCGGTATGTCCCGACCTTTTCTCCTCTGTCGTCAACAACATCTACAGTAAGCCCGAAAACGACCCGAGAGGCGGAAGCGCAGGGATAGTGAACGGCGAGTTCTACGGCTTCACGGCGACGAGGATAGTCCCCTCGGGGAACGTCGATCAGATTCTCAAGCTCGAGGGACACGGAAAGTATCCCGTAAACGATTCCATAATAAGCGGCACACGGAAAATCGACCTCGGAGTTTACAAGTATCTCGCCGTGAGATACTACTACGAGGTTACTCACCCCGGCGAACCGTCGGCAAGCTATATGACCTTCGTCCCGAGTCCCAACGACAGACTCAAGGTCAACCGCGATTTCAAGCGGTTCAGACTCGGCAGCATGAATAAGCTCACTGCGAACCGCTGGTCTTTCGCCGTCTTCAGTTTTGACAACATCTCGGTCGGCGGAAAATACAACACCGAGCATTTTCATCTTCAGCCCTTCGGAACGACATTAAGATGCACCGAAATTCCCGACGGTGAGGCGATGATTCT
This sequence comes from uncultured Eubacteriales bacterium, assembly GCA_934444485.1. Taxonomy (GTDB): domain Bacteria; phylum Bacillota; class Clostridia; order Oscillospirales; family CAG-382; genus CAKSUT01. The sequence goes on along the minus strand of CAKSCN010000036.1, from coordinate 9,595 downwards.
CGAGGGTCTGTACTTCGCCGCCACACCGAAGGCTTTGCAGAACGTGATAGGCAACGAAAAATTCCCGTTTCCCGACGTAACCGGGACGGCGAAAGGAGTGACGCACGATCTCATAATGGCGGTCGGTGAAAAGAAGCGTCTCTTTGCCGAGGCATGCATCTCGACAACCGGCGACATGGGCGGTGTTTTCCGTGCGAACGACGCTCTCATCTGGCATTTGGGCTACCACAACGTCACCGCCTCCGGCAATCCCAAGTGCGTGGTCGAATACTGTAGACCAGACGCCGAAATTCTCGCCACAAGCGAGGGCATGACAAAGATACATCTCACGCTTGCCGCAAAGCCGGAGCTTGACCTTGCGGAGTGCCGTGTGTGGGTTTTCGACAAGCTGCCGCCCGAGGGAAGCGCCGAACGCAGCATGATAAGGCTTCCGGAGTGACGTGCGGTAAAAGCACAGCGTCTGTCACGCAGGGCAGTACATAAAAATTATGACCGTACCTCTTTTTCGGGGTGCGGTCTTTTTTTCTGAATATTCGTGCGTTTTCGGGAAACAATAGGGTGCGTAACGAAACGATGTATCATTCCGGCGGTTTCGGCATAGAATACGGAATATATGCCGCCGTCAACGCAACGAAAGGAAAAATTTTTATGGCTGACTCAAAGGAACACGAACTCGGCATACCGATAGGTCTCGGAATGGCAATGTCCATGAACGCCGACGCAATGAAATACTTCTCCGGACTCTCGGACGATGGGCGCCGTGAGGTCATTCGGCACGCCGTTGCAATTGACTCCAAGGCTGAAATGAAGGCGTATGTCGAGGAAATGGCGAAAAAAGCGGAGCTTTTAAAGTGAAGAGAGAAGAGGGAAAAGTGAAGAGAAGAGGGGGAAAAGCTTCGCTTTTCTTCATTGATTGTATGGTGCGAATTTTGAGGGTGTGCGGCAACGGGAGAACGACAATGCGGAGTTGACGAGGTCAACTCTCTACACAGCGTTTGTGCGTGATTGAATGGTGCTTGCCGTTTGCCGGTTTTCTACGGTGCGATATACGTAACCGTGCGTGCGGTTCATGCGGCGGGAGATTACGCTAGCGAAGTCTGCGTTCCGCTCGCCCTACAGTATACCATGGAGAGAATGCGAATCTCGAGTTACGTACACACCAAGAGCCTCATCTTCGCAAAAATGAAATTGTCGAGCCGTGCGAGGCGTAAAATCGGTGAACGGTGTTTCCCCGAATTACATTCCCAACAAAGTCTGATGCCAATCTCATCTTCGACGGAGGCTTAGCCGATGTCGAACGGCACTATCTCGGATAAGATGTGTCTTACCTCATCTAAGTCGGCGGTGTCGCCTATGATGCGCATATATGCGCCGACTTCGGTACTGCCTCCAAATTACAATATAATCCGTCCCCTGCAAAGCGAAGGTTTGCACGCTGAACGAAGTTCTGCGTTTTAAAGTTCTTTGGTTCTTTCTTTCAAGAAAGAACACCCCCGTAAGCCCCGTAGCCCTCGTAAACCCCCGTAATAGTCAATTGTCAATCGTCAATTGTTCTACATATTCTTCGAGGCATTTTCCGGACTCAAACATGGCCTTTGCGTCTTCGAGACCGACGTATCTGTAGTGCCACGGCTCGGGGGAGATACCGGTGATGAGCTGCTTGTCGGAGGTGTAGCGGCAGATGAAGCCGTACTTGTACGCATTTTCGGCAAGCCAGCCGTAGACCTCGTAGCCTGCGGAGTGTACGCCGTCTGCGTTTATGTCAACCGCAAGTCCGGTCTCGTGTTCGCTCGTGCCGGGCAGTGCCACCCACTTTTTCGCTTCGTCGGCTGCGTCCTCTTCGGTGAAACCCTCGGCAATGTAAGCCGCCGTCCGTGCATCCATCTCGCTCTGCTGTGCCTCACGTGTGCGGTAGCCGGACACAACCTTGCCGTAAAAACCGTCTGCCTCGGCGTCGGCAAGCATCATCGAAAGCGCTGCGGCTATCCTCTTGTCAACAAGCTCGCCGCCCTCGAATTCGACCGTCTCAACCGTGAAGTCCTCCGGCAGAGGATTGTCCCGGTTTACAAGAATAAGATACCACGGAGTCGTGTCCTCCGGTACCTCGGGAACTTCTGCGTTGTCGGGTATCAGCGGCTCTGCGGCGTTTCCTGCCTCCATGCCGTCGTATATGTCGTATACGCTGTCGTACTTTGCACCGTCGTATACGCTCGACTCGCCGCCGGAGGGCGTGTAGCCGGAGAGATAATATGCTATTGCCGCAACCGACACCGCTATGAGTGCGACCGCCGTCACGATAAGCTTTGTCGGGCTGTTGTTGTTTGTCATGTCAGTTTCACACGTCCTTTCATTTCTCCTATTTTACCACATTACGGCACTGATTGGGTTAAGATATGTTTGTCAAAGTCTTAAAATTTACGAAATTTTGCACGTGACTTACCGCCGACAGCTCAATATTAACAAAAAACCTCTTTAAAAAACCGCCGTGATATGATAATATAAAAGGTACGTAAATAATCCGAAAGGACTGATATCATGAAAGAAATAAGAGGTATACGCCTTGTCGATTCTCCGGTTGTGTACGACGCCGTATCGAATACCGTAAAGACCGCACCTGCGGACTCCGTGACTCACGGCACGCTTGCGCATTCGATACTCGCCTCTCACAACACCTCCGGCGACCCCGGCAAGCTTAAAATAAAGTTCAACGCCATGGCGTCCCATGACATAACCTACGTCGGCATAATTCAGACGGCACGTGCCTCGGGACTCGAAAAGTTCCCCATGCCCTACGTCCTCACCAACTGCCACAACAGCCTCTGCGCCGTCGGCGGCACGATAAACGAGGACGACCACGTGTTCGGACTCTCGGCTGCAAAGAAGTACGGCGGCACCTTCGTCCCTGCACATATTGCGGTTATTCACCAGTACATGAGAGAGATGTTCGCCGGCTGCGGAAAGATGATTCTCGGCTCTGACAGCCACACCCGTTACGGCGCAATAGGCACAATGGCGATAGGCGAGGGCGGTCCGGAGCTTGTAAAACAGCTTCTCGGCAGAACCTACGACATAAATTCCCCCGACGTCGTTGCCGTTCATCTTACAGGCAACCCCACCCTCGGCGTAGGTCCTCAGGACGTCGCTCTTGCGATAATAGGTGCGGTTTTCGCAAACGGCTTTGTCAAGAACGCCGTGCTTGAATTTGTCGGCGACGGCATTGCGAACCTCTCCATGGACTTCCGAATAGGCGTCGATGTCATGACGACCGAAACAACCTGCCTTTCCTCGATTTGGATGACAGACGAAAAAACGCACGAGTTCCTCACACTCCACGGCAGAGAGGGCGACTACTCACGCCTTGTTCCGTCTGACGGTGCGGTATACTCACGCTGCGTTGAGGTTGACCTCGGTGCGGTTAAGCCGATGATAGCAATGCCTTTCCATCCCAGCAACGTTTATACGATTGACGAGGTTGTCGAAAATGCGGAGGATATACTCGCAGAGGTCGAGAAGAACGCCGAAAAGAGCCTCGAGGGAAGCGGCGTTAAGCTCACTCTCCGTGACAAGATAAGAAACGGCAGACTTTACGTTGACCAAGGCGTTATTGCCGGATGTGCCGGCGGCGGCTTCGAGAACCTGTGTGCGGCGGCGGATATACTCTCCGGAAAGAGTACCGGCTGCGGCGAGTTCGGTCTTTCAGTCTACCCGGCAAGCCAGCCCGTGTACATGGAGCTTGTCAGAAACGGTGCGATAGAAAAGCTTGCAGACGCAGGTGCGATAATAAGAACCGCTTTCTGCGGCCCCTGCTTCGGTGCGGGTGACGTTCCGTGCAACAACGGCTTCTCGATAAGACATTCGACCCGAAACTTCCCCAACCGTGAGGGTTCAAAGCCGTCGGGCGGTCAGATTGCGTCGGTTGCTCTCATGGACGCACGCTCAATTGCGGCGACTGCGGCGAACGGCGGCGTACTCACAAGTGCGGAAACTCTCGCCGGCGGCAAGGCTCTGACTGCGGTTTATCCCTATCACTTCGACAAGAGCATATACGATAAGCGTGTCTACAGCGGCGGCGTCGAAAAGGGTGCGGAGCTTCATTTCGGACCCAACATCACCGACTGGCCGAAGCAGATACCGCTTGCCGATAACGTGCTTATAAAGATAGCGTCCGTAATCACCGACGACGTTACCACCACCGACGAGCTTATTCCCTCGGGTGAGACCTCGTCCTACCGCTCGAATCCCGAAAAGCTCTCGGAGTTTGCACTCTCGAGAAAAGACCCCGGCTACGTCGGACGTGCGAAAGAGGTGCGCGCCGAAGAGGCGGCAAGACGAAACGACGGCAGACTTTCCGACGAGGTGAAAGCGGTTCTCTCGCTTCTCGTCGGTAAGTACACCGGAAACGACGCCGATATCGAACTCGGAAGCGCAGTTTGCGCCGTAAAGCCCGGAGACGGCTCGGCAAGAGAACAGGCGGCGTCGTGTCAGAGAGTACTCGGCGGCATTGCCAACATCGCCTGCGACTACGCAACCAAGCGTTACAGAAGCAATGTTATAAACTGGGGTATGCTTCCGTTTATGTACGGCGGCGTGAAGGAGCTTTCGGTCGGAGCATACGTGTTCGTGCCGAATATCCGTGAGGCGGTTAAGAGCGGTGAAGTGAAAGCTGCGGCATATTATGTCTTTGACGGCAAGGTGCATGAGATAACGCTCTCCCTCCCGTCGGAGCTTACGAGCGACGAGAGACAGATAATCCTCGACGGCTGTCTTATCAACTACTACGCAAAGTAACTCTGCTTTAAAGTAAAATCAACCTCGGAGTTTTTGCTTCGGGGTTGTCTTTTTGCGCAAAAAATACCTCGGAGCTTTTTCGACTCCGAGGCTTCGTTTTTTATTCGTCCTATCAGATTTCGGGAATGTTAATCTCAACCTCGTGACCTGCGTCGGAGGACTTCACGATACCGTCGATAATAGCCTGGTTGATGATGATCTGACTTGTCGGTATGGGAGCTTCCGTGCCGTTGATTACGGCGTCGAGGAAGTAACGTATCTTTCTGTCAACGTTTGTCGTACCCTCGGGGTTCTTGAGAAGAGGTACGGTGTACTGTGTGGGTTCGCCGCAGACGTCCTTGTAAACGGTCATTGCACCGCCGACGGAACCGTTCCAGCAGTCGGTCGAGGGAATTCTGAGAGAGCCCTTCGTACCCATGATTATGGTGTCGCCGGGAGTGTCAAGGTGCATATACCACGAAATTCTGAAGTCGAGGGTTACGCCGCCCTCAAGTCTTATGTAAGCCGCCGCCCAGTCGTCAACGCTGAAGAGCTTCGCAAACTTTTCGCCGTTGTTGGGGTAGGAGGAGGGCATCTTTCCGAAGAAGCCGGTCTTGATGCCGGAAACGGTGAGAGGCTTGGGGTAGCCGATGGCATTAAGACACATATCAAGAGAGTAACAGCCGATGTCGGCAAGTGCGCCGAGACCTGCGGTCGAATCCTGAATGAAGGTGTCGGTCCAGCCTACCGGGATGCCGTGACGACGTCCGCCGCCGGTCTGAATGTAGTAGATCTTGCCGAGTTCGCCCGAGTCTACTATCTTCTTTATCATCTTCATGTTTGCGTCGAATCTCGGCTGGAAGCCTACGGAAACTATCTTGCCCGCCTTCTTCTCTGCCTTTCTTATCGCAACAGCCTCGTCGAGGGTTACGCACATCGGCTTTTCGAGAAGTACGGGAAGTCCGTGTTCGAGAGCCGCAATCGTACACTCGGCATGGGTTCTGTTGTAGGTGCAGACGGAAACTGCGTCAAGCTCAACCGTATCGAGCATTTCGTGATAGTCTGTGAAGGTCTTGGCATTCGTGATGCCGTACTGAGCGAAGAATTTGTCAGCCTTGCCGGGGATGAGGTCGCAGCCTGCGACAAGCTCAACGTCATCCTGCTTGAGGTACGCCTTTATGTGGGAGTGAGCAATTCCGCCCGTTCCGATGAAGCCTATTCTGAGCTTCTTCTTTGCACCGGCAGCCTTTTTTTCTTCGATGCTGCCTTCCTTGTATGCGTCAAGTATATCTGCCATAGCAAGATACCTGCCTTTCTGTCGTTTTGAGGTAAACGAAAATTTAGTGCGCAAGCGGCATTATACCGCTCCACTGACCGCATTATAACACATAGGGTACAAAATGTCAAGGAGATTTTGACTGTTTTTTGTCACTTTTCAGTTAAAAAACATATAGCTGCGAAACGTCTCACATTACCGTATCAAGCCACTTTTTCGCAAGCTCAACCCACTCGGCAATGTGTTCGAGATAATCACCGTCGTCGGGGAAAATGTCCCGTGTCGCAATCGACCTGCCGTGAGGACCTTCGGGGAATATGTGCAGCTCGAACGGAATCTTGTTCTTCGAGAGAGCCTCCGCCATGACGAGGGAGTTCTGCACGCTCACCCCATTGTCGGTCGCCGTGTGCCAGATAAACGCCGGAACGGTCTTGTCCGAAACCTGCTTTTCGGCTGAGTAAAATGCGAGATCCTTTTCGTTAGGCTCACACTTGCCGTCGGTGAGCAGCGCCTTGAAAGAACCCGTATGAGCGATCCTCGGATCGGAGGAAATCACGGGATAGCCGAGTATCATAGCCGCAACTCTGTTCTCACCGTGCGCAATTTCCGCTTCCTTTTCGACGAAGTCGCAGTGCCACATTGTGCCGAGAGTCGCCGCGAGATGACCGCCTGCCGAGAAGCCGACCACAGCGATTCTGTCGGGATCGATAAGATACTTGTCTGCGTTTCTCTTGATGTAAGCAACCGCCTTCGAGGCATCGATAAGGGGAGCCGGAACACCGCTCGGACGGAAAATGTTGTGTATCGTGGAATAATTGAGGACGAAAGTGCAGTAATTCGAGGTCATAAACTGCCGTGCAACCGGTTCGCCCTCGCCCCACCAGCATTGGCAGTAGCCGCCGCCCGGGAGAACAAGCATAACCTTTCGCCGAACGCCGCTTTCGGTGTGCGGAATATATGTGTCGAGATATACTTTGTCGTTGTCGTCGTAAAGATAGATTCTCTCGCAAATCATCGTGTGTATTCCTTTCAGTAATGTATTGGTCTGATTATTGCATAGACCCTGACCTTTGCCTGAAGCTTGGTTTAACACTATAGACCCATCAATTCTTGTCAAAGCCGCAGATTTCTCCGAGCCACTTTACGGATGCCTCGACCCAAGCCTCGGCGTGCTTTATGCTGCTGTCTCTCGGCTTGTCGAACTCGTCGGACTTGCAGCTTGCAAAGCCGTGCCAGCCTCTCGGGTAGATGTGAAGCTCGAACGGCACCTTCGCCTCGGACAGAGCCTTTGCGAACACTATCGAGTTCTCGACGGGAACGCCCGTGTCGCCGGAGGTGTGCCAGATGAAGCAGGGCGGCGTTTTGTCGGAAACACGGTACTCGAGCGAGTAACGCTCCGCTTTTTCGGCGTCGGGTTCGCTGTCGTCGGTCGTGAGGAGGCTTATGAACGAGCCTTTGTGCGCAATGGACGGATCGGACGAGATGACGGCATACGAAAGAATTGCCGCCGCAATGCGGTTTTCATCACCCGTGACTCCTGCCTCCGCCTGTATTTTTTCGTCGTTCCACATCGTCGCAAGGCTTGCCGTAAGATGACCGCCTGCCGAGAAGCCTATCGCCGCAATGCGTTCGGGATCGATGAAGTACTTTTCCGCATTCTTCTTTATGTGCGCAACCGCTCTCGACGCCGCAATGAGGGGAAGCGACTCGCCGCCCTCGGAGACACAGTTCGGGAAGCAGGGATAGTGAAGCACGAAGCAGTTGTAGCCCTCGGCAAGGTAAAGCATCGCTATCGGCTCGCCCTCACGGTCACTGCACACACAGCGGTAGCCGCCGCCGGGGATTACGAGCATCGCCGGTCTCTTTATTCCCGCAAACTGACCCCTTGCGTAGACGTCGATGTAGGCGTCGTTTCTGCCCTCGATGAGATTTATTCTTTCAGTAAGCATGTTTTTCTCCTTTCGGTCTATTGAATTAAACCAAACGTGATTTTACTTGAGATCTCCGATGAAATACGCCATTATATCGCATCCGTCGGGGAAGTATTTACCGACCTTCATGCCGTCCTTGCCGCCGAAGGTTTCGTCATAACAGCCGACATTGCCTCCGAGGTTTTCTTTGCTGTCGAAGATGATGTACGGCACGGCGTCAAGCGTGTGAGTGCGGCGCACAAGGGGAGTGGGATGGTCGGGGAGAATGAGGAAACGGTAGTCCTCGCCGTCCTTCTTCATCTCGTTCTCGATGTAACCGATAATCTTTTCGTCGATAAGCTCTATGGATTTTATCTTGTTTTCAAGCTCGGCTCTGTGACCGCATTCGTCGGGAGCTTCGATGTGGACGTAAACGAGGTCGTCGCCGCCCCTCAAAGCATCGACCGCCGCCTTAGCCTTGCCGTCGAAGTTGGTGTTGATGTTGCCGGTCGCACCCTCGATGTCGGGAACCTTCATGCCTGCGCAGAGACCTATTCCCTTGATGAGATCCACCGCAGAAATAACCGTTGCATCGAGTCCGTACTTCTCCTTGAACGACGGCAGCTGCGGCTTCTTTCCCGGTCCCCAGATCCAGAGCGAGTTTGCCGGAAGAAGTCCTCTTTCGCGGCGTGATTTGTTGACGGGGTGATCTTTCATTATCTCCCAGCTCTTTTTCATTATGTCGAGATACGGTTTTCCGACCTTGCCCTGCGGCAGATATTCTCCGATTCTTTTGCCGAGAATGTCGTGCGGACGAGTGAAGTCGAGAACCTCCGGAGCGTTGTCCCAGATGAGGCAGTGACGGTAGCTTACGCCGGGATAGAACTTTCTTGCCTCTGTGCCGAGAGCTTCGTCCACCGCACGTATGAGCTGCGCCGATTCCTCGGTCGGTATTTCGTCCGCACCGTGGTCGAGAATGACGAGATCCTCGTAAACGTCGCCGTCGGAAAGAGCGACCGTGTTGCACCTGTAAGCGGTTTCGGTCGGAGTCATGTCGATTCCCATGCTGACTGCCTCGAGGGGGGAGCGTCCCTTGGAGTACTTCTTGGGACTGTAGCCGAGTACGGCAAGGTTTGCGGTGTCGCTTTCGGGAACCATGTCCTGCGGTACGTTGTTGACAAGTCCCACCTTGCCGTTCGCCGCCATTCTGTCCATGTTGGGCTTTTTCGCCGCCATGAGAGGCGTCTTTCCTCCGAGAGCTTCGACCGGGTAGTCCGCCATGCCGTCGCCAATGACAACTATGTACTTCATATTTACCATTCCTTTCTTCAAATACGGTTTTAGGTCTATTGCAATAGACTAATATGCCAACACCCCTATAACGGCGCCTGCCGCAATGAAAACAAGGGGGTGTATTTTCTTAAATTTTGCCGCAAGCGGAACGAATACCGCAAACACGGCGATACTCACAGGGTCAATCGAGAAACCGGTGAGATTTCCCGAGAGGAGTTTGCTCAAATCGACTCCGCAGACCGCCGTGACGAAAACGTCGAGTATTGCCGCCGTGATGAGTGCCGCCGAGGCAGGTCTGATGCCGTAGAACGTCCCCTTTACAAGACTGCTCTCACGGAAGCGGTCGAGG
>CAKSCN010000035.1 GCA_934444485.1 uncultured Eubacteriales bacterium | reverse complement strand
ATACGGTCTTGTAGGCATGATGGTTCTTGTCCCCGGCATACGCAAGCTTTTCGGCGTTCCCGACGGTGCAAGCCTTTTTGCGGCGATAATCGTGCTTGCGGTTATGATACTTCCCTCGATAATCAAGGTTTCCGTAACGGCTCTCGAGGCAGTGCCGAAGGAGTATGAGGACGCTTCCCTTGCCCTCGGCGCAACGCCTGCCGAAACTTACTTCAAGGTTTCCGTCCCGGCGGCAAAGAGCGGCATTGCGGCGGCGGTTGTTCTCGGAGTCGGACGTGCGATAGGCGAAGCGATGGCGGTTATGATGGTATCGGGCAACGCACCGAATATGCCGTCACTTCTCGAGAGCGTGCGTTTTCTCACGACGGCGGTTGCGAGCGAAATGTCGTATTCGAGCGGACTCCAACAGCAGGCGCTTTTCTCGATAGCTCTTGTTCTGTTCTTATTTATAATGCTTGTAAATGCGGTACTCAACTATTTTCTCAAGGGACGCAAGGAGGGATAAGCCGTGACGACAAAGGTTACGAACGAAGAATACCGCTCGTCGGTTCGCAAAAAGCTCCCGGCAAGGCGCACGGTTTACGTTGCGGTGCTCAAAGCGCTTATGTACGTATCTGCGGCGGCAACGGCGGCACTTGTGCTTTTCTTGGTCGGATACGTTCTCGTAAAGGGACTCCCTAATGTGACGTGGGAGCTTCTGACGACAAAGCCGAGCTACCTCACCGGTAAAATCGGCATTCTCCCCGACATACTCAACACTCTTTACGTAATTCTCGCCGCACTTGTTATAGTGCTTCCCCTCGGAGTTGGGGCGGCGATTTACCTCACTGAGTATGCGGAGAACAAGAGAGTGGTCGGCATTATCGAATACGCCGCCGAAACGCTTTCCGGAATACCCTCGATAATATACGGACTTGTCGGAATGCTTTTCTTCTGCGAGGTTCTCGGCATGAAGACCTCACTTCTCGCAGGAAGTCTCACGCTTGTGATAATGAATCTTCCGACGGTAATGCGAACGACGCAGGAAAGCTTAAAAACAGTTCCGCAGAGCTACCGTGAGGGCGCATTCGGTCTCGGTGCCGGAAAATGGCGTGTTATACGCACGGTCGTACTTCCGGGATGCGTTGACGGAATAGTCACCGGATGCATTCTGTCGGTCGGACGTATTCTCGGCGAGTCTGCGGCACTTCTCTTCACGGCAGGCTTTGCTCACGCACTGAACGGCATATTCGAGGGACTTACAAGTGCCGGTGCAACGCTTACTGTTGCGCTTTACGTATATGCGAAAGAGGACGGCGACTTCAAAACGGCGTTTGCGATAGCGGCAATTCTTATGATACTCACGGTTCTCGTGAACCTTTGCGCCAGTCTTGTCGGCAGATACTTCGGAAGGAGAAAAGGCATATGAACATTATGACTGCACACGATTTGTGTCTGTGGTACGGCGCATCTCAGGCACTGAAAAATATAAATGTTGACATCGCCGAAAACTCGATTACCGCTCTTATAGGTCCGTCGGGCTGCGGAAAGTCAACCTTTTTAAAGACTCTCAACCGCATGAACGACCTTATTCCGAATGTAAAGATAACCGGCGAGGTTCGCTACCTCGGAGACGATATTTACGCTCCCGGCGTCAATGTAAATGAGCTCAGACGTCAGGTAGGCATGGTGTTTCAGAAGCCGAACCCGTTTCCGATGAGCATTTACGACAACATAGCCTACGGTCCCAGAACGCACGGAACAACCGCAAAGGCAAAGCTTGACGAGATAGTAGAAACGTCGCTTCGCAATGCGGCAATATGGGACGAGGTAAAGGACAGACTCAAGAAAAACGCACTCGGTCTCTCGGGCGGACAGCAGCAGCGTCTTTGCATAGCACGTGCGCTTGCGGTAGAGCCGAGGGTGCTTCTCATGGACGAGCCGACGAGCGCACTTGACCCTATATCCACATCAAAGATTGAAGAGCTTGCGCTTTCTCTCAAGGATAAGTACACGATAATAATAGTCACCCACAATATGCAGCAGGCGGTGAGAATTTCTGACGATACCGCTTTCTTCCTCTTGGGTGAGCTTATTGAATATTCAAGCACGGAGAAAATGTTCTCCGATCCGAGCGACAAGCGCACGGAGGATTACATAACGGGGAGGTTCGGATAATGAGAAGCCGTTTCGACGAACAGCTTGCAAAGCTTCACAGAGAGATGATAGAAATGGGCGCATTGTGCGAAGAGGTTATAGCTCTTTCGTCAACCGCACTTTCTAACGGCGACCCGGCTCTTGCGGCAAAGGTTGCGCCGAGAGACAAGGAAATAGACCAGAAAGAGCGTGAGATAGAGGCACTTTGCCTGAAGCTTCTTTTGCAGCAGCAGCCCGTGGCGAAGGATCTCCGTCAGATATCAGCTGCCCTCAAGATGATTACCGACATGGAGCGTATCGGAGATCAGGCGGAGGATATAGCGGAGATTGTGTCGTTCCTTGACGGAAGAAACGCCGACGAACACACAAAACTCAAGGAAATGGCGAAAGCCACGATAAAGATGGTAACAGACAGCGTTGACGCATACGTAAAGCAGAATATCGCTCTTGCGGAGTCGGTAATAGTGTATGACGACGTTGTTGACAGATATTTCGACGAAGTCAAAAAGAGCCTCACAAAGATGATAACCGAGAATCCCGAGAACGGCGAATATGCGCTTGACCTTCTCATGATAGCGAAGTATTTTGAACGTATAGGCGACCACGCAACAAACATCGCCGAATGGGTCGTTTACTCGGTAACGGGCGTTCACAAGGAGGCTGACGTATGATTTGGTGCGTTGAGGACGATGCGGCTATCCGTGACATAGAGATATATGCTCTCGAATCTCAGGGCTTCAAGGCGAGAGGCTTTGAGGACGGCACCTCCTTCTGGGACGCTTTGCAGAAGGAAAAACCGGAGCTTGTTGTCCTTGATATTATGCTGCCCGGCATCGACGGCGTTGAGCTGTTAAGACGAATCCGGGCAACTTCGTCGTTGTCGGAGCTTCCGATTATCATGGCAACCGCCAAGGGTACGGAGTACGACAAGGTTCACGGTCTCGACCTCGGAGCGGACGACTACATTGTAAAGCCGTTCGGTGTAATGGAGCTTATCTCACGTGTAAGAGCGGTTCTGCGCCGGTACAAGGGCAAAGAGACAGCGACCCCGAACACGCTCTCTCTTCACGAGCTTACCCTGAACCTTGACGAGCACACCGTAAGCATCGGAGAAAACCGCATTCAGCTCACGTACAAGGAATTTGAACTTCTGCGGCTGTTTCTGTCGCACCCCGGCACGGCGTTTTCACGTGAAAAGCTTTTCGCCGAGGTCTGGGGAGAAAGCTTTATCGGAGAGACGAGGACTCTTGATATGCACATACGAACTCTCCGTTCAAAGCTGGGAGAATACGGAAAATATATCGAGACGATACGCAATGTCGGATACCGTTTGGAGGCGGACAAATGACAAGGAAAATATTTCTGTCGATAATGGCGGCGTCGGTAATCGCTCTTATTGCAAGCATAATCATCATAATGGGATGTATGTACGACTACTTCGGCGGCGTCAGAGAACGGCAATTGAACGGAGAGCTTACACTTGCGGCGGCAGGTGTTGAAAAGGACGGATACGAATACCTCGAGGCACTGCCGAAGGGCGATTTCAGACTGACGTGGGTATCAAAGGACGGAAGCGTGCTTTACGACACTCAGGCGGACGGACAGGCGCTCGAAAACCACGCCGAGCGCAAGGAAATACACGACGCACTTGTCTCCGGCGAGGGTAAAAGCACACGCTACTCTGCGACAATGCTCGAGAAAACCATGTACTGCGCAAGGCGGCTTTCGGACGGAACGGTGCTTCGTATCTCTGTCAGAGGCGTGACGATGGGAACGCTCATTATAGGTATGCTTCAGCCGATATTCATTGTTGCGGCAATTGTGCTTATACTGTCGTTTTTCCTTGCAAAGCGCATTTCGTCGAAAATCGTTGAGCCGCTTAACGGGCTTGACCTCGAAAATCCTCTCGAAAACGACACCTACGACGAAATTGCTCCGCTACTCACACGCATTTCACGTCAGCAGAACAAGATTGACTCTCAGCTTGCGGAGCTTCAGCGCAAAAAAGATGAATTCGTGCAGATAACCGAGAGCATGAGCGAGGGACTTGTTCTTCTCGACAACAAGGGCGTGATACTCAGCATCAACCGTGCGGCACGTGAGCTTTTCTCCGCTGACGAAAGTGCTGTCGGAAGAGATTTTCTCACGGTCGAGCGAAACAGCGAGCTTGACAAGGCGTTCTCTTCGGCAATAAACGGTGCAAGCGGAAGCGCCGAGGCAAGTCTTACCTACGGAAACCGTGAATACCGTGCAAGCATCAGCCGCATAGAGTCGGACGGTGCGGTTGTCGGTGCAGTGCTTCTCACATTCGACGTTACGGAAAAAGCACAAGCGGAGCGCATTCGCCGTGAGTTTACGGCAAACGTATCGCACGAGCTGAAAACGCCGCTTACGTCTATCATCGGAAGTGCCGACCTCATCGAAAACGGTCTTGTAAAGCCTGAGGATATGCCTCGGTTTGTCGGTCACATTCACACGGAGGCGTCGAGGCTTCTCTCGCTTGTCGAGGACATCATACGTCTGTCTCAGCTTGACGAGGGTGTAAGTCTCCCGGACGAGACGGTGGATCTCGGTGAAATAGCCGCCGAAACCGTTTCGGAGCTGTGTGGCAAGGCTGAAGAGAAGAAGGTCACAATTTCCCTTGATATTGACGGCGATGCTGTATTGAAAGGTGTCCCGAGGCTTGCGCAGGAGATAGTTTACAACCTCACGGACAATGCGATAAAGTACAACATTGAGGGCGGCAAGGTAACGGTTGCGGTCAAAAAAACGGACGGCGGCACGGTGCTTACCGTTTCGGACACGGGTATCGGCATTCCTCCGGAGCACACGGACAGAGTATTCGAGAGATTCTACCGTGTTGACAAGAGCCATTCAAAGGCAGTCGGCGGCACGGGTCTCGGACTCTCAATAGTCAAGCACGCCGCCGCTTGCTTCGGTGCTTCGGTTGACCTCAGGAGCGAGGTCGGCAAAGGCACGGAGATAACGGTAAAGTTCCCTGCCGTCAAAGGCTGACGGACACAATTGCAAGCTTAATTTCTTTCCTCCCCCCGGCGGTGTGATCTTAACGGTCATGCCGCCTTTTGTAACTTTTCTTCTTCGGACATTGACAACGGCGCACCCGACTGTTATACTGAATTCGTGCCGCAGCAGTCGGCGGCAATGTGGCAATGTATTGCATATTGTATTTGACATTGTCTTTATACGAAGGAGTGATTTACATGAAAAATACTGTTATATACGTTCACGGAAAGGGCGGTTCGGCAGAGGAAGCCGAGCATTACAAGAGTCTTTTCCCGGCAAGCGAGGTCATAGGTTTTGATTACCGTTCCGGGACGCCGTGGGAGGCAAAGGAGGAGTTTCCGCACTTTTTTGACGAGCTGCGAAGCCGCTGTGATTCGCTGACGCTTATTGCGAACAGCATAGGCGCATTCTTTTCGATGTCCGCCCTCGGCGAAAAAACGGTTGACAAAGCCCTCTTTATTTCGCCCGTGGTTGATATGGAAAAGCTCATCGGCGACATGATGACTTGGGCAAACGTCAACGAGCGTGAGCTTGAGGAAAAGTCGGAAATAGCGACCTCTTTCGGCGAAACGCTGTCTTGGCGTTATCTCTGCTATGTGCGTGAGCATCCGATAAAGTGGAATGTTCCGACGCACATTCTGTACGGCGAACACGACAACCTGACCTCGCTTGAGACAATATCTGCGTTTGCGGAAAAGATCGGTGCTCCGCTTACCGTCATGCCCGGCGGCGAGCATTGGTTCCATACCGAGGAGCAAATGAGGTTTCTTGAGGGGTGGGTAAAAGAAAGCAGGTAACGCCCGTAAGAAGAAAAAACAAAACAAAAGGTAAAAAGATTCCCCGAAATCCACTGTTTATGCGGAATTCCGGGGATTTTTCTGTTTATTCCCACTCGACAGTAGCCGGCGGTTTACCGGTAACGTCGTAGAGAACGAGGGAGATTGTGTCGCCGAAGCGTTCGGTGATTTCGTTCTTTGCGTTCTCGAGAGCGGAGAGCGGGAAGTCAACGCCGGGGACTGCCGACTGTGCGGTCATGAAGTCGCTCGTGCAGACGGCTCTCATCGCCACCGAGTACTTCTTTCCCTCGTGCGCCGTTATCGGCACAAGCACCGCAAAGCACTGCGCAATGTTCTTGTTCATGAGGTTGCGTGTTGTTATGTCGTCAAGCTCACGGAGAAGCTCCGCCGTCTCATGGACTATGTGCGTCGGCGTACACTCAAGCGGCTTTACCTCGTCCGAGGTCGCATTGAGGCAGTAGGTCACACGGTTTATGTAGTTAAGCTCGTTCGGTATTTTCTTCGCAAGGTCGTAAAGGGCGCCGATGTCTGTGTCAAGCGGATTCTTCTTTGAGTAGAGAACCGCCATGTTCTTGTACGAACGGTGGTCGCCCTGCACGCCAACGCTCTGTATCGGCGCAAGGTCGCTCGTCTTATCCTTTGCAAGCGACTCCACAAGCGCACCGAGCTTCTTATTCTTCTCGTTGTCCTCGGCGTCAAACGCACGTCCGCTCTTGTCGGTGCAGAGGATTCTCACTCCGAGTCCCGGTCCCGGGAAAGGCTGGCGGGAGGCTATCGCTTCGTCAAGTCCGAGCATTCTCGCAACCTGTCTTACCTCGTCCTTGTGCCAGTCCCAGTTGGTCTCTATAACGTGACCCTTGTCACGAAGCGCACGGATTACTCCGACGTCGTTGTGATGGGTCTTTATCTTGTGCGCATAGCCGCTGACATCGGGGTTTCCGCTTTCTATAAGGTCGGGACGAAGCGTACCCTGACCCAAAAACGCCGTATCAAAATCGAGGTTGAGGCTCTTTGCCGCCTCCTCGGTCACAACGAAAAACATATGTCCGATTATCGCTCTCTTCTTCTCAGGCTCGCAGGTCTTTGAGAGAGGCTCATACTTCTCGCCGTCGATAACGAGAGGCGTGTTGAAAAACTCATCCTCGGCGTTTATTCTTCTCATCTGCGTGAGTCCGAGGTCGGCAAGATTCTGACATATGAGATCCGACTCGTTCTTTCTCATCATGCCGTGGTCGATATGTATGCCGTAAACCTTGTCCGAGCCGAGAGCCTTGACAAGGAGAGCCGCCGTAACAGCGGAGTCAACGCCGCCGCTCACAAGAACGATTACCTTGCCGTCGCCGACCTTTTCTCTTATCATCTTAACCGACGTCTCTATTCTGTCCTCGAGAGCGTACTTCTGCTTGAAGCCGCATATGCCTCGGAGGAAATTTTCGAGCATCTTGAGACCATGTACCGTCGGGTCAACCTCGGGGTGGAACTGAACGGCGACAATCTTCTTTTCGGCGTTGTATATGCCTGCGGTAACGCCCTCGGTGTCTGCGACCTCAATGAAGCCGTCGGCAAACTTTTCGACTGCGTCGCCGTGGCTCATGAGAACCTTTTCCCTCGGAGAAAGTCCCTCAAACAGCGGACATGATGTGTCGATATTTATCTCAAGCTGACCGTACTCGGTCTTATAATTCGGCACAACCTTGCCGCCGAAGTTTTCGTTAATAAGCTGCATACCGTAGCAAATGCCGAGGGTGGGAATGCCGAGGTCGAATATCTTCGGATCATACTCCGGCGCACCCTTTTCCCAAACGCTCGCAGGTCCTCCCGAGAGAATCATTCCGCCGAAGCCCTCAAGCTTTTCCGGAGCGACGCCTATGGGGAATATTTCGCTTTTTACACCAAGCTCGCGCACTTTTCGGTCAATGACCTTGGTATACTGTCCGCCGCAGTCGAGTATCGCACATCTTTCTGTCATACCGCTGTATCTTCCTTTCAATTCAATCATTCATCGTGTCGTTTTTCGTATATTATATGGATTGTAGTATTTTATCAGAAATTGCGGAAAATTGCAAGAGCAAAGTTTTACAATATAATCGCCGTATATGTAAATTTTCTTGTGAATATGCGAAATTTCCCATACTGCGGCACTTTTTCGGCGCAAGTTTACAGATATCGTGAAAGTTATACACCGCAGAGTCATGATTATGTGATAAAAGTAAACACAGAAAAACATGGAGGTAATCATCATGGCAATAGAAAAAGTAAAAGAATATTTCGCAAAGTGCGGCATTGCGGACCGTGTGAGGGAATTCGATGTGTCGAGTGCGACTGTCGAGCTTGCGGCGGCGGCTCTCGGCTGCGAACCGTGCAGAATAGCAAAGTCGCTGTCGTTTTTCGTGGGCGACAAGCCGATACTTGTCGTTACCGCAGGCGACGTCAAGGTTGACAACGCAAAGTACAAGGCACGCTTTGGGGTCAAGGCAAAGATGCTGACCTTTGACGAGGTCGAACCGACTATAGGTTACGGCGTGGGCGGTGTGTGTCCTTTTGCCGTAAACGACGGGGTTGAGGTCTATCTCGACGAATCGCTCAAGCGTTTCGAGACAGTGTTCCCGGCGTGCGGAAGCGCAAACAGCGCAATTGAGCTGACTATCCCCGAGCTTGAAAAGTACTCCGGCTTTGCGGCGTGGGTAGATGTCTGCAAGGCGAAGTGAGAAACGCATTTCCCTCAATAGGAGACACTGTCCGTGTAACGGTTGACCGTCCCGTCGGCAGCCGCCATCCGAAACACCATGACACAATCTACACTGTCAATTACGGTTACATTGAGGGAACGCTCTCCCCTGACGGTGAAGGAACAGACGCTTACATTCTCGGAGTTTGTGAACCCAAAAAACATTTTACGGGGAAAGTCATTGCAATTATTCACCGTCTCGATGACATTGAGGATAAGCTTGTCGTCGCACCGAGCGGAGTTACCTTTACGCCGGACGAGATAAAAGAAATGACAGCGTTCTGCGAAAGATACTTTGAATCGATAATAATCACCGAATAGTCCAAACCGCCGAAGAAACCCAATCCTCGGCGGCGTTTTTTATACGTAATTATTCCTTTGCCATAATCACCACGGCATGGGCGGCAATACCCTCTTCCCTGCCCGTAAAGCCGAGGCGCTCCTCCGTGGTGGCTTTGACGCTGACACGGTCGATATCGGCTCCGACGGCACGTGCGATGTTCTCACGCATTTCGTCAATGTGCGGCGCAAGCTTCGGCTTCTGTGCGAGAACCGTCACGTCGCAGTTTGAAAGAACGTATCCCTTTTTGCGGCAAAACTCCGCCACTCTTTCGAGAAGAATCAGACTCGATATTCCGAGGTAGCTGTCGTCGTTGTCGGGGAAATGACGTCCGATGTCGCCGAGAGCGAGTGCGCCGAGCATAGCGTCGCAGAGTGCGTGGGTGAGTACGTCGGCGTCGGAATGACCGTCGAGTCCCTTTGTGTGCGGAATATCGACCCCGCCGAGAATAAGCCGCCGCCCCTCGGTCAGCCTGTGGACGTCGTAGCCGTGACCTATGCGTATATCGCTCACATTCATCATGCTTTACCTCTTTCTCTTGCGGCGAGTATTCCCTCTGCAACCGCTATGTCATCGGGGTAGGTTATCTTTATGTTGTCTGCGCTTGCTTCGGACAGCATCACCGTGAAGCCTGCGTCGCCGAACATCGTGCTGTCGTCAGTGAAATCTATCGGCGAAGAGCCGTTCTTCTTTGCGCTTGCGACCGCCGCCGACAATGCCGCATGGTAATGGTCCGTCGAGAAAATCTGCGGAGTCGAGATGAGCCACAGCCCCTCACGGTCGATGTTCTCCGTGACCTTGCCGCCTCGGTTCGCACGCTTGACGGTGTCACGCACCCTTGAGGCGCACACTCCGCTCCCGTAAACTGCGGCAAGCTTTGCGGCACGCTCTATTTCATCGGGAGTTATGAGCGGTCTTGCGCCGTCGTGAACTGCCACAAAGTCGGTCATTCCGTCCCTCATTGCCGCCGTAAACGCATTTGCGACCGACTCGCTTCTTGTTCCGCCGCCCTCGACGACTCCGGCAAGCTTCGGAAAGCGTCCGCTTTTCATTATGCTCTCGTAGCTCGGTATGTCGTCCGCTTTGGCGGCTATAAATATACGTCCGACACATTCGCAGGCAGAAAACGCTTCAAGGCTGTACTCTATAACCGGTTTTCCGCACAGATTGAGAAGCGGTTTCGGCACGCCGCCCATTCTGCTTCCCGTACCGCCTGCGGCAATAATCACCGTGACCTCGCCTTTCGGATATTTTTTCAGTTTGTACGCCGCTTTTTTGAATATGTTCATGTATATTTTCTCCAATATCGTCGTTAAACGTATTATACTCTCCTTATTTCGCAACATTGTAACGATGATGTAAACATATTTGCGTTTGTAAAGTACCGGGTGCGGACAAGCATATAATGTACCATTCGTACAAGAGAGGTAAATTATATGGACACACACGGAAAATTTTCGGCATCGACGCTCATAATATTCGGACTTTTCGTCGCACTTATGCCTTTTTTCCGGCTTGCGGCAGGGACGACCGAACCGAGAGACATATTCCCTACCGTGCCGTCGGCAGTACTCACGGAGGTTGACATCGGCGTACCGACAGCGGAAAGCTCCGCACCGAACGTATATGCCGAGGGTGCGGTACTCATTGACGGAAGAAGCCGGGAGATACTTTTTTCGCACGACTGCGACCGCATTCTCCCCATGGCAAGCACTACAAAAATAATGACGGCACTTGTTGCCGCTGAGCTGCTGTCTCCGGACGATTATGTGAAAGTTCCGAAGGACGCCGCCGGAATTGAGGGAAGCTCTATCTACCTTGAAGCCGGAGAGACGGTGAGCGTAAAGACGCTTTTATACGGTCTCATGCTCGAATCGGGCAACGATGCGGCGACGGCTCTTGCGGTTCTGTCGTGCGGCAGCGTCGATGCGTTTGCGGAAAAAATGAACGAAAAGGCGCAGAGTCTCGGACTCACGTCAACGCATTTCACCAATCCCCACGGACTTCCCGACGACAGTCACCACACCACGGCATACGAGCTTGCGGTTATTGCGTCGGCGGCTCTCGAAAACAAGACGGTTGCCGAAGCGGTATCGACGCAAAGTGCGGTTATGGGCGGAGAAAACAGTGAAAAAAGGCGGTACTTTACCAACCACAACAAGCTTCTCCGGCTGTACGACGGTGCGTGCGGAGTAAAGACCGGGTTCACCAAAGCGGCGGGGCGGTGTCTCGTGAGTGCGGCGGAGCGTGACGGTACGCTTCTTATTGCGGTGACTCTCGGCTGTCCCGACGACTGGAACGCTCACACGGCGATGCTCGATTACGGCTTTGACAACTTCAAGAGCGTAAATGTTCTGCCCGAGGGCGGCATCGACCTTTCGCCGTTCGGTCTGCCGTGCGAAAAGCAAAAAGCCGTGTGGCGCACACTCTCAAAGAACGCCGCTCCGACCTTGACTTACAGCGTGAGGTACGAGAACGGGGAAACGGAAGTGAGGGTGAAGTAGTTATGTCGTTCCTTCGGAACGAGTGAAGTTTCGGCTTCGCCGAAGTGAAGTGACGGCTTCCGCCGTCGTGATGTGTTGCTTCGCAACGTTTGGGTGGAAAAGCTCCTGAAGTCGCTTTGAAATTGAGAGTGGAGAGTGGAGAATGGAGAATGGAGAATTGGGGTTGAAAAGCTGCGCTTTTCTTCAATTTTGAATAGTGCTTACCGTTTGCCGCATTTCTACGGTACGAAAACGATAACCTTGCGTTTGGTTCATGAGGAACGAGCAAGCCCGTTCCCTACAAAATACCATGTGGAGAATGCGAACCTCGAGTTTCGTACACACCCAAGAGCCGCATTTTCACCGAATTTTCCATGAAGAAAGCACTTATCTGACAGCCCCTCAGGCGGCTTTGTTATCGCCTTGCTATACCATTGAGAGAGTTCTTATCCGACAGCCCCTCAGTCAGCTTCGCTGACAGCTCCAGAGGTTGCTCTGCAACCGGTTGCACAAGGGAGCCTCGGTAGCTTCGCTACCTCCATTACTACACCATAGAGATAATGCTAATCTCGAGCTTCGCACTCTCAAGAAAGCCGCATTTTCACCGAATTTCCCATGAAGAAAGAGCAAAGCTCAAACCATGCACTCTCCAAAAAGCTCATCTTCGCAAAAATGAAATTGTCGAGCTATGCGAGGCGTTTCATTGCGAACGGTGTTTCCCCGAATTACATTCCCCACAAATCCTGATGCCAAACTCATCTTCGACGGAGGCTTAGCCGATGTCGAACGGTATATCCTCCGATATGCACGGTCTTGCTCCATTTCACGACGGAGTCCGCCTTTTGATGCGCATATATGCGCCGTCGTGCGGTACTACCTCCAAATTACTATAGGATAAAGTCTTTTGGTTCTTTTCTTCAGAAAAGAACACCCCCGTAACCCTCGTCCCCCGTAGTCACATAAAGAAATCCCGGCGGCTCACACACGAACCACCGGGGTAAATTTTACTTATTCGGATTATTCCGCTTTATCGGCGTCGCCGGGCTTCTTTTCGTCCTCGGCGTTTTCCTCTTTCTTCGCTTCGGTTTCGGACTTCTCGGCATCGCCGCTCTTTTCGACCTTGGTGTAGACAACGCCGCCGTCCTTGAAGTCGGCAATTACGCTGTCGCCCTCTTTGACCTTGCCCTCAAGAAGCTCGGTCGAGAAGGAATCCTCAATCTCACGCTGAATTGCACGACGCAGAGGTCTTGCACCGTAAACGGGGTCGAAGCCTGCCTTTGCAAGCTGCTTGCAGAGTTCGTCGGTGAAGGTGATCTCGATGCCCATTGCGTTGATACGCTTGGTAATCTCGGAGAGCATGAGCTTTGCAATCTTTGCGATATCCTCGTCGGAGAGCTTGTTGAATACTACGATCTCGTCGATACGGTTGAGAAGCTCGGGACGGAACGTTCTCTTAAGCGCCGCCATGACTGCCTCCTTCGCACGTTCTCTTTCGTCTTTTGCTTCCTTTTCGCCGTCTGCCGCACCCTCAAATCCGAGAGGCTTCCTGTTGTCGGCGATGTCGGAAGAGCCGAGGTTCGAGGTCATAATGATAACGGTATTCTTGAAGTCTACCTTTCTGCCGTGAGAATCCGTGAGCATACCGTCCTCGAGAATCTGGAGGAGAATGTTGAATACATCCGGGTGAGCCTTCTCTATCTCGTCGAAGAGGACTACCGAGTAGGGCTTACGGCGTACTTTCTCGGTGAGCTGACCGGCTTCATCGTATCCGACGTATCCGGGAGGTGCGCCGATGAGCTTAGACACGCTGTGCTTCTCCATGTACTCCGACATATCTATTCTTATTATTGCGTTTTCGTCTCCGAAGAGTGCTTCCGCAAGTGCCTTTGAAAGCTCCGTTTTACCTACGCCCGTAGGACCGCAGAAAATGAATGAACCCTGAGGTCTCTTGGGGTCTTTGAGTCCGGTTCTGCCTCTTCTTATCGCTCTTGCGATTACGGAAACAGCCTCGTCCTGACCTATGACACGCTTGCGGAGTATTTCGTCGAGGTGAAGGAGCTTTTCGGATTCGTCGCCCTCAAGCTTCGATACGGGAATACCGGTCATGCTCGTGACGGTCTCTGCGATATCGTTCTCGCCGATTGACGGATAGTTTGCACCCTTGCCGCCCTTGGCGTCCTTCCACTCGCTCTTCATCTTTTCAAGCTTTGCGGAAAGGTTCTTTTCCTCGGTGAGAAGCTCCGCCGCCTTTTCAAAGTTCTGCGACTTTACCGCTTCCTCCTTTTCGCCCTTAACGCTCTTGAGCTTGTCTTCGGTGTTTCTTATGTCGTCGGGTTCGGTAATCTCGTGAATACGCTTTCTCGATGCGGTCTCGTCGATGAGGTCGATCGCCTTATCGGGAAGATATCTGTCGGCGATGTACCTTACCGAGAGATTTACTGCGGCGTCTATCGCTTCGTCGGTGATCTTTACCTTGTGGTGAGCCTCGTACTTGTCACGGAGTCCCTTGAGTATGAGAACAGCTTCTTCTTTCGTGGGTTCGCCGACCAAGACAGATCCGAAACGGCGTTCGAGTGCGGCATCCTTTTCGATGTGCTTTCTGTATTCGTCGATGGTCGTCGCGCCTATCACCTGCATCTCGCCTCTTGCAAGAGCGGGCTTTAAGATGTTTGCGGCGTCAATTGCGCCCTCGGCACCGCCGGCACCGATAAGGGTGTGGATTTCATCGATGAAGAGGATAACGTCGCCGGCGTTCTTGACCTCGTCCATTACGCTCTTGATACGTTCCTCGAATTCGCCTCTGTACTTTGCGCCTGCAATCATACCGGAGAGGTCGAGAGCAACGACTCTCTTGTTCTTGAGCGTTTCGGGAACGTCGCCGGAGGCAATCTTCTGTGCGAGTCCTTCGACAACCGCCGTTTTGCCGACGCCCGGTTCACCGATAAGGCAGGGGTTGTTCTTTGTACGTCTCGAGAGTATCTGGATTACACGCTCGGTCTCCTTGTCACGACCGATTACGGGGTCAAGAGAACCCTCCTTTGCCGCCTTTGTAAGGTCGGTGCCGTACTTATCGAGAGTCGGGGTTTTGCCGCCACCCTTCTTTGCGCCCGCAGGAGCGGACGAGCCTGCACCGCCGTAAGCATAGCCGTCGTCGTCCTCATCGTCGTCAGCGGCACTTCCGTAAGGAGCGGAGAAGCCCATTGCGGAGGCACTCGCCTTGGAGTAAAGATTATCGACGTCAACCGAGAGTCTGCCGAGGATGTCTCTTGCCACGCAGTCCTCCTTGAGAAGCGCCATGAGAAGATGCTCCGTGCCGACGTAACCCTGATTCATGGAGTTTGCTATCTGAGCGGAGAGATCGATTATTCTCTTTGTTCTCGGAGTTACGGCAAGTCCTTCACTGCCTGCCGCCTCGCCCGTGCCGGATTCGGAAACCACCATACCGTGAACCGCATCGTAGTCGGCACCGGCGTCGGTGAGAAGCTTTGCCGCAATGCTGTCGGTACGGCTGAGAAGCCCGAGGAGCAAATGCTCGCTGCCGACGTAGTTGTGTCCGAGTTCGCCCGCTGTCTTTTGTGCAGCCGTTATAGCCGCTGCCGCATTGGTTGTAAATCTAAGCATATATATCATTCCTTTCCGTGAGATGAAGATATCAAATACCTTCGTGGGAAGAAAAACCTGTTGTTCTGTTCTTTGTAAGTCTTGCCGAAGCCCGTTAAAGTCCCGGCAGAAGCTAACGCTTTACTTTACCGCAAGAGCTTCTCTTACCTTTGCGGCTCTTATCTCGTCACGTCTTGCCGGATTC
This sequence comes from uncultured Eubacteriales bacterium, assembly GCA_934444485.1. Classification (GTDB taxonomy): domain Bacteria; phylum Bacillota; class Clostridia; order Oscillospirales; family CAG-382; genus CAKSUT01. Next base: position 1,736 of record CAKSCN010000035.1, on the reverse strand, counting down.
TTCGCTTCGGGCGAGAGGTCGATTATGTGGCACGGCATCGAGGTTATGAGAAGAGATGTGAGGTTCTTGCTTCTGATACCCGTGATAATACCGCACGAAACACCGAGTCTTACGTCCGACCAAAGCGATACAAATTCGGAGAACGAGAGTCTTCTTGCGTTTGTAAGTATGCCGTAAGCACGCCAGAGCCTGTCTTCAAAGGCAACGCCGCCCTGAGTTTTCATCTTGCGGCGAAGCTCCGTTTCCTTATCGACGACCTTCGCAACGGCGTCCGAGAGCTTTTCGATGGTATCCTTCTCGGAGATACCGAGCGTAACCTGATTGGATATCTGATACAGACATCCGTCCGCCTCGCTTCCCTCTCCGTAGAGTCCTCTTACGGTGAGTCCTATCTTCGTCATAAGGTTCATGACGCTCTTTAAGTAACCGCACTCCTTTATTGCCGGCAGATGAAGCATTACCGACGCACGGAGTCCCGTACCGAGGTTCGTGGGACAGCTTGTGAGGTAGCCGAGTTTTTCGTCGTATGCGTAATTTACGCCCTTTGCGATTATATCGTCCACCGCATTCGCTTCCTCATACGCCTTTTCTATCGCAAGTCCCGGGAGAATGCACTGTATCCTCAGGTGATCCTCCTCGCCTATCATAACCGCTATCTTGCCGTCCTCGTCGGTGACAAGAGTACGCTTTACGCTCTGCGGCATATCGCAGAATTCACGGCTGATGAGATGATCCTCGACAAGAACCGAGTTTTCGTTTGCCGTCCTCTCGGAAAGATCCGTGTAGGTGTAGTTTTCCGTGCCGTATTTTTCGAGAGCCGAACGGACTGCGGCTATTATCTTTTCACGTCCCTTGCCGTCAAGCTTCGGCGGAAACGGGAAGTTTTCAAGGTTTCTCGCAAGTCTTACACGAGAGCTTATTACAATGCTGTCCGGTGAAATTTCACTCTGATACCATTTCATTGTACGTCACCGTCCTTTTTCTCAAGGTCTCTTATTTTGTCACGAAGCTTTGCGGCTTCTTCGTATTCCTGAGCTTCTATAGCTTTTTCGAGTTTCTTTTTCAGCTCGTCAAGCTCGTTTACCTTTTCCTTGTGTTCTGCGTAGCCCTTAGGCGACTTGCCGGTGTGAACCACGTTGCCGTGAATCTTTGCGACCGTCGGCGAAAGGAGTCTTCCGAAGGTCTTGTAGCACTCGGCGCATCCGAGCTTGCCGCCTCTCTGAAGCTCTGCCTCCGTCATGCCGCACGACGGACAAACCGTGTTCTTGCCGAGAAGTGTATTCTGTCCGAGAGAGGGAACGTTCTTTCCGAGAAGTCCTCCGAAGAAGCTGCCGAACACATCATCGTCGGAAAGAAAATCCGAGAAGATATTGCCGGTCGTGTTTCCGAAGATCGACTCCGTAGAAATGCCCGCTTCTTTTGCGCAGTCACTGCAAAGGTGTGTTTCGGTAATCTTACCGTTTTCGGATACTTTATAGTGGAAGGTTGCTTCCTTGGTTTTACATTTATCACAAAGCATATATGTCAGTCCTTTCGTCGATTGATATCATTGTTTCTTCGGTGCGGGGAGTGAGCCTACGAAAAGTTCATCACTCCGAATATTACCGATTTGAGTATATCGGCACGCAGAACCGCACGGTCGCTTTCGGCATTCACCTTTTCAAATGCCGCTGTGGAAAACGCACTGTCGGCTATTTGCTTTTCCCTTTCGGTGATGAAGCCGCCCGACATAAGCG